>JBKBOF010000235.1:0-3744 GCA_046294955.1 Paracoccaceae bacterium
GCAAATGTCGCAAGCGCGCGCCGGTCGCCGCAAAAATCGCGTTCCCAATGGCCGGCGCGATGACGGTCGTTGCAGGCAAATCCGTCATCGTCGCAAAGACCTTTGCATTCGGGCTGCGCCATGCAAAGTCACAAAGCCGGGCGCTAGAGCAACAGCTGAGGCTGTGGTGCCAAGCCGGAAGCGTTCAATCATGTGCTTTCCCGCTCGCAGGAGGGCGTTTGAGTCTTTTGCTGCACGGTTCAAACTGAGGGACCGGCTTGCCTTGATGGCGCAGAGCACAGCGAGCCTGTTGATTTTGACCAAGCCAGCCTGACAACCGGACCGACAGACCAAGTGTCAGCGCCGAAAACCCGAGGAATGCACTTGGATCCGTGCTCCACGGACAGTCAGTCAGGTTGGAGTTTAATATCTGCATACAACGGTTGAACGCGTGGGGCAGGGTTTATGTTCCCGAACAATTTACACACGACGGCATCCCCTTGCGATTGATCTACCATTTGAGCGTCGTATGCCGCGACCAGCACAGGATCCCCGGTTATTTGGGACATGCTGCGGGTGGAGTTTGCGGACCAAAGCGGCACCACCACAGCCATGGAGGCTTTGGTGTTATGCGGCTGAAAGAACCGACAATCCGTGGCAACGAAGTCAGGGCTGGCACCGCTTCGGCTGCCGCCACATCATGTGTTCCTGACCCGACGCCGGTTGCACCCAAATGAACTCCGCTACGCCCGATCAGCAGTCTGCCTGAAAGCCCGGTCCAGCCGCGTCAATTGCACTGGCAAGGGCGGTGTGCACCGTCAACATGACCAAGCGCAGCACGACTTCTTTGGTCTGCACGGGTTCAAGCAGCTCGGGGCTGATGACAGACCGTATGGACCCCGCGCCGAAGCCCGTGCAAGCGGTATGAAGAACGGCGGCATCCTTGGCGTTACCTACGGCATTGAAGAAACCGCAGCCAAAATTGGCTGGACAGTGAAAGTGCTTGACGGCGCGGGTTCCGTACACAGCCGGGCGGCTGCGGCAGGTCAGGCGCTGGCACTTGGCCCGGATGGTATTGTGATCAATGGATTTGACGCTGCCGAACAGCAGGCGGCGCTCGAAGGCGTTGCGGCGGCGGCCATCCCTATGGTCTCATGGCGTTCTGGTCCCATCATCGGCTGCGAGACACCAGGCCGCAGGCGCGCGCCACCCTCAGCCCGAGGTGATCATCACAAACCCGACCGCGACCGCCAGCAGGGCTATGGTTTCGACGATCAGGATCACCGCGTAAAATGGTTGCACCTTCGCGATTGCGCCAAGACTTGTCTTGACCCCGAGCGCAGAAATGGAAATCACAAGACACCATCGCGACACCACCGCCAGCGCCTCCGACACAACAGCGGGGATCACTCCGGTATTTGCCAGTACGGCCAGCACCAGGAAGACACCCAGAAACCACGGCAGCGTGATACGTTGGCTTTGTGCATTGCGGAAACTCAGCATCACCACCAGCATCACCACCGGCAGAAGCGCAACCCGCACCATCTTTACAAAGGTGGCAACGACTCCCGCCTCGTCGCTGATCGAATAACCCGCCCCGACGACCTGCGCGACGTCATGGATCGTCGCGCCGATCAGAAATCCGCTGTCAAGATCGCCAAGTCCCAAGGACCGGAACAGGATCGGGTATACGATCATCGCGATGGTTGACAGGGTGGTAACGCCGATCACCACGAACAAGGCATCCTTTTCTCGGTCCGGGCTTGGGGGCAGGACCGAGGTGATGGCCAGTGCCGCAGATGCCCCACAGATTGCCACCGATCCCCCCGCCAGCATCCCGAACGCCATGCGTCGGCCACCAAGATAGGACAGTGCGGCACCAAGGGCGAAGATGCCGAACACAAACCCCACGACCGCCGCCAGCGACCCAACCCCCACGCGGGTGACATCCTGCACCGACAGTTGCAGCCCAAGCAGGGCCACACCCGCTCGGAGCAACGTGCGCGAGGCAAAATCTATTCCGGCCCCGCAGCGATCGTTGTCGGACAGGAAATGGAATGCCATGCCGATCAGCAGTGCAAACAGCATGGCCGGCGCGCCGTAATGTCCCGACAGGAAAAGCGCCGCCACGGCGATGACCGAAGCCAGCAGCACCCCGCCAAACAGCGCATCCCCCCGCGCCCACATCCGCTGGATCAGGAAAGGGTCGCTGCCTGTTGTCATTTTGTCCAACGGTCCTTGAAATCAAAGGCGCTGTCATAGCCGAACAGCGCCGCACTGCCGCCGGTATGCAGGAACACGACGCGGCTGCCCTTGGCAAAATGCCCCTTGCGGATCAGGTCGATCAGCCCCGATGCCCCCTTGGCCGAATAGACCGGGTCCAGCAGGATCGCCTCCAACTGGGCGAACATCGCAATCGCCTCCAGCCCGGCGTCGGTCGGGATGCCATAGCCTTCGCCGACATAGTCGGTGTTGGCCACCACATCCTCGCGCTGGACGACACCGGGGCAACCCAGCTTTTCCGCCGTGGCGCAGGCCAGCGCAAAGACGGACTCTTCCTGACGGATCTTTGGCGCACGCACGCCGATCCCCAACAGCGGGATCTGTGCGTTGATTGCCTTCAGGCCGGTGATCAGCCCCGCCTGCGTACCCGCGCTGCCAGTTGCAGTTACGATGTGGTCCACCTTCAGGCCACGGTCATTGAACTGGCCCAACATCTCGAAGGCGCAGTTGACATAGCCAAGCGCCCCGGTCGGGTTCGACCCGCCACCCGGGATGGTGTAGACGCGGCGGCCCTGCGCGCGGAAAGTATCGGCCACCTGCTCCATCTGCGCGTTCATATCGGTGCCGCCGGGGTATTTCGTGGTGGTCGCCCCATGCAGATGGTCCAGCAGCACGTTGCCGCCGTTGTTGTAGTTGGCGTTGTTCGATCCGGTCCGGTCTTCCAGCAGGATATGGCAGGCCATGCCCATCTTGGCGGCAAAGGCGGCGGTCTGGCGCGCGTGGTTCGATTGCGTGGCCCCTTGGGTCATCACCAGATCGGCACCCTGCAATTCGGCCTCGGCCATCAGGAATTCAAGCTTGCGGGTCTTGTTGCCCCCGGTGGACAGGCCTGTGCAATCGTCGCGCTTGATCCAGATTTCTGGCCCGCCGAGTTCGGCCGACAGCCGGTCAAGCCGTTCCAGCGGCGTGGGCAGATGCGCGAGAAACCGGCGGGGGTAGCGGGCAAGGTGCATGGAAATCTCCTGCTGAATGGATATATGTGCAAGTTAGCGATGGAATGATGCAAAATATAATGCAAATTTCTGGGTCTGATATGCGTAAACAGCAAGTTATCGGTGTTTGGAGGATCGGCGATGCGGTTGGAATGGATCGAGGATATCCTGTCGGTGCTGGATGCGGGGTCGCTGGCCGGGGCGGCGGAACGGCGGTATCTGACGCAATCTGCATTCACCCGCCGGGTGCGCAGCATCGAGGCGGCAGTCGGCGTCACGCTGTTTGACCGCAGCCGCAAACCTGTGACCCTGATGCCCGGCGTTGCCGCCATGGAGCCGGAATTGCGGCGCGTCGCGGCGGATCTGCGCCGGATCGGTCAGGGCCTGCGCCAGACCGCCATCCCGGCCGGGCATGTGCTGACGATCACCTGTCAACATGCGTGGGCCACCTCATTCGCGGCGCGCATTGTCGGCTCTCTGTCGGGACTGTGCCGCGTTCACCTGCGGGCGGGCAATCGCGATGACTGTCTGATGCAGCTTGTGTCAGGCG
>JBKBOF010000236.1:0-3709 GCA_046294955.1 Paracoccaceae bacterium
TGGCACCGGGGCGGATTCAGCGGCCTGCGCTGCCCGGATGATTGGCGCATATCCCGTGCAGCGGCACAGGTTGCCGGCAAGCTGGTCGTCATGGTCGGTGGCGCCGTTGAGATGCGCCGTGGCCATCGAGACAATGAACCCCGGTGTACAAAAGCCGCATTGCGAGCCATGGTGTTCGACCATCGCCTGTTGCACCGGATGGCGCGAGCCATCAGGGCCCGTGATCCCTTCGACAGTGCGGACAGCCTTGCCCTGCAACTGTGGCAAGAACAGGAGGCAGGCATTGAGGGCGCGGCTGCCGGCTGCGTCGGTCACCATAACGGTGCATGCCCCACAATCGCCTTCGTTGCAGCCTTCCTTGGTTCCGGTCAGGCCGCGGGTGTCGCGCAGCCAGTCGAGAAGCGTCCGCGTGGGTGCGTCTGCAGCCACGCGGATCGGCGTTCCGTTCAAGAGAAACGCGATCTCCGACATATGGTTTCGTCCGCCGCCTTCTCCCCGTTCGAGGTTTTTTGCATGCCCGCCCGATGCGGCGTAAAGCGGGGCACGCACCCCTTGATTTCCCTGTCGTATCATCAAGCAACCGGTCGCGGCACAAGGCAAGACATATTTCGGCGGGTTTTTTTGAAGCAGCATCGCAATCTGCCGAAGAAAAAGGCGCCCTTTTCCCCGCGCGGATGCTTCGCTAGGCTGCCACCATGTCAAAACCACCGCGATTCATTCATCTGAGGGTCCACACCGAACATTCCTTGCTGGAAGGTGCGGTGCCGGTCAAGTCATTGATCAAGCTGGCAGTGGCGGCAGAAATGCCTGCCATTGCCGTGACTGATACAAACAACATGTTCGCAGCGCTGGAATTTTCAGTGACCGCGCAAGCGGCGGGTGTGCAGCCAATCGTGGGGTGCCAGATCAGCCTTGCACATGATCCGGCACAGGCCGGCGAGCGGCCGAGGCTACCCGCGCCGATCGTCCTGTTGGCGCAGGATGAGCCGGGCTACCTGAACCTGATGAAGCTGAATTCCTGTCTGTATCTGCGGAGTGATGGACAGCTTCCCCACGTGACAGTCGAGGATCTGGAACGGTATTCAGGCGGCGTGATCTGTCTGACTGGCGGGCCGGATGGGCCGTTGGGGCGGTTCTTGCAGGCTGGGCAGGAGCCGAATGCGCGGGCATTGCTGAAGCGGTTGGCTGTCGCCTTTCCGGGTCGGCTTTATGTAGAGTTGCAGCGCCATCCGGGCGAAGGCGACAAACTTCCCCCCGCCGAGGCCGGGTCCGAGCGGGGCCATATCGAATTGGCCTATGACTTGGGTCTGCCCTTGGTGGCAACGAATGACGTCTATTTCCCGAAGGCCGAAATGTACGAGGCGCATGATGCGCTGATCTGCATTGCCGAGGGCGCTTATGTGGATCAGCAACAGCCCCGGAGACGCTTGACCCCGCAGCACTATTTCAAATCCGAAGCCGAGATGTGCGCCTTGTTCGCCGATCTGCCCGAGGCCTTGGAAAACACGGTGGAAATCGCGAAACGATGCGCCTTTGCCACCTATAAGCGCAAGCCGATCTTGCCGAAGTTTGCCGATGACGAGGTGCAGGAACTGCGCCGACAGGCCAATGCCGGGTTGCAGGCGCGGTTGGCAATTATCCCGCATGCTGTGCCGCCTGAAGACTATCAGGCTCGGCTGGATTTCGAGCTGGATATCATCGAA
The DNA here is from genome assembly GCA_046294955.1 of Paracoccaceae bacterium. GTDB lineage: Bacteria > Pseudomonadota > Alphaproteobacteria > Rhodobacterales > Rhodobacteraceae > Pseudotabrizicola. Next base: position 1,704 of record JBKBOF010000236.1, read on the forward strand.
AAGATGGGCTTCCCCGGCTATTTCCTGATCGTGTCGGATTTCATCAAATGGGCGAAAGACAATGGCATACCGGTCGGGCCGGGCCGGGGGTCGGGGGCGGGGTCGCTTGTTGCCTATGCGCTGACCATCACCGATCTTGACCCGCTGCGTTATGCCCTGCTGTTCGAACGCTTTCTGAACCCTGAACGGGTCAGCATGCCCGATTTCGACATCGACTTTTGCATGGACCGCCGCGAAGAGGTGATCCGCTATGTGCAGGACCGCTATGGCCGCGAAAAGGTGGGGCAGATCATCACCTTTGGCGCGCTGCTGTCCAAGGCGGCGGTGCGCGATGTGGGGCGGGTGTTGCAACTGTCTTACGGGCAGGTGGACCGGCTGTCGAAGATGATCCCGGTGGAGGGCGTGAAACCGGTCAGCATCACCAAGGCGCTGGCGGACGAGCCGCGCCTGCGTGAAGCGGCGAAGGAAGAGGTGGTCGGGCGACTGTTGGGCTATGCGCAGCAGATTGAGGGGCTGTATCGCAACGCCTCGACCCATGCGGCGGGCGTGGTGATTGGCGACCGTCCGTTGGACGAGTTGGTGCCGCTGTATCAGGATCCGCGGTCGGACATGCCCGCCACCCAGTTCAACATGAAATGGGTCGAGGCGGCGGGGCTGGTCAAATTCGACTTCCTGGGTCTGAAAACCCTGACCGTGATCCAGAATGCGATGGACCTGCTGGCTTTGCGCGGCATCGCATTCGACATCAACCTGATCCCGTTGGACGACAAGCCGACATATGATCTTTACGCAAGCGCAAAGACGGTTGCGGTGTTTCAGGTGGAAAGCTCTGGGATGATGGATGCGTTGCGGCGCATGAAACCGACCTGTATCGAAGACATCGTGGCGCTGGTGGCGCTCTATCGCCCCGGCCCGATGGAGAATATCCCGGTCTATTGCGAGGTGAAGAACGGCCTGCGCGAAATTTCCTCGCTGCACCCGACCATTGACCCGATCCTGAAGGAAACCCAAGGCATCATCGTTTATCAGGAACAGGTGATGCAGATCGCACAGGTCATGGGGGGCTATTCCCTTGGCGGGGCGGACCTGTTGCGTCGGGCGATGGGGAAAAAGATCGCCGAGGAAATGGCCAAGGAACGGCCAAAGTTCATTGAAGGGGCCAAGAAAACCCACGGAATTGATGCCAAAAAGGCGGGCGAGGTTTTTGACCTGCTGGAAAAATTCGCCAATTATGGCTTTAACAAATCGCACGCTGCCGCCTATGCAGTGGTCAGCTACCAGACTGCCTATCTGAAGGCGAATTACCCGGCAGAATTCATGGCAGGGGTGATGAACTGCGATATCCACCTGACTGACAAGCTGGCGGTGTATAAGCGCGAGGTGGACAAGCTGGGTATCGCCATGGTCGCGCCTTGTGTCAACAGGTCGCTGGCCACATTCACCGTGCGGGACGGTCAGTTGATCTATGCCCTTGGCGCACTGAAGAATGTGGGCATCGAGGCGATGAAACTGATCGTCGAGGCGCGGGGCGACAGGCCATTTGCGACCTTGTTCGATGTGGCGCGCCGGGTGGACCTGAAACGGGTTGGCAAGCGCCCGATGGAAATGCTGGCCCGCGCCGGGGCGTTCGACCAGCTTGATCCGAACCGCGCCCGGGTATTTGAGGCGCTGGATGCGCTGGTCGCTTATTCCGCCGCGATCCACGAGGCGAAGTCCAGCGCGCAGGTTTCGCTGTTTGGAGAGGCGGGGGCGGATATCCCCGAACCGCGCTTGGCCTTCCGTGACGATTGGCAGCCGGTGGAACGTCTGGGGCATGAACATCAGGCCGTTGGCTTCTACCTGTCTGGCCACCCGCTGGATGATTACATGGGGCCCCTGAAGCGCAAGGATGTTAAAACCCTGACCGAGATCACCGTCCTTGCGCAACGCGGCCCGCTGATTGCGAAAATCGCAGGCTCGGTTGCGTCGAAACAAGAGCGGAAATCGGCCAAGGGCAACCGCTTTGC
>JBKBOF010000237.1:0-3649 GCA_046294955.1 Paracoccaceae bacterium
ATTTCGGGTCAGCAGATCCAGCCGCGACTCGCCCGGTTTCTGGTTGACCCCGGCCGCGATAATCACCAGCTCCGCCCCGTGCAGACGGTCATAGTGCCCGGCTTCTATTTGTGTCGAGGATGCGAAGGGCACGGCATGGGCAATGTCTTCGGCCTGTGCGCGGGCCAGCGCCGGGTTGTGATCGACCAGAACGATCCGCGCGGCCACGCCGGACAGTGCAATCGCATAGCCCGCCGCCGACCCGACCAGTCCAGTGCCCACGATTCCCACTGTTGCCGCCATTCGGGCCTCCATTCCATTTGAGCCAGAATGGCAGCAGATGCCGGGGGAGGGCAAGGGCGGCCCAGGTCCTGTCCACATCGTCCAGCAGGGTTTGCGGTTTTGGGCACCTACAGCCAGCAGGAAACAATTGGCGCGATCAAGGATGTTTGCTGCCCGGTTTCTGCTGGCTTTGGGTGGCGTTCTTGGTTACACTTTTACACAGACCCGGGGCAAACCCGGGCGATCGGCAGTGCAGGCGTTACAGGCGGTTTTTCCATGACTGAAATGGTCTATGGCTCCAACCCGGTGCGGGTGACAGAGCCCGTGCTTCCCCGTTGGTGGCGCACCATCGACAAGTGGTCTTTGACCGCCATCATGGTGCTGTTCGGCATTGGCCTTCTGCTTGGGCTTGCGGCATCGGTGCCCTTGGCCAGCCGGAACGGGCTGAACGATTTCTACTATGTCCAGCGGCAAGCGGTGTTCGGGGTCGTGGCGCTGATCGTGATGGCCGGGGTGTCCATGATGCCCCCCACCATGATCCGCAGACTTGGTGTGATCGGCTTTGCAGCGTCCTTTCTTGCGCTGATGCTGCTGCCGGTCTTCGGCACTGACTTTGGCAAAGGCGCCGTGCGCTGGTTTTCCTTTGGCTTTGCGTCGTTCCAACCGTCCGAGTTTCTGAAACCCGGCTTCATGGTGGTCGTCGCGTGGCTGATGGCGGCCAGTCAGGATCTGAACGGTCCGCCGGGAAAGTCTGTCTCATTCGGTCTGACCCTTGCTGTCGTGCTGTTGCTGGCAATCCAACCCGACTTCGGTCAATCCGCGCTGATCCTGTTCGGCTGGGGGGTGATCTATTTCATCGCCGGTGCCCCGATGACGCTGATCGCGGTCATCGTCGGGCTTGTCAGCTTTGGCGGAACCGTCGCCTACGAATCGTCCGAGCATTTTGCGCGCCGCATCGATGGGTTTCTGAACCCTGAAATCGACCCGCGCAGCCAGATCGGTTATGCCACCAATGCCATTCAGGAAGGCGGCTTCTTTGGCGTTGGCGTGGGGGCAGGGCAGGTGAAATGGACGCTGCCGGATGCCCACACTGACTTTATCATCGCCGTCGCAGCCGAAGAATACGGGCTGATCCTGGTTCTGGTGATCCTTGCGCTATACGCCACCATCGTCGTGCGGTCACTGTTTCGCCTGATGCGCGAACGCGACCCGTTCATCCGTCTGGCCGGCACAGGTCTTGCCTGCGTTTTTGGCGTTCAGGCCATGATCAACATGGGCGTCGCCGTGCGTTTGCTGCCGGCAAAGGGAATGACCCTGCCTTTTGTCAGCTATGGCGGATCGTCCGTGATTGCGGCGGGGATCACGGTTGGCATGCTTCTGGCGTTGACGCGCACCCGCCCGCAAGGCGAGATTGGCGACATCCTGCGTCGTGGCCGATAGGGGGCGATGATGGCCAAGGGACCGCTTCTTCTGATCGCAGCCGGGGGCACCGGCGGCCACATGTTCCCCGCGCAGGCCTTGGCCGAGGCGATGGTGCGCAAGGGGTGGCGCGTGAAGCTGTCCACTGATGCCCGTGGCGCGCGCTATTCCGGTGGTTTCCCGCATGTGGTGCAGGTAGAACAGGTGGCCTCGGCCACCTTTGCGCGCGGCGGAGCGCTGGCCAAGCTGGCGGTGCCGTTTCGCATCTTAGGTGGGGTACTGGGTGCGCTTGTGGCGCAACTGCGCGACCGTCCTGCCGTTGTGGTCGGGTTTGGCGGCTATCCGACGATCCCTGCGCTGACCGCTGCGTGGATCCTGCGCCGCCCCCGGATGATTCATGAACAAAACGGAGTTCTCGGCCGGGTCAATCAGGTGTTCGCCCCGCGTGTGAACACGGTTGCCTGCGGCACCTGGCCCACCGATCTGCCAGAGGGGGTCGCGGGTGTGCACACCGGCAATCCGGTACGGCTTGCGGTGCTGGACCGGGCCGGCGCCGGCTATATCGCGCCCGGCGACTACCCGATGAGCCTTGTCGTGATCGGCGGATCGCAGGGGGCCCGCATCTTGTCGGATGTGGTGCCAGAGGCGGTTGCCCTGCTGCCGGATGCGGTGCGCCGCAACCTGCGGGTGGCGCATCAGGCGCGCGAAGAAGACCTGCCGCGCGTGGTGGACGCCTATGAGCAGGCTGGCATCCGGGCCGAGGTTCAGCCGTTCTTTTCCGACATTCCCGCCCGTCTGTCCGAGGCGCAGCTGGTGATCTCGCGTTCGGGGGCATCGTCGATTGCCGATATCTCGGTGATCGGTCGCCCGTCGATCCTGATCCCCTTTGCTGCGGCCACCGGCGACCACCAGACGGCCAATGCACGCGGCCTGACCCAAGCCGATGCCGCCATCCTGATCCCGCAAAAGGCGCTTGACGCCGCCACCCTCAGCGGCCACATGGCGTCTGTGCTGACCCAGCCCGACGCGGCCAACCGTATGGCTGCCAACGCCCTGTCGCAGGGCCGCCCCGATGCAACCGACCGCCTGGTTGCCCTTGTCGAAGCGCTCGCCGAAGGAGCACCGCAATGAACGCCGCCACAAAACTGCCCATGGAATTGGGTCCGATCCACTTTGTCGGCATCGGCGGCATTGGCATGTCTGGCATCGCCGAGGTGCTGATGACGCTTGGCTACACGGTGCAGGGCTCTGATGCGAAAGCGTCGAAGATCACCGACCGGCTGGTGAAACTGGGGGCCACGTTCTTTGAGGGTCAGACGGCCGAAAACATCGGCAACGCGGCGGTTGTCGTAATTTCTTCGGCCATCAAGAAGGGCAATCCCGAGTTGGAAGAAGCCCGCTTGCGCAAGCTGCCCGTCGTGCGCCGCGCCGAAATGCTGGCCGAACTGATGCGGCTGCGGTCGAATATTGCCGTCGCAGGCACCCATGGCAAGACCACCACCACCACAATGGTCGCCACCCTTCTGGACAAGGGCGGGTTCGATCCGACTGTCATCAATGGCGGCGTGATCCATTCCTACGGGTCCAACGCCCGTGCCGGTGCGGGTGAGTGGATGGTGGTCGAGGCTGACGAGAGTGATGGAAGTTTCAACCGACTGCCCGCCACCATCGCTATCGTCACCAACATTGACCCCGAGCATATGGAGCACTGGGGATCATTTGATGCCTTGCGCAAAGGCTTTCTCGACTTTGTGTCGAATATCCCTTTCTACGGTCTGGCGGTGTGCTGCACCGACCATCCCGAGGTGCAGGCCCTTGTCGGCCGCGTCGCTGACCGCCGGATTGTCACCTTCGGTTTCAATGCGCAGGCCGATGTGCGCGCGGTAAACCTTCGGTTCGAAAATGGCATCGCGCATTTTGATATCTTGCTGAACGGCGAAGGCGACGGGGCGAAAATAGAGGGCTGCAC
>JBKBOF010000238.1:0-3634 GCA_046294955.1 Paracoccaceae bacterium
GCCGAAGATGTGAAATACTCGCTCGACCGCGTCACCAACCCTGAAACCCAATCGCCGGGTGCCGGGTTCTTTGCCGCCATCGCCGGGTTCGACGATGCCGGACCAGACGGGCTGTCGGGGGTCGAAGTGATTGATCCGCTGACGGTCAAGATCACCCTTGCCCGGCCGGATGCCACCTTCCTGCATGTCATGGCGCTGAACTTCGCTTCGGTCGTGCCAAAAGAAGCCGTTGATGCGGCGGGCGATGATTTCGGCAAGACACCTGTCGGAACCGGGGCGTTCAAGCTGGCAGACTGGACGCTTGGGCAGAAACTGGTGTTCGAAAAGAATGCCGATTACTGGCGTGCTGGCGTGCCCTATCTGGATCAGATCGTGTTCGAGGTTGGCCAAGAACCGGTCGTCGCCCTGTTGCGCCTGCAAAGCGGCGAGGTTGACGTGCCCGGCGATGGCATTCCCCCGGCCAAATTCATGGAAGTGATGGCAGACCCGGCACAGGCGTCGCGCGTGGTGCAGGGTGGACAGTTGCACACCGGCTATATCACTCTGAACGTGACGCAGGCCCCGTTCGACAAGCTGGAAGTGCGCAAAGCTGTGAACATGGCCATCAACAAGGACCGGATCACCCAGATCATCAACGGGCGCGCGGTTCCGGCCACGCAACCGCTGCCACCGACGATGCCCGGCTACACCGAAGGCTATGCGGGCTATTCCTATGACATTGACGGTGCCAAGGCGCTGTTGGCCGATGCCGGCCTTGCCGACGGGTTTGAAACCGATCTCTATGTGATGAACACCGACCCGAACCCGCGGATTGCACAAGCGATTCAGCAGGATCTGGCCGCCATCGGGGTCAAGGCCAACATCCTGTCGCTGGCACAGGCCAATGTGATCGAGGCAGGCGGTGCCGGCACCGCGCCGATGATCTGGTCGGGCGGCATGGCATGGATCGCGGACTTCCCCGATCCGTCCAACTTCTACGGCCCGATCCTTGGCTGTGCCGGTGCTGGCGAAGGCGGCTGGAACTGGTCCAAGTTCTGTGACGAAGGCCTGGATGCCAAGGCGACCGAGGCCGACAGCCTGTCAGACCCCGCCAAGGCGGCCGACCGTCTGGCGCTGTGGTCCGACGTCTATTCCGGCGTGATGGAACAGGCCCCTTGGGTGCCGGTGTTCAACGAAGAGCGTTACACCATGAAGTCGGAACGGATGGGCGGCGATGACGCACTTTACGTCGATCCGGTGTCGATCCCGGTCAACTATGACTATGTGTTCGTGAAGTAAGATGTGCAAAGCCTGCACCTACACGATCCACGGCGCGCAGCACCATTTCGGGTGGGACAATGCCCTGCCCCCGGCGCTGCGCGCCGAACCCGGATCGACCATCCTGTTTCACTGTCATGATTCCTCGGCGGGCCAGCTTGGCCCGTCGTCCACTGTGGCCGATGTGGCAACGCTCGATTTCGGCAAGATCAACCCGGTGTCGGGGCCGATCTTTGTCGAAGGTGCCATGCCCGGCGATGCGATCAAGGTCACCATCGACAGCTTTGCCCCGCGCCAATTCGAGGGCCGCGGCTTTGGCTGGACTGCGAACATTCCCGGTTTCGGGCTGCTGGCCGATCAGTTTCCCGACCCGGCGCTGCATGTCTGGACCTATGACACCACGTCAATGGATCCGGCCCTGTTTGGACGCGAAGGCCGGGTGCCGCTGAAGCCTTTTGCCGGGACCATCGGCAATGCTTTGGCGGAGAGCGGGCTTCATTCTGTCGTTCCGCCCCGTCGGGTGGGGGGCAACCTTGATATCCGCGATCTGAACGCAGGGGTGACGCTTTACCTTCCGGTCGAGGTTGAGGGTGCGCTGTTCAGCGTGGGCGACACCCACGCGGCCCAAGGCGATGGCGAGGTGTGTGGCACGGCGATTGAATCGCCGATGGATGTGGTGCTGACGCTGGATCTGGTGAAGGGCGCGAACCTGAAAACACCGCGCTTTACCACCCCCGGCCCGGTGACACGCCATCTGGACGCCAAGGGCTATGAGGTGACCACCGGCATTGGCCCCGACCTGATGAGTGCCAGCCGCGATGCCGTGGCAGGCATGGTGAATCTGCTCTGTGCCCAACGCGGCATGGCGGCGGTTGATGCCTATATGCTGGTGTCCACCTGCGGCGATCTGCGGATATCCGAGATTGTCGATTTGCCGAACTGGGTGGTCAGCTTTTACTTCCCGCGTTGCGTGTTCGAATGACGGTGGCGGCTGCACCACTTTCCGGGGCTGTGATGGCCCCGGAGCCGCGGCCCGTGCTGTCGGTCGAAGGGCTGACGGTTTCGGTGCGGACCGAAGGCGGTCTGCGCCCCCTTGTGCAGGATCTGTCGTTCAGCGTGAACCGGGGCGAGACCCTTGCGATTGCGGGCGAAAGTGGGTCGGGCAAATCGCTGACCTCGCTTGCCATCATGGGGCTGTTGCCGTTTCCGGCAGTGCGGGTGACGGCGGGGCGGATCAGCCTTGGCCCGACCGACCTGACCACCCTGCCCGAAGCGCAGATGCGCCGGATCCGCGGCGACCGTATTGCGATGATCTTTCAGGAACCGATGTCCAGCCTGAACCCGGTTCTGACCATCGGCACCCAGTTGATCGAGGCCATCCGTGCCCATCAAGACGTCAGCCCGTCCGCGGCGCAAACGGCGGCGCTGGCCGCGCTGACGGCGGTCAGGCTGTCGCAACCGGAACGGCGGATGGTGCAATATCCGCATGAATTGTCTGGCGGCATGCGGCAGCGCGTGATGATCGCCATGGCACTTGCCCTGCGCCCCGAGGTGCTGATCGCGGACGAGCCGACAACCGCGCTGGACGTAACGGTGCAACGTGAGGTGCTGGACCTGTTGCGCGACTTGCAGCGGGATCTGGGCACCGCCATCATCCTGATCACGCATGACATGGGGGTTGTGGCCGAAATGGCCGACCGGGTGATCGTGATGAAATCCGGCGCGATGGTGGAACAGGCCCCCGTCGACACCTTGTTCAAATCTCCGGCCCAGCCCTACACGCGCGACCTGCTGGCCGCCGTTCCGCGCATGGGCCAACGCACGGAACGCGCCGAACCCACAACCGCCCCGCCCGTGGCACAGCTGCGCGATGTGGTTGTGCGGTTCCCGCTGAAGGGCGGTTTGTTTGGTCGCACCGTGCAGAATGTCCATGCGGTCGAGAACGTCAGCTTTGACATCTCCCGGGGGGAAACATTCTCGCTTGTCGGAGAATCGGGATGCGGAAAATCGACCATCGCCAAGGCCATGGTCGGGCTGGTGCCACATCAGGGCAGCATCACCTTGTCGGGCCAGACCCTGTCTGGCCTTGACCGCGACGGAATGAAGGCGGTCCGTCGGCGGGTGCAAATGGTGTTTCAAGACCCGATGGCCGCGCTGAACCCGCGCAAGACCGTGGGCGATCTGATTGCCGAACCCCTGCTGATCCACGGCATCGGCAGCCCGGACGAGAGGCGCAGCACAGCGGCGGACCTGATGCAGCGCGTTGGTCTGTCAAACGATCAGCTTGACCGCTATCCGCATGAATTCTCGGGCGGGCAGCGGCAGCGGATCTGCATTGCCCGTGCCCTTGCGCTGAAACCTGACCTGATCATTGCCG
>JBKBOF010000239.1:0-3539 GCA_046294955.1 Paracoccaceae bacterium
CTGAAAGCTGCGGGTCGCCGGGTGGCTTTGCCCCGGTTTGGGGCGCGGCAGGCAACGGGACACGATCTCGGCCAGTTGCAGGGTGGTTTCAATCGGCGCGCGGGTGCGGTGTTCGACGATGGATTTGGCGATCCGGCGCGAGGCGCGCTCCTCGCCATAGTGATAAAGGATGTCGGCCAGACGGGTTTCATCCGCCGTGTTGACCAGATCGGCGGCCGGGGGCCCGTCTTGCGACATGCGCATGTCCAACGGGCCGTCTTTCATAAAGGAAAAGCCACGCGTCGGCTGATCCAGTTGCATCGAGCTGACGCCAAGATCCAGCACCACGCCGTCAAGTGGTTTCGGGGCATATTGATCTAGGTTGGAAAAAGTGCCCGCCACCAGTGTCAGTCGATCACTGTAGATGCCACGCCAGCCTTCTGCCATCTGAAGCGCCTGCGGATCGCGGTCAACGCCGATGACATTCGCGCCGGCATCAAGCAAGGCACGGGCATAGCCCCCCGCCCCGAAGGTGCCGTCCAACCACAACCCATCAATCGGGGCGCACAGATCCAGAATGGGGCGCAACAGCACCGGGATATGGGGGACGCGATCCTGCTCCTGATCGCTTGTCAGTGCCATCTTACCCAACCTTCGGGTAGCGGCCAACCACCGTAAGGGCATCTTCGCCGTCGTCGTCGTCATCTTCGTCGGCCAAGGTCGCGCGATAGATGTCGGCACGCCAGATCGCGAACCGGTCCGTGGCTCCGGCAAGGGTGGATTCGACACCTTCCCTAATCATCTCGGGCGTCAGACCCAGCTTTTCGCGCACCGGAGCGGGCAAGACGATGCGGCCATCGTCGTCAATTTCGACCGTGGCCGAGCGAGTGATCAGGTCACGTTCGGCCCTGATGCGGTCCTTGCTGCCCAAAGGAATGGTTTCAACCAAACGCGCCAACGCATCGGCGCCTGCCATCGAATAGCAGTCACAGAACTGACGGTTCTTGCCGCCATAGACGATGATCATGCGGGTGCGGGGGCTGTCGGTGGTGCGGGTATCTCCGGCGTCAAGGACACGTCGAAACGGTACCGGGATCAGAACCCTGGCCTTGGAATCTACCTTTTGGTAGTATTCACCGCGAAACAAATCCGACATTTTACCTGAGCTTTCGCCCGTCCCTTTCTGTCGCCACGGCCCCAAAAACCGGGGCCAAAAATGAAAACGGCGGATCGAGCTGCTGCCACTGCTCGATCCGCCGCCTGTCCCATCGCTGGGCGTCCAGCTACGCGCGCCACCTGGGGGAGATGTCTGCTCGCTCACGCGCCGGATCTATGTGTCTAAACGGGGTTGCCTGTATGAAGCCTGACTTTCGCCTGTTTCGGGGTCTTGTAGCTGCCCCTGCTGTTCGTACTGCCCGTTTCGATGTAGAAAGGGATGACACGGGATTGGCTGGGACGCAATGGGAATTTTGGGGCGAAACGGGCTGCACCCCTTGAGTCGGATCAACGCCAATCGCTATCTTTAGTCCTAAATGGACAAGATTTGGCAACAAATAGACAATCACGCTGGCGTGAGCGCTATATCTAGTGGGCCTCAAAACTTCCCACTTTTTCCCGGCATTGTCGAAAAAAATGATCTGATCGGCGCAATGACGACTTTCAAACATAGAAAAATCATCCGGAAACACAAAAATCCGGGCTCATGGCCCGGATTTCCCAGATTTTCCCAGTTGCGTGATTCGTCGTGATCGCATCGTCCCAAGCGATCCCGGCCCGACCCGTCAGGCCAAGTCGCCGGCGATCAGCCGATGGGCCAGACGGGCATAGGCCTCGGCCTCGGGCGCATCGGTGGCAGCAATCGGCGTGCCGCTGTCCCCAGCCTGACGAACCGCAAGGGTCAGGGGCAATTCGCCAAGGAAGGGCAGACCCAGTCGGTCAGCGTCAGCCTTCACCCCACCATGGCCAAAGATCTGAGTCTCATACCCACAATTGGGGCAGCAGAAGGTGGACATGTTTTCGATCAACCCCAGAACAGGGGTCTTCAGCTTCAGAAACATGTCGAGCGCCTTGCGGGCATCAAGAAGGGCCACGTCCTGCGGGGTGGACACTATAATTGCCCCGGTCAACTGGGTGCGCTGGCACAGGGTCAATTGGATATCGCCGGTCCCCGGGGGCAGGTCGATGATCAGAACATCGAGTTTGCCCCAGGCGACCTGGGTCAGCAATTGTTGCAACGCCCCCATGATCATTGGCCCGCGCCAGATAACGGCTTCGTCATCTTTCAGCATCAGGCCAAGCGACATCATGGTGACACCATGCGCAACGATGGGTTCGATGATCTTGCCATCAGGGCTGGCGGGGCGGCGACTGACGCCCATCATGCGCGGCTGGCTTGGGCCGTAGATATCTGCGTCCAGAAGGCCAACGCGGCGGCCCTGACGCGCTAGTGCCACGGCCAGGTTGGACGACACCGTAGATTTGCCAACGCCGCCCTTGCCCGAGCCGACCGCAATGACACGGTCGATCCCTGACAGCTTTTGCGGGCCGCCCTGTTGCGGCGTTGGATGCTGGCCGATCTTCAGGCTGGGGGTGGCAGGTTTGGCTGCCGGACCGTGGGCCGTTGTCACCGCGTGTACCGCAACAACACCGGGCAGTGCGCGCAAGGCAGCTTCGGCCTGCAACTGTACCGGAGCGATCTGCCGGGCAGCCTCTGGCGTAGGGACCTCGATCACGAAGCGAACAGTGCCTGAGTCGATGGTCAGCGCTCGAATCATGTCACGCGAGACAAGATCACCACCATCGGGCAGCCGAAGCGAGGCCAGAGCCGCCATCACATCATCGCGCGAAACTGTCATCCAAGTTTTTCCTTTGCCTGTCTGCGCAGCACAGTTGCGATCTTTGCACCAAAGCTCAAGATTTGCTTTACCAAATGCTCAAAATTTGCGCGAAGCTGCTGTAATTAATAACGTTTTTGTAACAATAAGCCATGCGGTTGCTGCATGGCAGCATTGCGTCTCTGCGCTATTGTGCAGTCGCAGCAATTGCCCCATGTTATCCCTAACAGCGCGGCAGAACGCTGCAAGCGCATCAGAACCAAGAGGCTAGAGTACTATGGCATTTGTTAACGCATCGCGTGCTACCACCTACGGCATAGCTGACCGGGCTGCGGCTTTCGTGAAATCCTTCCGCGCAGGGCTGGAACGCCGCCGGGTGTTCAAACAGACCGTGCGTGAATTGCAGGCGCTGTCGAACCGTGAACTTGCCGATCTGGGCATCCACCGGTCAATGATTACCCGTGTGGCCAATGAAGCTGCATACGGGAAGTAAGGTTCTTTGCGAGGCCCCATCTCCTCCCTGGGGTCTGTAGCAAAAGCGTCGGCATCATTTCTCCTCCCTGATGCCGACGCAATTTCCACCGAAGCAAAAGCTTCAACGTGTTGCGAGCGTCCCTTTCTCCTCTCTTGGGATGATCAGAAAAGCGGTACCTTCGTTCATCCTCCCAGAGGGTGCCGCAATTCTTTCCGGGGTTATTGACCCCACAACAGTTCGAACGGCTCCTC
>JBKBOF010000240.1:0-3529 GCA_046294955.1 Paracoccaceae bacterium
CCGCAAGGCCGGTCTTGTCCAGTCGATCAAGCGAGCAGAACAGCGACAGCGTCAGCACTGCCTCCCAGCTTGGGCCGCCGATGGGCACAATCAGGCCGGCGGCGATTTCCTCGGCAATCGCGGATTCCGGCAACCATGACACGCCGCTGCCAGCCAGCGTGCGCCGTTTGATCGCCTCGACCAGCGCGTCCATGTAGCGCAGGCTCAGCGGCGGCTGACGCTGCCCGATGGTCTGGTCGACAACAGACCCGAGAAAGCTGCTGGGATCATAGCCCAGATACGGGATGGGCGCATCACCGGGGGTATCCAGCGACCAGCCATGCCGCAGGGCTGCCAGACGTTCGGCCACCGGGATCAGGCGTTCGGTGCCGATATCCTTGCGGGCAAACTGCGCCTCGTCAAACACCGGCTGCACCTCGCGGTGGCTGTAATACAGCAGGAAATCGCAACTGCCGTCGGACAAAAGCTGGCAGCAGGTACGCAGGTGGTCGGAATAGACCCGCACCCGGAGGCTGGGGATCTGCGCCTCGATCTCGGCAATCCGGCGCGAGAGGTAGTTCACCGAAATCGTGTGCAGCACGGCAAACCGCTGAAAGGCGGCAACGCCGCGTTCCTGCGCGCGCAGTGTCTGGCGCATGTCTGTCAGTTCGGCCACCGCATTGCGCGCCACCGGCAGGAATTGCACACCCGCCTCGGACAGTTGCACCGGATAGCTGACGCGCTTGATCAGCGGCACGCCCACCCAGTTTTCCAGCGATTTTATGCGGCGGCTGAAGGCAGACTGCGTGATGTTGCGTTCCTGCGCGGCGCGGGTGAAGTTCAGCGTCCGCGACAGGCAGATGAAATCCATCATCCAGTTCAGGTCCATCACCGCCCCTTTTCCTGTGCGCCCGTGTCTCCACAAAACCGCCCGCATTTCGATCAAGCTGCCGCAGTTTCATCCGAAACGGAAGTCATGCAATTTCGGAATGAAACAATGACAAGTTTGGATTGGCGCGATTTCCCCCTTGATGCCTATTCTGCAATTCAAGCCGTGCGTGCCACATATCAAAGGGGCCGCCATCGCCTGCACGGTCGCAAGCGCCCCGCCCAACCGGGAGACCCCCATGACGATGAAACGATTGACCACCCTTGCCATCGGACTTGCCGCCGCCACCGTGGCGGGCAGTGCATGCGCCGAAACCACGATCCGCCTCAGCACCTATGTCAACGAAACCGACATCCGCCACGAAGGGTTTGCCCACTTTGCAACCCTCGTGTCGGAAAAGACCGGCGGCAGCGTCAAGGTCGATATCTTCCCGTCGTCCACCTTGCATGGCTGGTCCGAAGGGGTGGATGCGCTGCTGGGCGGGGTCTCTGACATCTCGTGGATCAATGCCGACAACCGGCTGCCCTGCTATGCGACAACCTCGCTTTATCCCGCGATCGTCAGCCTTGCAAACCAGCCCGCGATGGATGCCGCCTATGCCGGCCTGATCCGTGACGAAGCGGAAAGCCAAGGCCTCGTGCCGCTGTTCAACTCCAATTATTCCTACGATCAGGAATGGTGGTTCAAGGGGCCGGACACCGACCTGACAAAACTCGACGGCAAACTGGTGCGCTCCATTGGCCCGCTGGTGTCGAAAATGATCACCACCTGGGGCGGAGAGCCGGTGTTCGTGGCCCCGAAAGAGGTGTTCCAATCGGCCGAGCGTGGTGTGGTGGACGGCATCAACATGGGGGTTGCCACCTATTCGTCGTGGAAGCTGTGGGGTGTCATGCCGCATATGATCAACGCCAACCTGTTCTATGGCAACATCATCTACATGATAAGCAAGGCCAAGCTGGATACGATGACGCCCGAGGAACAGGCCGCCGTCATGCAGGCCGCCGCCGAAACCGAAGTGTGGCTGCAACCCAAATACGAAAAATGGGTCGATGATCAAGTGGCCGAAGCTGTTGCGGCAGGCGGCACCGAACGGACCCTGACCACAGACGAAAGCCTTGCCCTGATCGCCACGGTCAAGGCTGACTGGGAGGCGGAATCCGACAAGGCCTGCGGCGCTGAGCGTGCGGCCAAGATCCGCGATCTGCTGGCCGCCAACGCGCCCTGATGTGCAAGTACCGCAGGGGGCCTCGTCGCCCCCTGCGCCCTCGCCCCCTATGGCCTCTTGTGACCGGAGATCTGGATGGAAAATGGATTGGACCGGCTGATTGGCCGGATAGAGCGGGTTGCGGTCTGGATTGCGGGTGCCGGTGCCGTGATCGTTCTGGTGCAGATGCTGTGGATTTCCTACGGTGTCTTTGCGCGCTATGGCCTTGGAAAACCGGACCGGATGGTGACTGAGGCGACCGCGCTCTTGCTGTTTCCGGTGGCGTTCGCCGGGCTGGCCTATGCGTTGCGCGAAGACGCGATGCCAAAGGTCACGCTGCTGACCGAACATCTTTCCGGTGCCGCGCAACAGGTGCTGGCCGTCGTCAACCATCTGCTGATGCTGGGGGTCGGGTTCTTTTTTGCCTATGCCGGTGTCAGCGCCACGATCCGATCCTTCAATTCGGGCGTGGCCTCGGAAATCCTGCATTGGCCACGCTGGATGTTCTGGACCCCTGGGGCGGTGTCGTTGGTGCTGTTCACCGCATATGTCGCCCTCCGCCTGATCCGCCTGTTGCGCCGGTCTGAACCAAAGGGAGGTCTGTGATGGAGTGGTACACTGTCGGGCTCGGCCTGCTGGCGCTGCTGATGCTGTTCATCGCGATCGGTCTGCCGATTCCCTTCGCGCTTGCGGCGGCATCCTTGCCCTTCTTGTGGAACATCCAAGGGTGGCGCACCTCTATCGTGTCGTCAGAACTGAAGCTCTGGGGGGTGTGGATAGATTACATCCTGCTGGCCGTGCCGTTGTTTGTGTTTCTGGGTGAATTGGTGGGTCGGTCCACCATCGGGCCGAACCTGTTCCAGTTCCTGCATCAAGGGGTGCGGATCAAGGGATCTGCGGCCTATGGGTCGATTGCCGCCAATGCGGGCTTTGGCGCGGTCTGCGGATCATCCATGGTGGGGGCGCTGACCATCGGCGGCGTCGCCCTGCCAGAAATGCTGCGCCTTGGCTATGGCAAGCGGCTGTCTTCCGGCGTGCTGGCGGCGGGGGGTACGCTATCGGTGCTGATCCCGCCCAGTCTGATCCTGCTGTTCTACGGTATTGTCACCGACCAGAGCATCGGCGACCTGTTCATCGCGGGAATCATTCCGGGCATCATCCTTGTCACCGGCTTTGTGATCGTTGTGCTGGCATGGGGCGTGCTGGCCCCCGCCGATATTCCGTCAAACGAACATGCGCCCCGGATGCCGCTGCGTCTGATCGTCGGTTCGCTTGGCCCGGTCATCCTGATCGGCCTTGTCATCACGGTGGCGATCTATGCCGGCATCGCCACCCCGACCGAAGCCTCGGCGGTCGCGGCCCTGCTGACGGTCATTCTGGCCTTCGGGGTCGGCGGCTTGACTGCCCGCGGGTTTGTCGAGGCGCTGCTCGCCACCATGCGGACCATGGGCTACCTG
>JBKBOF010000241.1:0-3518 GCA_046294955.1 Paracoccaceae bacterium
TTGTCGGTACCTGCCACGCTGAACTTGCCGTCGGCGAAGGTGATGTCGCCCTCTGCTGCTTCGAGCATGTGCGCCGCGATCTTTTTGCCCTTGGCAATGATCTTGTCGATGGCGCGGTCCATCGCAGACCCCGCAACCGCCAAGGACCGCGAGCCATAAGACCCCATTCCGAAAGGGATCTTCGACGTGTCGCCATGCACGATTTCCACCGAAGTCGCCGGGATGCCCAGCTTTTCGGCGACGATCTGCGGGAACACGGTTTCATGGCCCTGTCCGTGGCTGTGCGCCCCGGTCATCACGCTTATCGTTCCGGTCGCGTTTACCCGCACGGTGGCGGCGTCATAGAGACCAACCCGCGACCCCAGAACCCCGACCAGATGCGACGGCGCTATGCCGCAAGCCTCGATCCAGGTGGACAGACCCATGCCGCGCAGCTTGCCCCTCTTGGCGGATTCGGCCCGCCGGGCCTCGAATCCCGCCACATCGGCCAGATCCACTGCCTTGTCCAGCGTGGCCTGATAGTTGCCGGTGTCATAGACCAGACCAACAGGCGTGGTGTAGGGAAACTGATCGGGCGTCAGCAGGTTCTTGCGCCGCACTTCGAACGGATCGAGGTTCAGCTCGCGGCACATCTTGTCCACCACGCGTTCGATGCTGAACGTGGCCTCTGGCCGACCAGCACCACGATAGGCGTCAACCGGGGCAGTGTTGGTAAATACAGCTTTCACGTTCACATAGACATGCGGAACCTTGTAAGGGCCGGCCATAAGTGTGCCATGCAGGAAGGTTGGCGTCGCGGTCGAGAAGTTCGACAGGTATGCCCCAACGTTGGCATGGGTTTCGGTCCGGATTGCAAGGATTTCACCGTCTTTGGTGCAGCCCATCTCGATCTTGGTCACATGGTCACGGCCATGGGCATCCGACAGAAAGCTTTCCGTCCGTTCCGCCGTCCAGCGCACCGGGCGGCCAAGGCGTCTGGCAGCCGCCAGAACCAAGGCTTCCTCGCCGTAGTGATAGATCTTCGACCCGAAACCACCGCCCACATCGGGGGCGACGACGGTCAGCTTGTTTTCCGGAATGCCCATCACGAAAGCCGCAATCAACAGCCGCGTCAGGTGTGGGTTCTGGCTGGTGGTGGTCAGCTTGTAGTCACCCGTGCCGGGGAAATACTCACCAATGCTGGCGCGCGGCTCCATCGCGTTGGGCACAAGCCGGTTGTTGGTCAATTCCAGCGTCACCACATGCGGAGCAGCCTTCATGGCGGCGTCCACCGCGGCGCGGTTGTCCTCGATCCAGCCCCAGTCGAAACAAACGTTATCAGGGATCTCGTCATGCACGCGGTTGTCGGCATTGGCGACGGCGGCCTTCATGTCCACCACGGCGGGCAGTTCTTCGATCACCGTGGCATCGGCAAGCACTTGTGCTGCATCCTTGGCCTGCGCAAAGGTTTCGGCAATCACCGCCGCATAGGCGTCGCCGACATGGCGGACCTTGCCATGTGCCAGCACCGGGCGCTTGGGTTCGCGCATCGGCTCGCCGTTGCGGCTGTTGATCAGCCACCCGGCCGGGTTGCCGCCCACATCCTTGAAATCCTCGCCGGTGAACACGGCCAGAACGCCCGGCATGGTTTCGACGACCGAAGTGTCGATCGACACGATGCGGCCATGCGCGACGGACGACCTGACCATGACAGCATGCGTCTGGCCAAAAAGGCTAAGGTCGTCGGTGTAGACGCCCTTTCCTGTGAGAAAGCGAATATCTTCGCGGCGCTTGGTGGACGCGCCAATTCCGGTATCTTTCGGCATCTGATCCCCCTTGTTATTCTGCGGCCATCGCGCCTGCGTCCTGACCGGACGCGGCAAGAACCGCCTTGACGATGTTGTGGTATCCTGTGCAACGGCAGATGTTGCCTTCCAGTTCGTGGCGCACCTCAGCCTCGGTCGGCTTGGGATTGTTGGCCAGAAGGGCGGCTGTCGTCATCACCATGCCGGGGGTGCAGAACCCGCATTGCAGACCGTGATGATCCTGAAATGCCTGTTGCACCACACCCAGTGATCCGTCTGCGTTGGCCATACCTTCGATCGTGCGCACGTCAGACCCTGCCACGTCCATCGCAAAGACGGTGCACGACTTAACGGCCTTGCCATCGACATGAACCACGCAGGCGCCGCACTGGCTGGTGTCACAGCCGACATGGGTTCCTGTGAGCCCAAGCCCTTCGCGCAGGAAGTTCACCAACAAGGTGCGCCCCTCTGCCTCTGCCGAGACGGACTTGCCGTTCACGGTCATGGTGACTTTCGTCATGGTTTTCCTCCCTTGGAAATGCGTTCTGGTCTTTTGGTGGTTCAGCCGATCAGGCGTTTGAACCAACCCTTTTTCTTGACGTTACCCTCGGCCGGTGCGCCGTCTGCGTCAACCACGGCTTCAGATTCGGACGGGCCTTCGACCGCTTCCTGAAAGCGATTGAAAAAGTCATCCGCCATTTTCTTGGCAAAGCCATCAATGATCCGGCTGCCAAGCTGTGCCAGCTTGCCGCCAACATTCGCCTCGACATCATAGGACAGGCGGGTGCCTTCCGGGATCGGCTCCATCCGGACAACCGCGCCGCCCTTGGCAAAGCCTGCTGGTCCGCCTTTGCCTTCACCCGAAATCGTCACCCGCTCGCCCTCGGTGATATCCGACAAGGTCACGGCGCCCTTGAAGGTGGCTTTCACCGGACCGACCTTTTGCGTCACGGTCGCCTCAAAGCCCTCATCACGGTTTCCGGTCACTTCGGTACAACCGGGGATACATTCCTTCAGAACCTCGGGGTTCAGAATCGCCGCCCAAACGTCGGACGGGGTGGCCTTTATATCACGGGTATCGCTCATTTGCATGGTGTTCAGTCTCCCTTGGCGGCAGATTAGGGGCATGGCGGACGCGGCGCTATGGAACATAAGTCGTAGGACAAAGGGCGGTCATCAGGGCAGATCGCGCAAGAAGGCTTCGAGCGCCTTGGCATCAATCGGTTTCATCAGGATCTCGACGCTGGCCTCTTGGGCCAAAGCCCGCACCTCGGGGCTGCGATTGGCCGTGATCAGGCGCGTTGGCACATCACCGTGGAAACGGCGCAGGGTACGGATGAAGTCTATCCCCGACATCGCGTCACCCAACTGATGATCGACAAGGAAAAAGTCCGGCAGGATCCCCAATTCCTCGATCAGCGCCAAGGCCGCCTCGCCCGAGTCGGCATCCAGAACCGACAAGCCCCATTTTTCCAGCAAAAGCCCCATCGCACGGCACAAGTCCGGGTCGTTTTCGACCAGAAACCCGATCTTGCCCTGAAGCCGCATCCGGGGCCGCAGCGGGAGAGGTGGCGGGGCGGGTGTCCGGTGCTCACCGATCACCTGCGGCACCTGCAACATGAAACAGGTGCCCCGGCCCAACCGTGACGACAGACCCAGCGGATGCCCCAAAAGCGCACAGGCGCGCTCGACAATCGCAAGGCCCAGCCCCATGCCTTCGCTGGCCGAAGCGCG
>JBKBOF010000242.1:0-3517 GCA_046294955.1 Paracoccaceae bacterium
GACAAGAAGAACTCTACCACCGGTCCCTGGGTCGGATGCCCCTGCGCCGCGGTGAACGCCGTGACCAGAACCGCGGCATCGACCATGCGCACGATCTTTGGAATGTCGCGGGGCATGATCCGGGCCGGGATGTGCGTGAAAGTGAAAATGGCCTTGCGTACCTGTTCGGCGAAATCGGCATCCTCGGCGTCCAGACCGATCAGCACATCGTCGCGCGTGGCGGCGGTCGAGACGTTCAGAATGGCACCCACCCGTTCCACCGGCCCGGCGTCAAAGGCGCGGACCGGTTGCGCATCCAGTTGCGACGCCAAGGAAAATCCGATCCGCCGCACTGTTTCGGGATCGACATTGCCAGTCATGGAGACGGCATAGGCCACGCGCCGCGCTTTGTCGCCGGGAAGTTTGCCCAACAGCTCGGCCGCCTTGGGCACCGGCAGTTTGGACAACATTACCGCCGCGACCTCGATACTTTCCGCCTCGATCACCGGCAGCAGGCGGTCACAGGGCAGGGTGGTCAGGCGATCCCAGGGGTCGGATTTCCCCGCAGCGCCGGCTAGGCGGCGCAAACGGCTGGCGGCAGTCGGGCTGATATGTCCGTCCATGATGGTTAGCGCGCCATCAATTCCGCCCGGAAAAGACAAGCCCACCTCTTCCAATTCGGACAGGAATTCTTCGACGACTGCCGCCAGAGTGGCGCGATCGACCAACCGCATCTGCCCGATCTGTTCGGTCAGGTCGGTCTGCATGTGTTCGGGAAGCGATGCAAGTGGCACCGAACCACCTTCCGCCAGCATAAGCCGCACAATGATTGCAGCCTTTTCACGGTGTGTCGGCGCCCGTCGTTCGCCGATATTACCCCCCAAAGAAATGGCGCGCTGCACGGGAGCGATGCGCGCCAAAGCGTGCCCAAAAGCATCCGACATCCGATTCCCTGTTCTGGTGTTCCTGCATCCACAGGCTGTCAGACGTGGGTTAATGCCGGATTACGGGGCATCAGGTTGTGGGTGACAGAACGCATTCGCCTTTTGTCGAATCCCACGTCATGCCTTCCTTGCACGACGACGCGGTGATCTCTTTGTGTCCGCCACAGGCAGCCATCGAGATGGTTGGCAGCAACATGAGGGCAATCACGGCGGCAGTGAGTTTGGTTTTCATCAGTCGTCCTTCCCATGTCCGGTTGAAGATAAATTAAAATTAGCACGGATTTGCGGACCGCAAGCCAAGATCTTGGTCAGCTGTCGGTTCGCCGGATCACGGTTCCGTTACTTGCCGAAAACGCGGGCAAAGATCGTGTCGACATGTTTGGTGTGATAGCCAATGTCGAATTTCTCTTCGATCTGCGCCGGTGTCAGCGCCTTGAGCACATCGGCATCATTCAACAATTCGGTTTTGAAATCAGCGCCTTGTTCCCAAACTTTCATGGCGTTTCTCTGCACCAGCCGGTAGCCGTCTTCGCGCGACACCCCCGCTTGGGTCAGTGCCAGCAGCACCCGCTGGCTCATTACGAGGCCCCGGAACTTGTTCATGTTGCGCATCATGTTTTCGGGATAAACCACCAGCTTCTCTACCACATTTGCCAAACGATGCAGGGCGAAATCCAGCGTGATCGTAGAGTCTGGCCCGATGGCGCGTTCCACCGAGGAATGGCTGATATCCCGCTCATGCCACAGCGCCACGTTTTCCATCGCAGGAACAACCGCCATCCGCACCAACCGTGCAAGCCCGGTCAGGTTTTCGGTCAGCACCGGGTTGCGCTTGTGCGGCATGGCGGAGCTGCCCTTCTGGCCGGGAGAGAAGAATTCTTCGGCCTCCAGCACTTCGGTGCGCTGCATGTGACGGAATTCGATGGCAATATTTTCGATGCTGGACGCGATCACGCCCAGCGTGGCAAAGAACATCGCATGGCGGTCGCGCGGGATGACCTGGGTCGAGATTGTCTCGGGCGTCAGGCCAAGCATGTTGCACACATGCTCTTCCACACGCGGGTCGATGTTTGCAAACGTGCCAACCGCGCCGGAAATGGCCCCGGTCGCCACTTCTTCTCGTGCATTCACAAGGCGTTTCCGCCCGCGCTTCATTTCGGCGTAGAACCGGGCAAAGGTCAGCCCCATCGTGGTCGGCTCGGCGTGGATGCCGTGGCTGCGACCGATGCGGACTGTATCCTTGTGTTCGAATGCACGGGTTTTCAACGCCGCAAGAACCCGGTCCATCCCGGCCAGCAGCAGATCGGCAGCGCGCACCAATTGGATGTTGAGCGTGGTGTCCAGAACGTCGGAACTGGTCATGCCTTGATGCACGAAGCGCGCCTCGTCGGCCCCGACAATCTCGGACAGGTGCGTCAGAAAAGCGATGACGTCGTGTTTGGTGACCGCCTCGATCTCGTCAATGCGGGCAACGTCGAAGCTCACATCCTTGGCTTTCCAAACCGCTTCGGCGTTGGCCTTGGGGATCACGCCCAAGGATGCCATCGCATCGCATGCATGGGCCTCGATCTCGAACCAGATGCGGAATTTCGTCTCGGGCGACCAAAGGGCAACCATTTCGGGGCGGGAGTAACGCGGGATCATCACGAACCTCTGATTGGTAAGGGCGGTCGCGGCCCCCTTAGACTGACGCAAGGGGTGACGCAAGGCAAAGGGGGACCGATGCGGCGTTTGGTGCTGACCTTCTTGCTATGGTCCAGTCCGGCAATGGCCGACGGCTGGCAATCGCTGACGGGGGAAGAGATCGCAACGGCACTGACCGCGCGTGTGCTGCTGTTTCCCGAAGGCGTAGCACAGGATTTTCTGGCCGATGGTCGCACGATCCGCGCGGGGACATGGGGTCAATGGCGGGTGGATGGCGACCGCTATTGCGAAAGCTGGGCCGGCAAGCGTTCGATCTGTGCCGAGGTTGACAGCCGGGGCATGGACCTGCGTTTCCGCGAAGACGGCGGCTTTGTGCGCACCGGACGCTACGGTGACCTATAGCGTCAGGCGATAGCGGATGTGGTCGTCATCGGTACAAAAACTGTCATATAGCGTGCGGGCAGCCGTGTTGGTTCTGTCGGTGTTCCAATACAGCCGATGCCATCCGTTCGCCCGACCAATGACGATCAAGTCATTGATCAAGGCCCGACCGACGCCTTTGCCCCGTGCCTCGGGGGCCACGAACAGATCCTCCAGATAGACATCATCCCCCGGCACCCAGCTGGAGCAATGATGGTGGTGAATGGCAAAGCCAAGCGCCCGGTTGTCGTCAAAAGCCATGCGGCAGGTCATGCGGTGATCGGGATCGACGATCCGCGCCCATGTTGCTGCCGTAACCGTTGGCTGGAGCGAGACGTTGTAATAAGCCAGAAAGCCGTTCCAAAGCGCGGTCCACGCCCCAAGGTCTGCCTCTGTGGCCCCGCGAATGGCAAGTTTCACGCCCGCACCTTACGTGTTGCAGATGGAACAAAACGTCCGGGGCAGCGCCCCCGGACCAGCATTTTGCACCGGTGGTCAGGACAGCCGCGCAAGGATGCGCGCCCAGGACC
>JBKBOF010000243.1:0-3483 GCA_046294955.1 Paracoccaceae bacterium
CCATAGGCATTGTGACCCGAGATCTTGTAGCTGACCGACCGGATACCCGCTTCTTCGCCCGCAGTTTCGGACTGCATCTCAACCTTGTAGCCCTTTTTCTCGGCCCAGCGGACATACATCCGCGCCAGCATGCTCGCCCAGTCACAGCTTTCGGTGCCACCCGCGCCGGCGTTCACCTCGAGAAAGGTGTCATTGCCATCGGCCTCGCCATCCAGCAGCGCCTCCAGCTCCTTGGCGGCAGCAAGCTTGCCGAGATCCTTCAGCGCCGTTTCGGCCTCCGAGACGATTTCGGCATCACCCTCGGCCTCGCCCAATTCGATCAATTCAACGTTATCGCGCAAGCCGCTGTCGATCAGATCATAGGTCGAGATCGCCTCCAGAAGCCCTTGCCGCTCCCGCATCAGCTTTTGTGCCTTGGCCGGATCGTTCCACAGGTTTGGGTCTTCGATCATCGCGTTGAATTCTTCCAACCGATGCGTCGCAGTTTCACGGTCCATGCGCTGCGCCAGAAGCTTCAGCGATTTCTCGATTGCGTTCACATTGTTCTGCGTCTCGGCGCGCATGGGTCTTGATCCTTCGGGCTGGTGCCCGGCATGTAACGAAAACGATGCGGCACGGCAAGGGCATGCCCCTGCCGCCGCGCCAGACGGTGGCATCAGTACAGGCCACCCGAACTGAGCGTGCCGAAATCGGCCTTTTTCGGAATGGACTTGCGCTCGCCCGTTGCGGTGGTCACGGTGGCAGAGCTGCCGCCCCTCTGATCCGTCTCGCCATAGGCGAACAACGGCAGGTTGCCCCCCATCTGGAAACCGCCATCGACCATCGCACCCAGACCAAAGATCGGTTCTTCGCCCTCGCGGAAATACTCAGCCACAACGTTGTCGCCCGTGGCGCCATCCGGCAGGCGCGCGCCACTGAATCGGTCAATATTGATGAAATAGCCGCCCGGTGGCACCTTGAACTTGGCCCCACCATATTTCTTGATCGCTGTTCGCATGAACTGTTCGAACACCGGCCCACAAAAGCCGCCACCCGTGGCCCCGGCCATCGTACGCGGCTGGTCAAACCCGATATAGCAGCCCGCCACGATGTTGCTGGTGTAGCCGATGAACCAGACATCCTTGGCGTCATTCGTGGTTCCGGTCTTGCCAGCCACCGGGACCGGCAGATTGATGCCGCGTGCAGTGCCGCGTTTGACCACACCTTCCATCATGCTGGTCAACTGATAGGCGGTGATTGCATCCATCACTCGTTCGCGTTTTGACGTCAGGTGCAGCGCGTCACCAGGGTTCAGGCTGGCCAGCTGGCAGTCTTCGCACACGCGCTGATCATGGCGATACACTGTGCGGCCAAAGCGGTCCTGAACCCTATCCACCAGCGTGGGTTCGACCCGTTCGCCGCCATTGGCAAACATGGCATAGGCCGCCACCATCCGGAACAAGGTGGTCTCCTGACTGCCCAGAGCATTGGCCAGAAAGGCATTCATCCGGTCGTAGACCCCAAAGCGTTCGGCATAGTTGGCCACCTGATCCATGCCGATTTCTTCGGCGATCCGGACAGTCATCAGATTGCGTGACTGTTCAATCCCGGTGCGGATCGTGGTTGGGCCGTAAAACTTGTTCGACGCGTTCCTTGGCCGCCACAGGCCCTGCGGCGTGTTCACCTCGATCGGCGCATCGACGACGATTGTCGCGGGGGTAAAGCCGCTGTCCAGCGCCGCCGCATAGACAAACGGCTTGAAGCTCGACCCAGGCTGGCGTGTGGCTTGGGTGGCGCGGTTGAACACTGAATCCTGATAGGAAAAACCGCCCTGCATCGCCAGAACGCGACCCGTGACCACGTCCATCGCCATGAAGCCGCCCTGCACTTCCGGCACCTGACGCAACGACCAGCGAATGAATTTTCCAGTCTTGTCATCGGTCACCGCGCGCACCAGCACCACATCGCCGACCGATACCAGATCGCCAGCACGTTTGGCCTTGGGACCAAGGCGGCCATCGGCCTGCCGCTTGCGCGCCCAAGTCACGTCATCGGCCGGGATGAAGTGACCATCCCCGTCTTCGGGCTGGCCCTCGATCCCGATCCGGGCCGCATTGTCCCCGACCGACAGAACCACGGCCGGATACCAGCCTTCCACATCCCGCGGCACCTCGACCTCTGCCAAGGCTTCGCGCCAGTCGGCTTCGGATGTCAGCTTGTCGTCGGAAAGGCTTTTGCCCGTCCCGCGCCAGACGCCCTGCCCCCGGTCATAGCGTTCAAGGCCCCGGCGCAGGGCGCGAGCGGCCTCTTCCTGAAGATCCGGGTCGGCGGTCGCGCGGATCGAAAGCCCACCGCCAAAGAATTCCTCTTCGCCAAAGGTGCCTGAAAGTTGCCGCCGGATTTCGTCGGTAAAGTAATCGCGCGGCGGCAGCGCATCACGGAATGCCGGAAAGTCGCCGTTCTGCACCGATTTCAATGGCAAGATCCGCTCGGCCTCATAGGTGGCCTGATCGATATAGCCGTTCTGCCACATCTCGCGCAGCACATAGTTGCGACGTTGGGTGACACGCTCCTTGGCGCGGACGGGGTGATACTGGCTCGGGGCCTGCGGCATGGCGGCCAACATCGCGGCCTCATGCGGGGCAAGATCGGTCAGCGGCTTGTTGAAATAGGTCTGCGCCGCTGCCGCCACGCCATAGCTGTTCTGGCCAAGAAAGATTTCGTTCATGTAAAGCTCAAGGATCTTGTCCTTGCTCA
Organism: Paracoccaceae bacterium; assembly: GCA_046294955.1. GTDB lineage: Bacteria > Pseudomonadota > Alphaproteobacteria > Rhodobacterales > Rhodobacteraceae > Pseudotabrizicola. Next base: position 2,737 of record JBKBOF010000243.1, read on the forward strand.
GCGTCTCTTCGAGACGGCTGGCAAGAATCAGCTCCTTGATCTTGCGCTCGCCCGTCTTGTCGCTGGACAGAAGGAAGTTCTTCATCACCTGCTGGGTGATGGTTGAAGCGCCGCGCAGATTTTCGCCCCGACTGACCACCGCATCACGCAGCGCCCCGGCCATGCCGGTTACATCATAGCCGTGGTGGGTGTAGAAATTCTTGTCCTCGGCACTGATGAAAGCCTGTTTCACCAGATCGGGAATTTCCTCGATCGGAACAAACAACCGGCGTTCCTTGGCGAATTCGTCAATGATCTGGCCTTCGCCGGAATAGATCCGGCTGATGGTCGGGGGCGTGTATTGGGCAAGGCGTTCGTGGCTGGGCAGATCCGTGGAATACATATAGAAAATCGCCCCGACCGAAAGCGCCGCAAACAGCACCCCCATCGTGACCATGGTGAAAATGCCACCAAAAAATGAGCCGATGAAGCGAAGCAACCAGATACCCCCGTGGTTTATCGAGGCCTTATACATGGCCGGGTCGTCGCGGTCAAAACGAACGCCCCGGCACAAGCGCCGGCTCGCGCAAACGTCACCGCTTCAAGGACGACAGCGCCGCGTCTTCTTCGGCCCAGGCCCTCAAACCCTTCCGCAGCGCCTCTGCCATCCTTGACCGCCAGTCCGCATCGGTCAGTCGCGCCAGATCGCGTGCCGAAGACATGAAGCCCAACTCAACCAGGACGGACGGTATATCGGGCGATTTCCGC
>JBKBOF010000244.1:0-3473 GCA_046294955.1 Paracoccaceae bacterium
GACGGGTTTCCGGCACGATATGCGCGGGGCTGGGTTTCGACGGATCAAGCCCGTATTGCTCAACGCACCGGCGCCACGACTGCGCAACAAAGGCGTCTCGGCCGCTGGGGCGACCGTTCAGAACCTGATCGATTTCCCGCAGATGATCCCTGTCCCGCATCGCGGCCCCCCTCGCGGCCCGCCCGCCGCTGTCATGGCAAGGGTGCATCGCTTTGGGCTGCCGCTCAACTGTTCAATGGTCGGATGGACCCGCAACGGCATCGCGCCTGACCTTCGCGCAGGGTCAGCTTGGCACCCTACCTGATCGCCGGCCCCCGACGTTCAAGGCGCCAGACCATCCAGTGGCGATTGCCGGTCTGCCAGGAACGCACGCGACTTGATAACTGTTATCAACCCGGCCATAGTAAGATGTGGATAATGTGGAGGCGACAATGATCAGTGCAGACCTTGGATCGCAGCTTGAAGGGTTTGTGGCAAAGTTGGTCGAAACCGGTCGCTACAATTCGAAAAGCGAAGTCCTGCGCGAAGGCATTCGTCTGATTCAGGAACGCGAGACAAGGCTTGCGGTTTTGGATCAAGCCCTTGCCAAAGGGCTGACTGACGCCGAGGCCGGGCGCACCAAACCGGCGGACAAGGTGTTTGCGCGGCTGGACGCCAAGTATAAGGCCATGGGCCGCGCGGCGGAATGATCGTTGAACTTTCCGCTGCTGCGGAAGCTGACCTCGAAGCCATCGGCGACTACATCGCGTTGGACAATCCGCTCAGGGCCCGAAGCTGGGTGCAGGACCTTGCCCGCACCTGCGCCGAACTGGCCGACATGCCCGAGGCTTGGCCGATCGTTCCACGCTATGAACATCACAATGTTCGCCGCCGGGTTCATGGCCGCTACCTGATTTTCTACCGCGTCAAGGCCGACCGGATCGTGGTCCTGCACGTTCTGAACGGCGCGATGGATGTCGAGGCGATCTTGTTTCCCAACGGCTGAGGGGTGAGCCGACCACCCCACCGATCCGATCAAGGCGGGATCGGCACGCCGCTGGATACCCCGAAAGGGGCAAGGCCAAGGCTCTTCAGTGGCTTTGAACCCCACGGGCGACACTGAAAGACCCGGCCGAAAACGGCAATACCTGACGGTCCAGAGCTACCAACGCCGTGTTTGCTTCTTTCGGGTGGTATCCGTCAAAGGTGGCGGTTGCGTGCGTGACCACGCCGATATCGGCCAACAGATGCGGCGACAATTCGGCAAGACGTTGCACTGCCTCGCGTCGTAAGTGCGCGTCACGACGCGCAAGGATGCGGGTCTGAATACCAAAAGGAAGCAGGGAAAATGCCCGTGACCGCAGCGTGGCACGCTTGGGGCTGTTCAGGACGGGGCCCGCCGGTTCCCCGCCCTGAACAGCTTTCTCTCCGACAAGGTCAATGAAAAATTTGGCGATGGAAATGGTAATCATGATATGTCTCTCCCGGCGGCAATGGTGTGGTTGACGTAGCGTAAAACCACATTGCCCGATTCTGTATGACAGTGCTGTTCCCTGGGAAACGCCTGCGGTCTTGTGGGGTTGGAACGGACTGGCTAGCGTGGAACAGACCCTTGGCCCGTTGTCGCAAGAGACCCGCATGACCGACACGCCCCTTGAACCGCTGACGGCCACTGCCAAGCTGCTGTCACGCTTTTCGCTGTTTGCAAACTTGTCGCACGACACTTTGGCACAACTTGCCGCGTCGATGCACATGCGGTCATGGCCAGCGGGCAGCGTTCTGTTTCAACGCGGCGATGAAGGGGACTATCTGCTTGCCGTCGTCGAAGGCCGTCTGCGCCTGATGCTGTGCGGGGCGCAAGGCCGTGATCTGATGATCAAACAGATTGAACCGGGCGATGTGGTTGGCGAATTGGCCGTCATCGACGGCCAGCCAAGGTCGGCCGATGCGGTGGCCGTCGAACCGATCCGGGCGCTTGTCCTGCATCGTGACCGGTTCCAAAGCATCGCACGCCAAAGGCCGGATCTTGGCTTGGCGATGGCCCGCGCCCTGTGCGAGATGTTGCGCAGCACCAATTTCCAGATGGAAAGCATTGCCCTTTACGATTTGCAGATGCGGGTGATCCGCTTCTTCCTGTTCTCGCTGCATCAGATTCACGGTGACACCTTGCCCGACGAAGGCGTGCTGCGGCTGTACCTGAGCCAATCTGACCTGTCGTCGGTTCTGGGCGCCAGTCGGCCGAAGATCAACCAGGCCCTTCAGGCGCTGATCGTGGCGGGGGCTTTGCGGCGCGACGGCGATGCAATCATCTGCACCGTCGGCAAGTTGCGGACTTTGGCCGAAATATCAGACGCACGCGATTTGGGCTGAAGCACAAGGTCTGACCTGTATCTGTTCCCTGCGGAACAGCCTTGACTCGAATCTGGATTAAACCGGAAGTGTCCTAGGATAACCCTGCGTCACCCTGACTGGAGCCGTTGCATGACAAGACTTCGGGTAAATCACCCTTTGATGGCGGCACTGACCAGTCTTCAGCAGGAACAGAACCTGAGCCTTGACCGGGCTGGCGACCGCACACCCGAGACATGGTTCATCGGGCCAAAAGGTGAAAACGCCGACCTGTTCCAGCGCCTTGTCAGCCGGGCGATTGCGCATAACATCTCGTTCCGGCGCGACTACATGCCAAAAGATCCGCCGATGTATGGCGACCACCGCTCTGATGTGGTGCTGGCGTCGGAAGGCTTCATCACGGACCGTTTGGATGACATGCTGGGCTATCTGCGCGGGTCGATCCCGCTGGCCAGCTATCGTAACCAATCACATATGTATTGGGATCAGACCCTGCCGGCCGTCGTGGGGTATATCGCGGCTTTGCTGTATAATCAGAACAACGTGGCCGCCGAGGCAAGCCCGGCCACCACCCTGTTCGAGATCGAGGTCGGCAATGATCTGTGTCGGATGCTGGGCTATCCGCAGCCGGATGCCGAAGCACTGGCCAATGGCGCAATCAAGCCTTGGGGCCACATCACCTGTGACGGATCGGTGGCCAATGCCGAAAGCGTCTGGGCGTCGCGCAACCTCAAGTATTTCGCAGTTGCCATGGCCGCCGCCATCCGGGCCGAACCGACACTTGCAGCCGCGCGCAATGTCACCGTGCGCCTGTTGGACGGGCATCGCGCGCGGCTGCTGGATCTGACGCCGTGGCAGATGATGAACCTGCCGATCGACGATGTTCTGGCGCTGTCACCGCGCGTTGCCAGTGTGTCGGGTCTTGCGCCCGCCGTGCTCGAAGCGGCGCTGTCGCGCCATTCGGTGCAAGCGCTTGGGCTTGTCGGATTTCACCGCGCCTATATGGACGACATCCCCCCGCCCGTGCTTCTGGCCCCAGTGACCGCGCATTATTCGTGGCCCAAGGCGATGTCGATGATGGGCCTGGGGCGCGAGTCCTTGCGGCCCATCAGGGTCGATCTGTCGGGGCGGATGGATACCGTGGC
>JBKBOF010000245.1:0-3466 GCA_046294955.1 Paracoccaceae bacterium
TGTGCATCGGGTTGTAATTGCCGGACGAGGCCGCAAAAACGTAAAGATCGTCAAGCGTCACCAGACGGCGCAGTTCGGCATGGTCACCTGGGCGCATTTCATCGAAAGTTCGGTTGACCAGTCGCATGCGTTACTCCGTCGCAATCACTGACGTCTGCGTGCCATCCTAAGCCGCATGCGGCAAGCACTGTATTCACCCGAACTTACGGAATGATGCTGTCGGGCTGGACCGTGCGGTCAGAGGCTCCACGCAGCCCGGCGGCTGCGTGGAGGTTTGTCAGCAGATCACGCCAGATCGAAACGGTCGGCGTTCATCACCTTGACCCATGCGGCCACAAAGTCGCGCACGAATTTTTCCTTGTTGTCGTCCTGAGCATAGACCTCGGCATAGGCCCGCAGAACCGAGTTCGATCCGAACACCAGATCAACCCGCGTGGCCGTCCACTTGACCGCGCCCGTCTTGCGGTCAGTGATATGATAAAGGTTGTTGCCCGCTGGCTTCCACTTCCACGCCATGTCGGTCAGGTTTACAAAGAAATCGGTGGTCAGCGCACCCACACGGTCGGTGAACACGCCATGCGCCGTGTCGCCATGGTTGGTGCCGATCACCCGCATCCCGCCCAAAAGCGCCGTCATTTCGGGGGCGGTCAGACGCAACAGCTGCGCCCGGTCCAGAAGAAGTTCTTCCGCGCTGACTGCGTAATCCTTTTTGAGCCAGTTGCGGAAGCCATCGGCCAACGGTTCCAGCACGTCAAAGGATGCGGCATCGGTCTGTTCTGCGGTCGCGTCCCCCCGGCCCGGCGCAAAGGGCACTTCGACATGGAAGCCTGCAGCCTTGGCTGCCTGTTCCACACCGTAAGATCCGGCAAGCACGATCACATCCGCAACACTCGCGCCCGAGGATGCGGCGATGCCTTCCAGAACCGACAGAACCCGCGCCAGACGCGCAGGCTCGTTGCCTTCCCAGTCCTTTTGCGGCGCAAGACGGATCCGAGCCCCATTGGCTCCGCCCCGCATATCGGACCCGCGGAACGTGCGCGCCGAATCCCATGCAGTCGCCACCATATCCGACACCGACAAGCCAGAGGCTGCAATCTTGGCCTTCACCGCCGCCACATCATAGGACGTGTTGCCCGCAGGAACAGGATCTTGCCAGATCAGGTCTTCGGCTGGCGCTTCCGGCCCGATATAGCGCGATTTCGGCCCTAGGTCGCGGTGGGTCAGCTTGAACCAGGCACGGGCAAAGGTGTCGGTGAAATAGTCGTGATCCTTGGCGAAACGTTCGCAGATTTCGCGGTAGATCGGGTCCACCTTCATCGCCATGTCGGCATCGGTCATCATCGGCATGACGCGGACCTGCGGGTCTTCGACATCCACCGGCATGTCTTCCTCGCGGATGTTGACCGGGCGCCACTGGTTTGCACCGGCGGGCGATTTGGTCAGTTCCCAGTCATGGCCGAACAGCATGTCGAAATAGCCGTTGTCCCATGTGGTCGGGCGCGTGGTCCATGCCCCTTCGATGCCGCTGGTCACCGCATCCCTGCCGACGCCGCGCTTGGTATTGTTGATCCAGCCCAGACCCATTTCGACAATATCGGCGCCTTCCGGGCTTGGCCCCAGAATTTCGGCATTGCCGTTGCCATGCGCCTTGCCGACGGTATGGCCGCCTGCGGTCAGGGCGGCGGTTTCTTCGTCATCCATCGCCATGCGGGCAAAGGTTTCACGCACATGCTGGGCCGTGCGCAGCGGGTCCGGTTGACCGTTCACGCCCTCGGGGTTCACATAGATCAGGCCCATATGCACAGCCGCCAGCGGGTTTTCCAGCGTAGTGGCGTCGTTCAGATCGCTGTAGCGATTTTCCGACGGCGCCAGCCATTCGGTTTCCGATCCCCAGTAGACGTCCTTTTCGGGATGCCAGATGTCTTCACGGCCAAACGAAAAGCCGTAGGTTTTCAGTCCCATAGACTCATACGCCACGTTACCGGCAAGGATCATCAGGTCAGCCCAGGACAGACGGTTGCCGTATTTCCTCTTGATCGGCCACAGCAGGCGGCGGGCCTTGTCAATGTTGCCATTGTCCGGCCACGAATTCAGCGGGGCAAAGCGCAGATTGCCCGTTCCTGCCCCACCCCGTCCATCGGCCAGACGGTAAGATCCAGCGGAATGCCATGCCATGCGGATCATCAAACCACCGTAGTGGCCCCAATCTGCCGGCCACCAGTCCTGACTTTCGGTCATCAGCGCGCGCAGATCAGCCTTGAGCGCGGGCACGTCCAGTTTCTTGACCTCCTCGCTGTAGGTAAAGCCATGCAACGGATTGGTCTTCGTGTCGTGCTGATGCAGGATGTCCAGATTCAGTGCCTTTGGCCACCAGTCCATGACACTGTTGCTGGTCGTGGTGTTGCCGCCATGCATGACCGGGCACTTGCCAGCCGATTTGATGTCGTTTCCATCCATGTCATCTCTCCGCTTCTTGCTGTTTCTTACTGATGTCGGACGATCCAAACCAAGCCGCACGACGAATCGCTGTGCGCGGGGATTTTGCCCGTATTTTATTACTCTATCACGTCAGTTTGATAATTAGAATTTGCATTTTCTAATTGCTTTGATATGTTTTTCTTATGATTGGAATTTCAATGCGGCACATCCGGTATTTCGAGGCCCTGTCCCAGCACCGGCATTTCGGCCGTGCCGCCGAAGCGTGTTCGATCTCGCAGCCCGCCCTGTCTATCCAGATGAAAGAGCTGGAAGAAATCCTCGGGGCACCGCTGATCGAACGCGGCGCACGTCAGATCCGACTGACCCCGCTGGGCGAGGCATTTGCCTTGCGGATCCGCGAAATTCTGCGTGCCGTGGACGAATTGGGCGATCTGGTCCGCGCGTCCTTTGGCCCCCTGACCGGGCGCTTGCGGATCGGGGTTATCCCCACGGTCGCGCCTTATCTGCTGCCTCGGGTGATCAAGGATCTGACCGAACGCTACCCCAAGCTCGATCTGCGCCCGCGTGAGGCGATCACCCAGCGGTTGGTCGAAGACCTGAACGAAGGTCGGATGGATGCTGCCATCGTGGCGCTGCCGATCTCGGAACCATCGCTGACCGAATATCCGCTGTTTGACGAGGAATTCATCCTTGTGCGCCCCGAATGGGACGCGGAAAAGCCGGTGCCGAACCCCGAAACCCTGCGCGAGATGCGGCTGTTGCTGTTGGAGGAAGGCCATTGCTTTCGCGAACAGGCGATTTCGTTTTGCAAGATGGCCTCGGCCCTGCCACGCGACCTTATGGAAGGCAGCTCGCTGTCCACCCTGGTGCAGATGGTCGGTGCGGGCATTGGCGTCACCTTGATCCCGCAGATGGCGGTGGCGATTGAAACCCGGTCAGCCGCAGTCTCGGTGGCGCGACTGCCCGCCCCGCGCCCGTCACGGACGATCGGTCTGGTCTGGCGCAAGACCAACCCTCTCGCCAGCCA
>JBKBOF010000246.1:0-3430 GCA_046294955.1 Paracoccaceae bacterium
GTATCGCCCGCCATGATCCGCTCGCGCACCACCAGCCGCAGATCGCGGCTGATCGGTGCATGCGAATCGTCGATAGACTCGCCCTGACAAACCGGGCAGCGCAGATCACGACTGATGCTGCGGGCACGGGCCTCCAGCGCAGGATCCGTTAGCATTTCGTCGGGCTGCACGGCATGGGCAGCCGAAAGCGGTGCGAGGGCCAGCATCAACGCAAGCAGGATCTTCTTCATCGACCTCACTCCGCCGGGACCGCCGGAACCGGCGCCGTACGGCGACTTGCCCCCGCCGCCACGCGATAGCGGCGGTCGGACAGGCTGAGCATGCCACCGAAGGCCATGATCAGACATCCGCCCCAAAGCCAGTTGGCGAAGGGTTCAATGTAAGACCGCACGGCATAGCCGCCACCCGCCTGCGGATCACCGATCACCAGATAAATGTCGCGCAGGAAGCCGTAGTCGATGGCGGCTTCGGTTGTTGGCATCCCCTGCACAGGGTAAACCCGTTTTTCAGGTGTCAGCGACGCCACCAGCTTGCCGTTGCGGCGCACATCCATCGTGGCCATGGTGCTGAAATAGTTAGGCCCCTGCACCTCATCGACCGAGACGAGCGTCACTTCATAAGACCCCAGCGGGAAAGTGCCGCCCTCCTGCACCACGCGGATGTCTTCGGTTTTCCACGCCAGCATTGCGCAAACCGCAAATATGGTGATGCCAAGCCCCGAATGAGCTGTGACCTTGCCCCAATCGGCACGCGGCAACCGGCGTAGACGCGACAGACGTCCGGCAGTATCACCACGTCCGGTCCGGGTCCACAGGTCGATCAGCGCCCCCAGCACCACCCAGATGCCCAAAGCCACCCCAACAGGCCCAAGCGCACTGCGCCCGGTCTGCATCGCCCAGACCAAGGCCCCCACCGCAAAAGCCAGCAGCATCGCCGGCATCAGTGGGCGAATCCCGCGCATGATCTCGCCGCGCTTCCACGGCATCATCGCGCCGATGGGCAAGATGATCGCAAGCCCCGCGGCAAAGGGTGAAAAGGCCGCGTTGAAGAACGGCTCACCCACACTCAACTTGCGGTCAAAGAACAACTCGGCCAGCAACGGCCAGATCGTTCCGATGAACACAACAAAGGCCGCGACCGACAGCAGCAGGTTGTTCGCCACCAGCGCGCTTTCGCGGCTGACCATGGAAAAGATCCCCTTCGCCTCCATTGATCCGGCACGGAAGGCAAAAAGCGTCAGCGCCCCGCCCATGAAAACCGCAAGGATCATCAGGATGAATACGCCACGCTCCGGGTCATTGGCAAAGGAATGGACCGAGGTGATGACCCCGGAGCGCACGATGAAGGTGCCGATCAGGCTGAACCCGAAGGCCATGATCGCAAGAAGGATCGTCCAAGCCTTCAGACTTTCGCGTTTTTCCACCACGATGGACGAATGCAACAGGGCAGCGGCCAACAGCCATGGCATGAAGCTGGCGTTTTCGACGGGATCCCAGAACCAGAACCCACCCCAGCCCAGTTCGTAATAGGCCCACCAAGACCCCAGACCAATACCGATGGTCAGGAAGATCCAGGCTGCAAGGGTCCAGGGCCGCACCCAACGACCCCACGCCGCATCGACGCGGCCTTCGATCAGCGCGGCCACGGCAAAGGAAAAAGCCATACTTAGACCAACATAGCCCAAATAAAGGAAGGGCGGGTGAAACGCCAAACCGGGGTCTTGCAACAAGGGGTTAAGATCCTGCCCGTCCAGTGGAGGAATCGCCAGACGCAAAAACGGGTTCGAGGTAAACAACAGGAATGCCATGAAGGCGACACCGATTGTGCCTTGCACCGCGATGACCCGCGCTTTCAGTGTGGGTGGCAGATTGCCACCAAACCATGCGGCACAGGCCCCGAACAGCGACAGGATCAGCACCCACAACAACAGCGAGCCTTCATGGTTTCCCCAAACGCCCGATACCTTGTACAACATCGGTTTGAGGGTATGCGAGTTTTGGACCACCAGCAGCAATGAAAAGTCGGAGGTGACAAAGGCATAGGTCAGTGCCGCGAAACTCGCCGCGACCAGCACGAACTGGATCATTGCCGCAGGTTCGGCAAGCGCCATCAAGGCAGTGTTGCGCTTGTATGCCCCCCACATCGGCAATGTGGATTGTACCACAGCGACCGCAAACGCGAGTACCAGGGCGAAGTGTCCAAATTCCACGATCATGCTGATCTACTCCCTTGTCTTGTCGGCACTCTATGCGCAAATTCTGCGCCTTGCTATGGGATGTGCGCGCGTGTCGCGGTCACAAATGCGGAACCGCCCATTATCTGCGTCCCGCCTTGCGGGTGGACAACAGCAAATTGGTCTCTGATGTCATCACACCATCAAGATTGCGGATGCGGAAGATCACCTCATCCAACTCCTGCAAGGTTTGGGTCGCCAGATCGACGATCAGATCCCAACGTCCATTCGTGGAATGCACCGCCTGAACGGCAGGCAGCCCAGACAGGCGCGCCATCGTGCGCTCGGCACCCTTGCCTTCGATCCCGATCATCATCAGCGCCCGCACGGCCGAGGCGGTCACATCTGCGCGGGTGACAACCGTGAATCCCGCAATCTCTCCGCGCTCGACCAACCGCTCCATCCGGGCCCGCACCGTAGCGCGCGACAGGCCCAGCGTTGCGGCAAGGTCTGAGATCGCCGCCCGACCATCGCGGCGCAATTCAGACAAAAGGCGCGTGTCATTTTCGTCCATTTTGCGCAATTCCTTTGCCAGATAGATCAAAGTTCTGCCCATTTTGCACAGGTTCTGGGATGAATCCACCATCATCATGGGTAATTCTGGTTGCAACAGAAGGATTTTCCCATGCCCAATACCATTCTGATCGGCGCCCCGATCGACGCAGGACAACGCCGCCCCGGTTGCCTTATGGGGCCCGCTGCGTTTCGGGTCGCCGGTTTGGCACAGGCGATTGCGGATCAGGGCCACAGCGTTCAGGACTGGGGCGATCTGACCTGCCCCAAAGTGGATGCTCCGCCTTGCCCGAACCCTGCCGTTCATTCGCTGGCCGAGGTTCTGGGCTGGACCCAAATCCTGGGCGACAAGGTCGAAGATGCGCTTGCCCAAGGCGCGATGCCGATCATCATGGGCGGCGATCATTCGCTGGCGCTGGGGTCTGTCGCGGGTGCGGCGGCCCATGCACAGCGCGTGGCACAGCCCCTGTTTTTGTTGTGGCTCGATGCCCATACCGATTTTCACACGCCACTGACCACCACCAGCGGCAACCTGCACGGAACGCCCGTGGCCTATATTGCCGGGCGCGATGGATTCGAGAGCTTCCCACCCTTTCCGGCTCCGATTCCCGCCGACAGGATCTGCCTTTTCGGCATCCGCTCGGTGGATCCTGCCGAGCACGCAGCTTTGTTGCAGCATGACAT
>JBKBOF010000247.1:0-3422 GCA_046294955.1 Paracoccaceae bacterium
GCGCGATGCGAACCGTATCCCGCTTGAACTCGTCGCTGTGTATCGCTGCCATATCCGGTCTCCTTGATGGCGAGTATTGCTCTCAAAAGACCAGAACAAAACCGGTGCAGGTCCGCCAGGATCTGCCATCGGCGCCTTCGCCTCCGCGACGATCTCCACTGGCAGAAAGCGCAAACCGGCTTCCCCTGATCCCGTCCCGGGCTTGGGCCGATACTTGGGATCGCGCAACCATTTGAAGATCAGGTTCGCATTCACCGTGTAGCGAAGCGCCACCCGAGCCACGGAAACGCCGGGCGCTGTCGTCTGAAAGCAGATCGACCGCTTCTCCTCATCCGTCCAAAGCCGTCTCGTCCGCCGCGCCATCAATCACCATAGTTTCCAACGACGATAGTGGACACTATCCCGCACTCTCAGCACGCGGCAGTGTGGTCAGCCCAGACGGTTACCCTACGCGGGCCAGATCAGTCGGGCAGGTTGTCCCGGAACCGATCCATCTGATGCATCCGCTCGTGCAGGATCGTCACGATGCCGATGTCCCCGTTCGACAGCCGCCGCCAGTACACGAAATGATACTCGTGCCGGAAATAAAAGCCGTCGATGGCGAACTCGACCGGGATCGGCCGCGACGCAACGCCGTGCACCTCGATTTTGGCGAATGCCGCGAACAAGTCGGTGATGTAGCGATCAGCCTGTTCAGCGCCCCAGCGGTCGCGCGTGTACCGGTAGATCTCGTCAAGCCGCAGCGATGCAGCTTCCTGGACGCGGACGGCCATGTCGTCAGCCCCGATTCCGGGCGATAACCTCGGCGGCGGTCAGCGGGCGATAGCTTTCCTCCGGGGCCGCGAAGGCGCGTTTCAGTTCGGCCTTCAGCCGGTTGTAGGCCTCAGCCTCGGCCCGCTCCTTGTCGCGCCGGATCAGGTCGCGGACGTACTCGCTTATGTTCTCGTAGGACCCGTTCTCACCGACGTTCGAGGCCACGAACTCGCTCAGCGCGCCGCTGATGCGGACTGTCATCGTTGTGGTCTGCGTCATGTTCGCCTCCGTCTATGTGTATTCAAGATACGCAAAATCGAAGACGCGGACAAGCAGGGGATGAGGCCGAAAACTGTCGCATGTCATGGACGAGGTCAGGGCGCCGTCATTGGCTTCGGTGTTGACGATGGATCCGCCGAAGGTCTTGTTTATACAAGTCACCTGTGGCGACGCGGATTGGACCAGGCGCAGCCGCGCGCGCCGACAGGAAGGAAAGGCCAAGGATGAGCCACACACAAAAACAACTGTCCCGCCTCGCTGAGTGCCTGCTCGCCTTGCCGCCAGAGAATGACGGGATGCTGGTGAGCGAGTTTGACAGGTTTGTTGCGGAAATTCTGGTGTGCCCCGAGATGATCCTGCCGGGCGAGCGGTTGCCTCTGGACTGGGGTGTGAAAATTTTGCCGCACTTTGACAGTATGGATCAGGCGACGGCGACGCTGGATGCGGTTATGGCGCACGACAACCGCGTGGCCCCAGACCCGCGAACAGCACCGCGATCCCGGTCTGGAACAGGACCATGATCCTTCGACGTCTGCGCAAGAGGTCACCGGCCCGCGCGGCCACCGCGCCATAGGCCAGGAACACCACGAAGGTCTGCGCCATCAGCACAAGCCCCATCAGGCCCATGGTCAGCATCGGCGAGGGGTCGGTCGGCGGCACGAACTGCGGCAGGGTCTTGCCTTTCGCAATGGTCGGAAAACGCGACATGAGGCCCAGCAGGATCGTCCCCGCAGCGACCTGCCCGGACAGCACCGCAGACCAGATCAGGCCGAACTGCGGGTCGAGGTACTTCTGCGGCCCGAACGACACCAGTGCGGCTATTGCGGCAATCCCCGTGAGCACCCGACCCGCAGGCGATGGCCCGTGGATCAGCGCAGCGACCGCAGCCGACAGGGATGCCCCGTTTCGCCTTCGACGATCTGGCAATGGCCTGCTGATCGGCGACATCCAGATCAGGCGTGTTGTTGGTCGCATGCCACAGCCCGACCACGAGGCCCTGGCGGCCCGCGCCGATGCCGCCCTGCGTAACTTCCTCGGCCTATTTGCCGTCGACAACCCCGACCGAAAGCCTGCACCATGATCCTTCCCCCCGAGCACTGCGACACCATGGCTGACCTGCGCGGCCAGATCGACCGGATCGATCGTGCCCTTCTCGATCTGCTGGCCGAACGCGCCCGCTACATCGACAGCGCGATCGTGCTGAAACCGCGCGATAACCTGCCCGCTCGAACGACCGACCGCGTGGCTCAGGTCATTGCCACCGTCTGCAAAGGTGCTGAGGATCGAAAGATCGAACGCATCTGGACTGACCTGATCCAGACGGCCATCGCGCATGAAGCGAAGATGCTCGGAGAGCGGCAGCGATAGACCTGCCGCTTCGCATGGCAGATCGGCCTGGCGAGAATATCTCTTGGATGAAGCGCGGGGGCAACGGGGTCTAAAGTTGGCTCCTCTCGGCCACCAGAAAAGCCCGAAATGCCAGTCGGTCCAATCCATCAAAGGACCTACTCTGGCCTACGCCAGAGCGCGAAATTCTGCGATCAAAACGGGAACATCCAGTGCACACGCCGCCTTGCAAGGCATTGTTTTTTATATGAAATATGTCCAGTCCATCATCGGGGCCACACAAAGGCGACTTGCGTGGTAATTTTGATTTTTTTTGGTGAATCAGTCCTATACAAAGGATCTCACCGGGATGAATTTGGTGCTGTTCTGGCACGATCGGGCTGTTTCATCCCCACCGGCAGTCCACAAGACCACCAAATCGTGTCGAGGACCACTGAAATGGTCTCAACCGTCAAACGTGAACGCAAGGATGGCACGGTTCGCTGAAGCGAACAATTTTTATAAAGTCGAAGGGCCGGATCGTCCACCAAGAGCGTCGAGCTTCAATAGCTCTGTTGATGGCGTGGATGCCCGCCCCGCACATGGCGTCGGCAACGAATCAGGGGGGCGGTCCGGAAGGATTGGTGCCCCTTTTCTTTGTGCAGCGCGCCCGCTAGGCACAGAGTCAGGTTCAGTATGGGAGATTTGCATGAACACCGACATCACACGTCTCGGCACCGGCCCGCGCATGAGCGAGGGCGTTTGTTATAACGGCATCATCTGGGTGGCGGGTCAGGTTGGCTCGCAAGGAGATTCGGTCACGGATCAGACCCGAAGCTGTCTGGCCGAAGTGGACCGGATTCTGACCGCCGCAGGCACCGACAAGACCCGCGTGCTGTCGGCGCAGATCTGGCTGGCCGATATGGAAGATTTCGCCGAAATGAACGCTGTCTGGGACGCGTGGGTGCCGCAGGGCCACACCCCGGCACGGGCCACGGGCGAAGCAAAGCTGGCGGCCCCCGGCTATCTGGTCGAAGTCATCGTGACCGCAGCCCTGCGCCCCT
>JBKBOF010000248.1:0-3416 GCA_046294955.1 Paracoccaceae bacterium
GCGGGCCAGAGGGCAACGCCTCCTCGGCATGGCCGCCCAAGTGGATCTCTCCCACCAAGTCCAGCGGGAAATCGGCCAGCCAGGCGCGCGGGTCCATCCGGTGATTGGTGCAGGTGACAAAGACGTTGTTCACATCCAAGAGCAGACCACAGCCGGTGCGGCGGGCGATCTGATGCAGGAAATCCACCTCGGCCATCGTGGACTGTTCAAACAGCACATAGGTCGAGGGGTTTTCCAGCAGCATCCGCCGCCCCAGCGCCGTCTGCACCGCATCGACATGGTCGCAGACAAGCGCCAGCGTCTCGTCGGTATAGGGCAAGGGCAACAGGTCGTTCAGATAGTCGGCGCCGTGGCTCGACCAGGCCAGATGTTCGGAAAAGCTTTCGGGCTGATAGCGGTCGTACAGGTGACGCAAGCGGGCCAGATGGTCCGCGTTCAACGGCCCTGCCCCGCCGATCGACAAGCCGACCCCGTGCAGCGACAGGGCATGATCCGCCCGCAGCGTCGTCAGTTGGGCATGGGGCAAGCCCCCGGCCCCCATGTAGTTTTCGGCGTGAACCTCGAAGAAACCCATCGGCTGGGCATCTTCCCGGATCGCTGCGAAGTGCTCGGGCTTGAAGCCTACCCCGGCGGTGTTTGGCAGAACGCGCATGTGTTTCCCCCCTGTTGAAACTGGCGGGGAGGGATGGCCCACCCCGCCACATCAGATCACGCAGGGATGTCGCGGGTCAGTGCTTCCAACGAACCGCTGCGCGCCATGCCATCGGTAGCGGCAGGCACTTCCATCTTGGTGCAGGTGCCAGCCGGAACCAGCTTCCACGCATTGCCCTGATAGTCCACTTTCGAGGTGCCCGCGCAGGTGGTGCCGGGACCAGCGGCGCAGTCGTTCTGCCCGGCAAGCGAAACGCCGAAGCATTTTTCCATGGCGCCTTCGGCATGGGCGCCTGTGGTAGCCGCCATTGTCAACGCGCAAGCCAGCGATGCGCCAAGGCCAAGGGTCGATTTCATGAGGGTCATTGGTTTCTCCATGTCAGACCAAGTGTGCCCAAGCAGGGTCACATCACTTCGTCCTTTGAACCGTGCGCCTGTTACAACCCTCACGAAATCGTGTCGTCAGAGGGGCGGGCAAGGGTATGCGCCGGAGCACACCAGGGCGAAAGGGTCGGTCAGTCAACGCTTAGCTTGTAGCAGTCTTGCGACCCTTGCGGCGCGGCAATACCCACAGCAGGACCAGAACGCCGAACAGTTCGACAACCGATTGAAACACGATCACCACCGTCGCCGCCTGCCACTCTGGTGCCAATGAAAGGGATAGCGGCAAGACGACAAAGGAATTTCGCGTGCCAAACGACAGTGCAATGGCCCGCGTTTCGGGTTCGTCAAAGTGCCATCGTGCCCCCATCCACAGCCCGAACGCCACAGACAAAACCAGAAAGGCCACAAAGACGCCGGTGACCGCGCCTAACACCGGCAGCGCTGCAAGGACCGTTTGCACCTGCGAGGTGGCGATCAGGAATACGACAACTGCCAGCAGCGGCACCGGCGCCCATCCCAGTGCGGCAATCGCCGTCTCGCGCCCTCTAAGCTGCTGGCTCCAACGTTCCAGCACCCAAGCGCCCGCAAGCGGCAACAGGATCAGGGTGACAAAAACCATGGCGATCGGGCCTGCGGCAAATATTTCCAGAAAACTCTGCCCCATGAACAGCCACAGGAACACCGGCAACAGCGCCAACTGCACCAGCAGATTGACCGGCGTGACGGCGATGGCCCGGCCGGTGTCGCCCCCTGCCAAATGGGTGAAGGTGATGAACCAGTCGGTACAGGGCACCAACAGCACCATCAGCACCCCAAGCCTGACGGCGGGATCATCCGGCAAAAACCAGATCAGCCCCCAGACGAGCACCGGAATAAACAGGAAATTGCCCGAAAGGATCGCGGCCATGAACCGGCGATCACGGAACCCCTCGGCCAGGTGGACAAGCGGCACTTGTGTAAAGGTCGTGAAAAGAAGAAGCCCCAGAATTGGCCACAGAGCCACTTCGAACACCGCCGCCCGATCACCCAAGACAGCACCAAGGCCAAGGCCTGCGGCAATGGCCCCAAGGTAGATCCACACCTGATGGCGCTCCAGCGCTGCCCTGGTCATGGCTGTCCTGTTCAATTGGTTTTGCTGAAGTCGGGTATCATAAATGAACCGGCACCCCAAGCACCCTGACCGGAAATCCATCGGACGCCTCTGCGGCACAACCGTGAATGATCATCCCGCCCAACAGTCTGCACATTTCTTGGGCGGATTGCCCTTCCAGGGCCAGCGCTGATCCCACTGTTATTGCAACACGTTGCAACGTGACCAGTGGCAATACAGTTTTTTTCGTCGATTTCTTCGTATAGGCTTTGGTCTGACGTTCGGTTCCGCGAGATTTTAATGGCAGTGACCCTAAAAGATGTAGCGATGCGCGCCGGGGTGTCCCGTTCGGCCGTTTCCCGGACCTTCACCGATGGGGCTTCGGTATCACCGAAAACCCGCTCCAAGGTAGAACATGCCGCGAATGCATTGGGTTACGCACCGAACGCGCTGGCATCCAGTTTGACAACCGGACGGACCAAGCTGATCGGACTGATCGTGAACAACTTTCAGAATCCGATGATTCTTGAGGTGTTCGATCTGTTTACCCGTGGTCTGCAAGACCGGGGCTTGCGGCCACTTCTGGTGAACCTCAGCGATGCAACCGATCCCGCCGCATCTGTGCGGATGCTGCGGCAATATTCGGTGGATGGGGTGATCGTGGCCTCCTCCACCTTACCCTCCAGCTTTGCCGAGTCGTTCAAGAGCGCCGGCCAGCCGGTGGTGCATGCCTTCGGGCGCTATTCGGCATCGCCGGACGTGCATGTGGTGGGCATTGACAATATTGCCTGCGGGCGGATGGCGGCCGAAACTTTGGTTCAACGTGGGTATCGGCATCTGGCGTTTCTGGGCGGGCCTAAAGCTGCAACATCGACGCAGGATCGCGCATCGGGGTTTCTGGGCGCGCTGGCCGGGCATCCCGAAATTTCGGTCAGCGTCAGCTTTGCAAATGCCTACACCTTTGAGGCCGGTCGTGCCGAAATGCAGCGCTTGCTGACCAACGCTCCGGCGCAAGCCTATTTTTGCGGCGATGATCTGCTGGCCATCGGCGCGCTAAGTGCCATTGAAGAGGCCGGCCTTTCGGTGCCGGGTGATATCGGGCTGATCGGTCTCAACGACATGGAAATGGCGCGCTGGCAGAACATCGGGCTTACCACGATCCGCCAACCTATCGCACAGATCATTGACGCTGCCATTGCTCTGGTCGTGATGACGATCGAGTCCCCCGACCGTCATCCCGAAAACCGTATTTTCCCCTGCCGCGTGATCGAGCGGCACACGCTTCGTTAGC
>JBKBOF010000249.1:0-3400 GCA_046294955.1 Paracoccaceae bacterium
CTCGACACTGGCGGGCCAGGCCCATTCGCCATCGGCAAACAGATCGTAGCTTTGGCCGTCAATTTCGACCTTTACGGTTGATCCGGTGGCAAATGGATAGCCGCCGGTAAACGACACCTCGCCGCGCGCGCCGGCACCGGGCCGAAAGGTGACAAACAGCAGAATATCGCCCCTGCGGACCGAAACCGGCTGTCCCGCACGGCTGTTTAAGGTTTCCTTGGGGCTGGAAACGCCCCAACATTCTTTGGGGTTTTCTTCGGTGAAGACGCTCCAATCCGTTTTGGTGGCAACCCGGTTTGTAGATTCTTGCGCGAAGGCGGACGGTGCGGCCAAGGCCATGGCAACGCCAAGTGCGGTGCGCACGAAGATGGATGTCATAATGTTCACAGCCTCCAAGCTGTCCTTTGCCTCTGCCCGTCTGCCGCCGTCTTTATCATACGGCTTTTCGTGTGGCATGGGGGCGTTCAACCCGATATCCCATCCATAGCGCAAAAAGACCAATCCGCGAAAGCCCCATGGGCAACAAATCGCGCATCTGTGACGGAGACGGCCAATGAAAATGACGCAGCCGGTGGTGGAACTGTGGCGGGGCGGCAGACTGGAAAGTGTGCACGAAGGCCATGCCGTGGTCTGGGGCGACGGTGGCATGATCGAAAGCTGGGGCGATCCCGGTATCATCATGTACCCCCGGTCGTCGTGCAAGATGATCCAGGCGCTTCCGTTGGTGGAAAGCGGTGCGGCGGATGCAGTGGGCCTGAGCGACCGCCATCTGGCGTTGTCCTGCGCCAGCCATCAGGGCGCTGCGCTGCATGTTTCGATGACGGGTCGCTGGCTTGCTGATCTGGGTTTGGCCGAGCACGACCTGCGCTGTGGGTCACATGAGCCCTATGATCGAAACGAGCGCGACCGCCTGATCCGGGCGGATGAAAAGCCGTGCCAGTTGCACAACAACTGTTCGGGCAAACATTGCGGTTTTTTGACCACCACACAGCATTTGAAGGCCGGGCCGGAATATGTGGACCCAACTCATCCCTTGCAGCGCGCGATTCTTGCTGCGACCGAAGAGGTGACGCAAGAAACTGTGGCGGGCTATGGCATAGATGGCTGTTCAGCCCCGAATTTCGCCGTCTCGCTGTCCGGATTGGCCCGGGCGATGCAGGCGTTCGCAGCGGCGCGCGATACCGGCAATGCCCGCGCACGCGCCATGGTGCGGTTGCGCGACGCGATGGCGGCCTACCCCGAACTGGTCGCCGGAGAGGGGCGGGCCTGCACCGAATTGATGAGGGCGATGGATCACAAGGTGACCATCAAAACCGGGGCCGAAGGGGTGTTCGTGGCGATGATCCCCGACCGCAGGATGGGCATTGCACTCAAGATTTCCGACGGTGCCAGCCGGGCATCGGAGGCCGTCATTGTGGCCCTGCTGATCCGTCTTGGGGTTCTGGATGCAAACCATCCGATGGCCCAGAAGCGTTTGCCCGCAGAGCAAAGGAATTGGCGGGGGATCCTAACAGGCGAATTGCGTCTTGCGGCAGGGTTCGTGTAGCCAGAAAGGCCCCCGCCGGTTTGACGGGGGCCCCTGTGCGACAGTGACTTGATCCGGCAGCCGATCAGGGCGGGGGCAGTCTCTAACCGACTACCGGGCCATAGTGACGCTACGCCACACCGGTATCTGGTCAGCGCGTGGCGGTTTTCGGGTGGCGACACGGCCGACCTTTGGTCTTTTCATGGTGGAAACATGGCGCAGGATGCGGGCTTGCTTTGTATCGGTTCACGGGTAAGCTGGTAGAATGACGGTTCAACCCCCGAGCCACTTTTCGTTTACCACCTCGCTGCCTGAACAGGTCTGCTTTGACAGGCATGAGCTGTCGCTGATTCTGTCGGTTTATGGCCGGATGGTGGCGATGGGGGAATGGCGCGATTACGGTCTTTCAACCTTGCGCGATTTTGCGGTGTTCGAAATCTATCGCAGAACAGCGGAAAATCCGCTTTATCGGATCGAAAAACGGCCAAAGCAACGGGGCAAGCAGGGGATGTATGCCGTGGTTGGCATGGACGGTCAGATCCTGCGTCGTGGCGGAGATCTTGCGCAGGTTCTTCGCGTTCTGGAACGTAAGATGATTCGTCCGGTTGACTGACGGTTTCGACCGCCGCGTGCGGGTAACGTGCCGGTATGCCGGTCAGACCAACGCCAGCCGCCGACGCTCTGTCACAGGTCCGCCACCTTGCGCCTCGATACGGGCAATCGCGACAGCCGTCGGTTCATAGGCCACGCTCATGGTCTGGCCGTTGGCGTGGATGATCCTGTCAGCGTCAGCCACCATCGCGACATGGCCTTTCCAGAACAGCAGATCCCCCCGCTGCAACGGGGTGTGGTCGTCCAACATTGTCCCAATGCTTTGTTGCTGATCACTGTCACCGGGGCAGGGCAGACCGCAAGCGAGCAAGGCGGTTTGCACCAGCCCCGAGCAGTCGAGTCCGGCCGCCGAATTGCCGCCCCAAAGATACGGCATACCCAGCAGGGTTTCAGCCACCGTCACAGGGTCTGCCGGCCGGTCGTGCAACGCGCGCAGGTGCGCCAGCGGAACAAACCCCATCGAAGTTTCGGCAAAACTGCCTTCCGTGCCGGTAACAGCCACTTTTGCCCCCATCGGCAACGCCGACAGGGTCCGTGCCTGAACCTTTGGGCCTGCATAAAGATGGCTTGCCGGGACGGCGACCCAATGGGTCGGCACGATGGCCGGGCCGATTGAAGCCGCATCCAGCCAGCCACAGTATCCATCCTTGGCAGCCTGCGCAAAAACATGGCCATCCCGCAGGTCAATGACCGTCAGTGCGTCGCCCAACAGCACTTGTCTGTCGCGGGGGCCGTCTGGTCGGGACAGCAGGTCCGCCAAAGGCCATATGACAGACGCGGCTTCGCCGTCCGTGAATGTCGCATCGACCTGTCCGCGCAACGAGGTCAGTGCAAACCGGCCGGAAAACGGGGTGCTACGACGATCCATCAGAGCCCCAGCATGTCGGGGATCGCGTGCAACAACGCGCGCGCGCCTTGCCCCGCGCCGCCTTTTGGTCTGCCGGGAAGATCAGACGGGACATGGCCGTAAATGTCGAAATGAGCATAACGTGTTGCAGACACAAACCGGCGCAGGAACAGCGCGGCTGTGATTGACCCGGCAAATCCACCCGATGGTGCATTGTCCAGATCGGCGATGCCTGGCTCCAACATCGGCTCGTAAGCATCCCAGAACGGCAGTCGCCAGACCGGATCGAACCCCGCCGCAGATCCGGCTTCAATGGCTGCTGCCATTGCAGAATCAGTGGCAAAAAAGGGTGCAAGGTCTGGTCCCACCGCCACACGGGCTGCCCCGGTCAGCGTAGCCATTGAAATCACCGTGGT
>JBKBOF010000250.1:0-3391 GCA_046294955.1 Paracoccaceae bacterium
CATTCCGCGATCCGGGCAACCCCGCCATTGCCCGGAGCGACGATCAAACGGTCGGTCTTGGGGTTTTGCTTGACCGCCCAGGCCAGGGCATGTTCGCGCCCACCTGATCCAAGGATTAGGATATTCATGCCTATCGCCCCCGACATCCGATTTATCCCTGCGCCTTAGACTGCACGGCCGGTTCGGGCAAGAGACGATGCCGCGCAAATGCCCTGCTGTCGCGCGGGTCGCGTCATGGTTGCGCCAGAATGTTGTGCAAAATGAAAGCTGACAGAATGAATGGAGCAGTATCAATGAACCGTCGTGAATTTCTTGTCGCTCTGACCTGTGGAATGGTTTCCTATGCTGCAGGGGCGCGGGCGCAAACAGACCCGCTGGAGGCGGCGTTCAACGCTCTCCCGATGCATGCCCGACGGTCTTGCCAGATTGAATTGCAGATGGCCGGACTTTACAGCGGGGCGGTGGATGGTGCTTACGGCAAAGGCACGCGCGCCGGTCTGATTTCCGCCGCCCGAAAAATCGCGAGTGATGGGCGGCGCGGCAAGCCCGATGTCACCACGCCAAACGGCGCGCGGGCCTATCTCGCACGGTTGGCCAATGGCGAATATATGAACCAGCTATATGATGACGGCTACGAAGGCTGAGGCCGGTTCGCGTTCGCTTGCGCCACGGCTTTGCCTGACACTTTGCTTCGGAGCAATCGTTACGCGTTTGCGCCCGGTCATGCCCGAGTTTGTGGCGGGTTGGCCCGCCCTCGGGTTGATTGCGGCCGTGTTCGGATTGACCTTTGGCCAGCCTTGGGGCGAACTCTCGGGATGATCCCGGCAAAAGGTGGTCTTCCGAAACCGGAAACTTGCTTTATGATCCAGACCATGGATCTGATCGACGACACCCCCGCGCCGCCCGGCAACAGCCCCGAATACACCGTGTCCGAATTGTCGGGCGCGGTCAAACGGGTGATCGAGGGCGAATTCGGCCTTGTCCGCGTGCGGGGCGAGGTGGGCCGCGTGTCGCGTCCGGCGTCGGGGCATCTGTATTTCGACCTCAAGGATGATCGCAGTGTGATTGCCGCGATCTCGTGGAAGGGGCAGGTCGCAAAGATGCAGGTCCGCCCCGAAGAGGGGATGGAGGTGATCGCGACAGGTCGGATGACCACCTTTCCGGGCCAGTCGAAATACCAGTTGATCGTCGAAGATGTGGCCCCCGCCGGCGCAGGTGCCTTGATGGCGATGCTGGAAAAACGCCGCGCCGCCTTGCAGGCGGAAGGGCTGTTTGATGCGGCGCGCAAGCGGCCCTTGCCTTATCTTCCGGGCGTGATCGGGGTTGTGACATCACCTTCTGGCGCCGTGATCCGGGATATCCTGCACCGCTTGCGCCATCGCTTTCCGCGCCATGTGCTGATCTGGCCGGTCGCGGTGCAGGGGCAGGCGTGCGCCGCCGAAGTGGCAGCGGCGATCCGCGGCTTCAACGCGATTGAACCGGGGGGGGCGGTGCCGCGCCCCGATGTGCTGATCGTGGCGCGGGGCGGCGGAAGCCTTGAGGATCTGTGGGGCTTCAACGAGGAAATCGTGGTGCGCGCGGCGGCAGAAAGTCAGATCCCGCTGATCTCCGCTGTGGGGCATGAAACCGATACCACGTTGATCGACTATGCCGCCGACCGCCGTGCCCCGACGCCGACCGCCGCTGCCGAAATGGCGGTTCCCGTCCGGTTGGAGTTGCTGGCATCGGTCGATGCTTTGGGCGCGCGGCTCAGCCGGGCCCTGGCCCAGGGCGTTGTGCTGCGTGGGCAACGGCTGCGCGATCTGGCGCGTGCCTTGCCGCGCCCCGAGGTGCTGCTGTCAGGGCCGTCCCAGCGGTTGGATACGGCGACGGGCCGGCTGTCGGGCGGGCTGTCGCTTGCGGTCAGCCGCAAGCGCGGCATCTATGAGCGTCAGGCTGGGCGACTGTCGCCCTTGGCCTTGGTCGGCTTGGTGGCGCGGCGTCGTGAGGCGCTGTCACGGCGATCCGAAGCGTTGGAGGCGCGGATGTCCCGGCGCCGCGACCTGTGGCACGCAAACTTTGACAAATGGGCATCTCGCGCCTTGCCCCGTCGCTTGCGCGCCTTGTCACGCAGGCCGGTGCCCGGATTGCGGACCAGCGCAAGGGATTGGGCGCGGTTGCCGCGCGGCTGGACAAGGCACCGCAGCAACGATTTGCCGATTTACAGCGGCGGCTGGAAGCCCTTGACCGCACCCGCCAGACCTTGGGCTACGCCGAGACCCTGCGTCGGGGCTATGCTGTAGTGCGCGGCGATGGCGCCGTCATCACCACAAAGGCGTCGGCGGAAAAGGCGGCCTCGCTTGAGGTCGAATTTCACGATGGGCGTCTGGCACTGTCCGGGCGATCTGCTACGCGCAAGCCAGGTTCTGCAAAACCGCCAGAACAGGGGTCATTGTTCTGAACTTACTATGATCGACCGAGATTTCAGGCCGATCAGCGCAGAGAATGTTCGAATCTGAAAAGCCATTCAGGCCCCGACATCCGGGCCTGCACAGGCCAGCGGATCCGGGGACTGTGCCACTTCGGACAATTCCGTTCCGGGCGTGTCGCCGATGAACAGACCGGTCAGCCGTCCGTCCTGCCGCCAGAAATTCCAGCATTGCGGGGCGGGGTCGTATTCATAGGTAAAGCAGATCAGCCCCGCCTCTTCATACCACTCGCCATTGCGGCACTGATCGCCCTTGAAGGCCCACCGGACCTTGCGCCCCGGCAAGTATTGCTCGGCCCCATAAACCTGTCCCAGCTGGCTGAACGTCAGGGTTTTGCCGGTTGTGTATGACTCGAATTCAGAGGCGCTGAGGGCCGGCGAGCGTTCCGCAGCGCCCAAGGCGCCGGGCACCACTCCAAGCGTCAGCAGCAGGCAAAGGGCAGAGGCGCGCATCTCATACTCCTATCACGATGCCATATTTTGCCACGACGCAAGAGATTGCGCCAGTGAAGCCTGCGTCACGCGGCGGGATTTTGCGGATCCGACTGTTGCCAACGCTGCAAATGCGGGCGCATCAGCCGACGCCACAGACGCGGCATCATCGCCAGGGCGCAGGCAAGTGGCAAAGGCCAGGGCAACATCGGGGCATTTTCGGTCAACCGAAGCGCGGGGTAGGGGCGGCCGGGGTGGGCATGGTGGTCGGAATGGCGCGGAGCATTCAGCATCAGTGCCGATGAAAACCAATGCGGAGTGTTCCACGAATGGCGGGCGGTCACCGGCTCATACTGGCCATCGGTCAACCGGGCTCGGGTCAGTCCGTAGTGCTGAACATAGTCGGCCAAAAGCTGTTGCAGTTGCGCATGGGCTGAAAGAGCGACCCAGACAATAACGCCCGTCAGACCACCAATGCCAGCAGCCAGAACA
>JBKBOF010000251.1:0-3397 GCA_046294955.1 Paracoccaceae bacterium
GTTGGGGTGCAGATCACCACGGCGTCAACATCGGCGCTGGCCTCGATGGCGGCAATGGTGCGGATGTCGCAACCGTAGGCCTCCTTGATCGCCTGCGCTGCAGCCGGAACCGGATCGGCAATGGCGACAAGGCTGGCACCCGGCACCGATGCGACGGCGCCTGCGTGAACTTTGCCGATGCGGCCTGCACCAAGGATGGCGAATCTGACGGTCATGGGGATCCTTTCTGCCCGGTGCAGTGTGCCCGGATGATCTGTCGGGACGGCAATGGGCAAACAGGGCGTCGCCCGTTTCACCCCCTTCGCCGTGTTGCGCGGACCCTGCGTCAAAGCGGGCCTGATGGTCAATCGGGCAGGGAAAAGAATGTGTCATTCCTGACGAAAAATGAGAGGATGGCTTGATGAAAAACCATCATTTTTCCGGGTGTCCCGATCCGGTCAGGCGGCGCGGTGCCGCAGGCCTGCAATCACACCGCGTAGTTCTGCCAGCCCCCGCAGCCGACCCACCAGAGGATAGCCGGGGTGGGTGCCGCGCATGGCGTCATCCAGCAATTCGTGCCCGTGGTCCGGGCGGAAGGGAATGACGCGGCCAGACGCTGCGGCCTCATCCAGAAATGCCGCGATCACGGCCACCATGTCAGTGTCGCCCTCCAGATGCGCGGCCTCTTCAAAGCTGCCATCGGGGTCTTTGCGCACGTTGCGCAGATGGGCAAAGTGGGTGCGGTGTGCAAAGCGTCGGGCCATCGTGGGCAAGTCATTGGCCGGATTGGCACCGAGTGATCCGGTGCAGAAGGTCAGTCCGTTGGCGGGGCTGTCCACTGCGGTCAGGATGAAATCGATGTCGTCCGCGTTCGAGACGATGCGCGGCAGGCCAAGGATATCACGCGGCGGGTCGTCGGGGTGGACGCCGAAGGTCATGCCCAGATCTTCTGCTGCGGGGATCACCTCTTCAAGGAAGCGTTTGTAATTGCTGCGCAACGCGGCGCGGTCCAACCCGTCATAGCCTTGCAGCGCGGCCTGCAAGCCGGCTATGTCATAGCGGTCATAGGCGCCCGGCAGGCCAGACATGATCGCGTGCAACAAGTCGTCCTTGTCGGATTCGCTTGCCTGCTGGTGCCAGATCGCGGCCTTTTGCAGCGCCTCGGGGGTATAGTCTGCCTCTGCCTCGGCGCGGCCCAGCATGTAAAGCTCGAACGCGGCCATTCTGGATGCCTCGAACCGCAGGCAGGTGCCGCCATTGGCCACCGGTGCGGCCAGATCGGTGCGGGTCCAGTCAAGAAGTGGCATGAAGTTATAGCAGATGTTTGTCACGCCTTCCGATGCCAGATGGGCCATTGACTGACGGTAATTGGCGAACAGGTTTGTCAGATCACCTTCACCGCGCTTGATCCGTTCGTGGATCGGCAGGCTTTCCACCACCACCCAGTCGAACCCAGCGGCCTTGATTTCGGCATTGCGGGCCGCGATGATCTCGCGCGGCCAGACCTCGCCATAGGGGGTTTCGTGCAAAGCGGTGACGATGCCGCTGGCCCCGGTCTGGGCGATCTGCGGCAGGGTGATGCGGTCGAACGGTCCATACCAGCGCCAGCTTTCGATCATGTCAGGGCCTCCATGGTGGCTTTGATACCTTGGTGCAGCAGCGCAGTATGGGCTTTGCGCAAGGGCTGGTCCAGTTGGGCGGCCAATGCCGCGGGAAACACCTCGCGCAGGGCCAGAAGTGCACCCACCGGGTCGGCAGAGGTGGCTGCGTTGCGCAAGGTGGGGGCGAGTGGGTCTTTGACATCAATTGGCTGACTGGCAAGATCGGTGCCGCGCACGTAGACCATCCACGCGGCCACGGCGAGCATCAGGCCGGGGCTGGGGCGACCCGCCGCCAGATTGCTTTCCAGCGTGCCAAGGATGCGCTGCGGCAGTTTCTGGCTGCCATCCATGGCGATTTGCCAAGTGCGGTGGCGGATCGACGGGTTGGTATAGCGCGCATACAGGGCGCGGGCATAGTCGGGCAGGCTGACGCCTTTGGGCGGGGTCAGGGCAGGAATGATCTCGGCATC
This sequence comes from Paracoccaceae bacterium, assembly GCA_046294955.1. Taxonomy (GTDB): domain Bacteria; phylum Pseudomonadota; class Alphaproteobacteria; order Rhodobacterales; family Rhodobacteraceae; genus Pseudotabrizicola. The sequence goes on from JBKBOF010000251.1 coordinate 2,051, forward strand.
CCACAGATGGTGCACAAACCGGGCCAGAACCGGGTCGGCCATGCAATCTGCGATGGTCTCATGGCCCGACAGATAGCCGAGATACGCAAGGGACGAATGGGTGCCGTTCAGCATACGCAGCTTCATATGATCGTATTCGGTGACATCTTGCACCAGTTGCACACCGACCGCGCCCAGATCCGGGCGCAGGCCACCCACGAAATCATCCTCGATCACCCATTGCCGGAACGGCTCGTGCAGCACCGGGGCGGCATCCTGCACGCCGGTCAGTTCCGCGACGCGGGCAATATCCTCGGGCTTGGTCGCAGGAACAATACGATCGACCATGGTCGATGGAAACCGCCCTTCCGCCTCGATCCACGTCGCAAGCGCGGGGTCGATGGCGCGCGCCATATCCAGCACCACGCCACGCATCATTCGGCCGTTGTTCGGCAGGTTGTCGCAGGTGAGGACGGTAAAGGGTGCCGTCCCGCACGCATGGCGCAGGGCCAAAGCGCGGACCAGATAGCCGGGGGCAGAGACGGGCATGGGATTGGCCAGATCCTGCACAATATCGGGGTGGGCGGTGTTCAACCGACCTGTGGTCGGTTCGTGGCAGTAGCCCTTCTCCGTCACCGTCAGGCTGACGATCTTCACCCCCGGGTCGGCCATCGCGTCGAGCACCGCTTGGGGGTCTTCGCGTGCCACCAGCACGCCCTGCACCGATTGCACATGGCGCAGCGTCTCGCCCTGCAGCCCCAGCTCCAGCGCCATATAGGTGCCGCCTTGCGGGGTCAGCTGGTCGCGCATGGTGGAGGATTGGAGCGACACGCCCAAAATGCCCCAATCGCCCCCCGAGGCGGACATCGCTTCTTCGATATACCCCGCGCCATGGGCTCGGAAAAACGCGCCAAGTCCAAGGTGGACGATGCCCACCGGGACAGGAGTGGCGCTGCGGGTCAGTCGATCAGCGGGCAAGCTAGCCTCCATCCACGTTCAGAATCGCGCCATTGATATAGGCCGCGGCGGGGGAGGACAGGAAGACCGCAGCCTCACCGATATCGTCTGCACGGCCCCAGCGCCCTGCGGGAATGCGATCCAGGATCGCGCGATTGCGGTCGGGGTCGGCGAGCAGGGCTTGGGTATTGTTAGTCTCGATATAGCCCGGCGCAATGGCATTCACGTTTATCCCCTTGACCGCCCATTCATTGGCCAAAAGCTTGGTGATCCCCGCCACACCATGTTTCGACGCGGATTTGGATGGCACCCGTATGCCGCCCTGAAACGACAAGAGCGACGCGATATTGACGATCCTTACGCTTGCCCCACGGGCCAGCGCCGCCTTGCCAAAGGCCTGACAGGTGAAGA
>JBKBOF010000252.1:0-3394 GCA_046294955.1 Paracoccaceae bacterium
AAGGTTCTGACATCGATGCTGAAGCGCGTGGACAACGCGGTCTATGAAGCCTTCAAGGAAGGCACCGATCTTGCCCCCGGCATCAACGTGATGGGTCTGGCCAACGAAGGCGTCGGCTACGCCATGGATGAAAACAACGCCCCGCTTGTCACGGCAGAAATGCAGGCCGCTGTCGATGCTGCCGCCGAAAAGATCAAATCTGGCGAGTTGGTCGTGCATGACTACATGGCCGACAACACCTGCCCGGCCGCAACGTTCTGATGGCGGACATCGGCGAAACCTCGGGGCGGCAGGCAACTGCCGCCCCCTTTGCCATCGAGTTGAAGGGCATATCCAAAGCCTTTGGCTCGGTTCAGGCGAACAAGGATATCAACATTGCCGTGCCAAAAGGCACGATCCATGGAATTATCGGTGAAAACGGAGCCGGGAAATCGACCCTGATGTCGATCCTCTATGGCTTTTACAAAGCGGATTCCGGCCAGATTTTCGTCAGCGGCACCCTGACCGCCATCCCCGACAGCCAGAGCGCCATCCGCGCCGGCATCGGAATGGTCTTCCAGCATTTCAAACTGGTGCAGAACTTCACCGTGCTGGAAAATATCGTGCTTGGTGCCGAAGAGGGCGCGTTGCTGAACACCTCGCTGTCCAAGGCGCGGCGGGTACTGAAGGAACTGGCGCAGGAATACGAACTGGATGTCGATCCCGATGCCTTGATCGAAGATCTGTCGGTCGGACATCAGCAGCGCGTCGAAATCCTGAAGGCGCTGTATCGTCAGGCCGATATCCTGATCCTTGACGAACCGACCGGCGTTCTGACCCCGGATGAAGCCGATCACCTGTTCCGTATCCTCAAAGGGCTGCGGGATCAGGGCAAGACCGTGATCCTGATCACGCATAAACTGCGCGAGATCATGGAGGCAACTGACAACGTCAGCGTGATGCGGCGTGGCACAATGGTGGCAACGGTCAAAACCGCGGAAACCAGCCCCGAAGCGCTCGCCGAGCTGATGGTCGGACGCAAAGTACTGCTTGAGGTCGAAAAAACACCGGCGAAGCCGGGCGCGGTCGTCTTGTCGGTCCAAAACCTGCGGGTCCGGGATGAACATGGCGTCGAGCGTTTGAAAGGAGTGACCTTCAACATTCATGCCGGTGAAATTCTGGGCATCGCGGGTGTTGCGGGTAACGGACAATCCGATCTTCTGGCGGCCCTTGGCGGGATGACAAAGGCCACGGGTCGGGTCACACTGAACGGGTCCGAATTACCTTTGTCCGGGTCAGGATCCGACGGGCAAAGCCGTCGCGAAGCTGGCATCGCGCATGTGCCCGAAGACCGTCATCATCACGGGTTGATCCTTGATTTCACCGCCTGGGAAAACGTGGCCTTTGGCTATCACAACGATCCGAAGTACCAAAAGAACGCGCTGTTGATGGACAATGACGCGTTGATTGCCGACACCGAACAGAAGATGGCCACCTATGACGTGCGCCCGCCGATCCCGACGCTTGCCGCCAAGAGTTTTTCGGGCGGGAACCAACAGAAAATCGTCGTTGCCCGCGAGATGGAGCAAAACCCGGACCTGCTGCTGATCGGGCAGCCAACGCGCGGGGTCGATATTGGTGCGATCGAATTCATCCACAAACAGATCATAGCCCTGCGCGATGCCGGCAAGGCAATCCTTCTGGTCAGCGTCGAACTGGATGAGATCATGAGCCTGTCAGACCATATCGCGGTGATGTTTGACGGCCAGATCATGGGAATGCGTGATCCGACCACCACCAATGAACGCGAATTGGGCCTGTTGATGGCCGGTGTTGCCGGGAAAGCCACGGGGGAGGCCGCCTGATGGACCGTTTACCACGATGGGCTGACGTGGCACTTGTGCCTTTGGTCAGTCTGCTGTTTGCCGCCGTCATCTCGGCCTTTGTTCTGGTGGCGATCGGGCAAAGCCCGGTCGAAGCCTTCAAGGTGATGGTGGATGGTGCGCTGGGGTCGGCCTATGGCTGGGGCTATACGCTGTATTACGCGACCAGCTTCATCTTTACCGGGCTTGCGGTGACGGTCGCCTTTCATGCGGGCCTTTTCAATATCGGTGGCGAAGGTCAGGCGCAGTTGGGTGGCTTGGGCGTGGCCTTGGTGTGCCTGTCGGTGCCGTGGCCGCATTGGACCATCGCGCTTGCGGCAGCAACGGTTGGCGCGGCCGTGTTTGGCGCGGCGTGGGCGGCGGTTCCAGCCTATCTGCAGGCGAAACGCGGCAGCCATATCGTGATCACGACCATCATGTTCAATTACATCGCGGCAGCTCTTCTGGTCTATCTGCTGGTGGATGTACTGCGTCCGGCAGGGCAGATGGACCCGGCCTCGGCCCGTTTTCCTGTCGGTGCCAAGCTGCCTGCCCTGAATGACATTCCGGTCTTCAATCTTGTTTTCCTGAAACCCGTTCCGGCCAACGTGACGCTGTTCATTGCCTTGGCGATGGCAGTGGCGGTCTGGGCAATGTTGTGGCGCACCCGCTTGGGCTATCAGATCCGCGCTTTTGGCAAGTCTGAGGCGGCTGCGAAATATGCCGGGATCAATCCGGTGAAAATCACCATCATCGCCATGCTTATGTCGGGTGGGTTGGCCGGAATGATGAGCATCAACAATGTGATGGGCGAGGCAGAGCGGCTTTTGCAGAATTCGTCCGAAGGGGCTGGCTTTATCGGGATTGCGGTGGCCCTTATGGGGCGCAACCATCCGATTGGCGTGGTTTTGGCAGCGCTTCTGTTCGGCTTTCTCTATCAGGGTGGCGCTGAGCTTGGGCTGTGGACCAGCATCCCCATCGAAATGCGCATTGTGGTGCAAGGACTGGTGATCCTGTTCACCGGCGCGCTGGACATGATGGTGCGGATGATCCTGCAACGGGCTTTTGGCCTGTTCCGGTCTGCAAAAGCGGTTGGGGCAACCTGATGGATTACGCGACGCTCTTGCAACTTCTGGACACCACCCTGCGGCTTTCAACGCCCTTGCTGCTGGCCTGTCTGGCCGGGCTCTATTCCGAACGGTCCGGCATTTTCGACATCGGGCTTGAGGGCAAGATGCTGGCCGCAGCCATGTCTGCAGGTGCCGCTGCCGCGCTGACAGGATCAGCATGGCTCGGGCTTCTGGCCGGGATCGGAGCATCGATGCTGTTTGCAGCCCTGCACGGCATCGCATCGATCACCTTTCGCGGGAATCAATTGATTTCCGGTGTGGCACTGAACTTTCTGGCCTCGGGTATGACGGTTCTGATTGCACAGGCCCTGTTTCGCCAAGGCGGACGCACCCCACCACTGACCGGGGCTGCAAGGTTCAATCCGATCACTCTGCCGGGGGCCGAGGCTTTGCGTGAGGTGCCGATCATTGGTCCATTGTATT
>JBKBOF010000253.1:0-3382 GCA_046294955.1 Paracoccaceae bacterium
CGCCAGTTCCACAAAGACCGCATGACAAGCGGCCAAAATGCCGCTATATATTGTGCAACAGGGCCAGCAGAGCCCTATTCCGCCCTTTGGCGGCCACGAGAGGCAAAAGGCAAATCACATGATCCAATCCGGCGGACTTTCCAGACGTATGTTTCTTTCTGCGACAGGGGCCACAAGCCTGCTGGCGGCCTGTGGCAACGGGGTGGGCAGTGGTGGCGCGACCCAGATCGACGCCCGCGTGAACGCGACACAAGAATTCCTGTTCAACAGCTTTCCCGGCACGCGGGATCTGGCAAACCGGGCGGCCGGTGTTCTGTATATGCCGCTGATCACCGAAGCCGGTCTGATCTATGGCGGCGGCTATGGCCGGGGTGCGTTGCGCGTGGGCGGAGTGTCGGTGGATTATTACTCGGCCACCCGCGCGACCTTTGGCCTTCAGATTGGCGCCCAGCAATATGCCCATGCGCTGTTTTTCATGACCGAAGCCGCCCTTGGACAGTTCCGCCGCGGTCAAGGCTGGGCGGCCGGTGCGGATCTGCGCTATGCCACTCCGGCGCAAGGCGCGTCTTTGGGCAAGGAAACAACCGAGCTTGACCCCGTCATTGCCTTGGTGTTTGGCCAACAGGGCTTTATCGCCGGGGCCACGTTGACCGGTGTCAAATACAACCGGATCATTCCATAGCGCCTGCCCTGCCGGTGCTGTGAAACCACCGGCAGGGGCAGTCGATCAGGGTCAGCGCAGCCGGCGGATCAGGCTGCTGGTGTCATTGCGCCCGCCACCCATGCGCTGCACGTCCTTGTAAAACTGGTCCACAAGGGCTGTGACCGGCAACGACGCCCCGATATCATTTGCGGTGGCAAGGCAAATACCCAGATCCTTGCGCATCCAGTCCACCGCAAAGCCGTGGTCGAACTTGTCCTCCAGCATGGTCTTGTACCGGTTCTGCATCTGCCATGATCCAGCCGCGCCCTGGCTGATCACCTCGATCACCTGTTCGCCATCCAGACCGGCCTTTTCGCCAAAGGCAAGCGCTTCGGCCAGACCCTGTACCAGACCCGCGATACAGATCTGGTTCATCATCTTGGCGATCTGGCCCGCGCCGGAATCACCCAGACGGCGGCAAATCCGGGCATAGACGTTGATGACAGGTTCGGCCCGTTCATATTCACCCTCTGCCCCGCCGCACATCACCGAAAGCTGACCGTTTTCAGCCCCCGCCTGTCCGCCCGAGAGCGGTGCATCGACAAAGCCAAGGCCCATGCCAGCCGCAAGATCTGACAATTCGCGCGTAACCTGTGCCGAAACCGTTGTGTGATCAACGAAAATGGCCCCTTTTTCCATCCCGGCAAAAGCGCCGTCAGGCCCGGTGCAGACACCGCGAAGGTCATCGTCATTGCCCACACAGGCCATCACGAAATCCTGCCCCTGCGCCGCCTCGCGCGGAGTCGCAGCCGAACGGCCACCGTGTTTTGCTACCCACGCCTGCGCTTTCGCAGGGCTGCGGTTATAGACCGTCACCTCGTGCCCTTTGGCCGCCAAGTGGCCCGCCATCGGGAAACCCATCACGCCCAAACCCAAGAATGCCACCTTTGCCATCACAGCCTCCCTTCGCATTGCCCTTTTGTCGTCGATGCCTTAGGTAACAGGCCCAACCCTGCCGTCAAGAACAGGCCCCTCATGCTTACCGTTTTCCGTTGGCTCTTGCGTCTGTTGACCGGGCTGGTCGCTCTGGGGCTGCTTTGTCTGATTGCGGTCTATTATTTTCTGGAACGTTCGATCCCGAACTATGCGGAATCCTTTACGATTTCCGGAATTTCCGCGCCTGTAGAAATCCTGCGCAACAATGACAGTGTGCCGCACATCTTCGGTGCGACGGACGCGGATGTGTTCTTTGCACTTGGGTTTGCGCATGCGCAGGACCGCTTGTGGCAAATGACGATGCTGCGGCGCACCGCGCAAGGGCGGCTGTCCGAGGTTTTCGGAAAACGCACGCTGAAGATCGACGAGCTGATGCGCCGCTATGATCTTTACACTCTGTCGCTGCAATCGGTCGAGGCGCAGGACGCCGAAACCCGCACCGCACTCGAGTCTTATGCCGCCGGGGTCAACGCGTGGATCGGCCAGATCAATGAAGGTGCGCGTGGGCGTGGCGCACCAGAATTCTTTTTCTTCTCGAACGAAATCGCGGCTTGGGCCCCTGCGGATTCCATCGCCATCCTGAAGCTGATGGCCTTGCAACTGTCGGGTCATCTGGAGGCCGAGGTGCTGCGGGCGCGGATGTCGATGCTTTTGTCGGCCGAACGTCTGCGCGATATCCTGCCCGATGATCCGGGTCAGGCCGTCACCGCCCTGCCCGACTATGCCAGTCTGGTGCCGGGGGTTTTACCGTCCACGGCCGCGCTCCGGATGGCAACCAATGATCCGCTGTCGCCGTTTCCGCGCCTTGATTTTTCGGGGGCCTCAAACGCATGGGCGGCCGTCCCCGGCCGGTCGGCGGCAGGCGGCACGCTTTTGGCCAACGATCCGCATCTTGGGTTCACCGCACCGACGATCTGGTATCTGGCGCGACTGGAGTTGCAGACAGGCGGCGTGATCGGGGCCACCATTCCCGGTGTGCCCAGCATCCTGATCGGTCGGTCGGCGGCCGTGGGTTGGGGGCTGACCTCATCCTATGTCGATGATCAGGATTTGGTCATGGAAAAGCTCAATCCCGCCAACAGCGAAGAATATGAAACTTCGACCGGGTTCAAACCCTTTACCACCCGCCGGTCGATCCTTCAGGTCAAGGGCGAGCCGCCTGTCACCATCACCCTGCGCTGGTCTGAAGCCGGTCCGGTGCTGCCGGGGTCGCACTACGATCTGGCGTCTGTCACACCACCCGGTCATGTGGCCGCCCTGTCGTGGACCGCGCTGACCGGGGCGGATACCACCATGACGGCAGCCATGCGGGTGATGCGCGCCGCATCCATCCCCGAGGCGATCGAGGCTGGTCGTCTGTTCGTTGCCCCGGCCCAGAACCTGATGCTGGCCGATGAGACCGGAATTGCGCTACAGGTGATCGGCCATGTTCCACGCCGTGATGCGGGGCACCCGACCGAAGGCCGTCTGCCCGCCCTTGGCACCACGGCCGAAACCCGCTGGCTTGGCATACAACCCTATGACACCAATCCGCGCATCGTGAACCCGACCAGCGGGATACTGGGCAATACCAACAACAAGACCGTCAGCCGCCCGTTTCCCGACCATCTGTCGTTCCTTTGGGGCGACACGCAGCGCATCCAGCGCTGGCTGACGCTGATGAAAACCCGCGAGGTGCATACCCGCGAAAGCTTTATCGAGGCGCAGCTTGATACCGTGTCGCCAACCGCGCGCGCCATTCTG
>JBKBOF010000254.1:0-3349 GCA_046294955.1 Paracoccaceae bacterium
CACAATCAACCAGCAGACGGCTGACATGGTCCTGTTTGGGGGATGGGCGGCCCGCCCGTTTGCCGACCGCCACCAGCTCGGCCTGCGGTCCTGCAAGCGCAAGGATCGGACCAGAGGCCAGATCATCGAACAGTACGATATCGGCCTCGGCCAGTCGTCGGACGGCCTTGACGGTCAGAAGATCGGGGTCGCCCGGCCCGGACGACACGAAGGACACAAATCCGGTCATGGCTGGGTCTCTTGGACAGAAGGGGCAATGAGATGGAAAAAGGTGCCACTGGTGCGGCCGCCGCCCGCTGCCTTGCGGAACGACCCGGTTTCGTCGACCGGTTGGCCCGAGGCATCGGTCACATGGGCCAGCGGGCTGTCTGGCTGGGCCAGAATGGTGGCGTAGTGGAATTCGTGGCCGCGCAAGGACTGGCTTTTGACGAAGCCTGGCAGCGGCTGATGCAGGCGGGCCAGCCGATAGCCCAGATGCATCCGTCGTTTGGCAAAGCTGGTTTCCAGCCCCAGAAGACCGACCATGCGGTGCCGCTGACCATCCGCCGCGACCAATCCCTGACCGAGCACCATGTAGCCGCCACATTCACCATGCACCGGGCGGGTTTCGGAAAAGCGCGTCAGTCCGCTGCGGAATGTCTCGCAGGCTGCAAGCCGGGGGGCGTGCAGTTCCGGATAACCGCCGGGCAACCAGCAGACCGAGGCCGACGGGTCTGGAGATTGGTCTGCCAGTGGCGAGAACGGCAGAATCGTTGCGCCTTGTTCCCGCCAATCGGCCAGAAGATGCGGATACACAAAGGAAAACGCTGCATCGCGCGCCAGTGCAATCCGTTCTCCCGGAGCAGGAACCGGCGCAGAACGCTCACTCTGCCGGTCTGCCCTGGCCGCAGCAAGGATGGCATCCATATCACAATGCTCGGTCACGAAAGCGGCGGCTTCGGCCAGAATCGCGCTCAGACGCGGAAGTTCCTCGGCCTGCACCAGACCCAGATGCCGTTCGGGCAAGGCGATCGCAGGCTTGCGCGGCAGCGCCCCCAAAACGGTCAGTCCAGCACTGTCCATTCCGGCGCGCACAAGCGCCTCGTGCCGGGGCGAGGCAACCTTGTTCAGAATTACGCCCGCCACCTGCACATCGGGGCGAAACCGGGCCAGACCTGCGGCCACCGCCGCCGCGGTCTGCGCCTGACCGGAAACATCCAGTACGATGATAACAGGCCATCCCATCAGGGCAGCCACATCAGCACTGGCCCCGCTGCCCATTTCACCGTTCCGTGCCACTCCATCGAACAGGCCCATCGACCCTTCGGCCACCACCAGATCGGCCCCATCGGCCACGCCAGCCAAGGCCGAGATCCGGGCGCGGGACATGGCCCAACTGTCGAGATTGATCGATGCCCGCCCCGCCGCCGCCGCGTGAAACGCCGGGTCGATGTAGTCCGGCCCACTTTTGAACGGTTGCACCACAAGCCCCCGCTGGCGGAATGCCGCCAGAAGCCCCAGTGTGACCGTGGTCTTGCCGGTGCCCGAAGCCGGGGCCGAGATAAGAAGTCCGCGCGGCATCATGCGCCTTCGGGAAAGCGCGGCGCGGTGCCAACCGGGCGATAGCGGCGGTCGTAATCCCCGGCATAGAGACGACTTTCATCGAAGTCTTCGGCCCCAAGCGCATGCCCCACCAGAATCAGGGCGGTGCGTTCGCCTTCGCCCATGGCTGTGTCCAACGTCGCCAACGTGGCGCGGATCACCCGCTGATCGGGCCAGCTTGCCCGGAACACTACGGCCACCGGGCAGTCGGAACCATATTGTGGCGTCAACCGTGCCACTACATCGGCCAGCACATGCACTGACAGGTGAATAGCCAGCGTGGCCCCGGTGCGGGCAAAATTTTCCAGACTCTCGCCGTGGGGCATTGCAGAGGCGCGGCCCGAGGTGCGGGTCAGCACCACCGATTGTGCAACCCCTGGAAGGGTCAGTTCCGCGCCCAGAAGCGCAGCCGCAGCGGCAAAGGACGGCACCCCCGGCGTCACATCATAGGGGATGTCCAGCGCGCGCAGACGCCGAAGCTGCTCTCCCATCGCCGACCACACCGACAGATCGCCGGAATGAAGTCGCGCCACGTCTTTGCCCGCTGCATGCGCATCAGAAATTTCGATCATGATCTCATCAAGGCTGAGCGGGGCCGTGTTGACGATCCGCGCCCCCGACGGGCAATGGGCCAAAAGCGGCTCGGGCACCAGAGATCCGGCAAAAAGACACACTGGCGAGGCAGCGATCAGGTCGCGTCCACGCAAGGTGATAAGATCGGGGGCCCCCGGCCCGGCACCGATGAAATGGACAGTCATTCGCGGATTCCTTCACATTCGGCCATGGCACAGGTTGCCATGGCATCTGACGCAACGACGCGCGCCACCGTAATTTTGGCACCCGGGCCAGCCGCTGCCAAAGCCGCCGCTTCGGCCACCGATCCCGTGCCATGCAGCGCCAGAACGCGGGCCGATTGGGTGGGGGTCTTGATGCCGGCGACCCGGACAGCAAAAACCCGCAACCCCCGTTCGGCGGCCAGGGCGCGCAGTGGCGGATCGTCGGCCTTGGACTGCGGTGTGGCAAGCGCCTCTGCCGTGCCCCCCAACGCCTCGACCTGCGCAAGGACGTCGCGCAGCGATGCAAGCGACGCACCGGTGCGAAACCCTATTCCCGCGATCCTCATGTCGTGACACTCCATTGCACCACGGGACGAGCGGCCTGCCACCCCCGGAAGCCCCCCAAAGGTGCCGCTTGGGCAAAGTCGATGCGCAACAGGGTGCCGCCGTGGAAGGCGTGACACGCGGCAAGAGTGGCCTCGGCCTCCAAGGTCACACCATTCGCGACTAACCGGGTGCCAGTGGGCAGCATCGGCCAAAGCGTTTCGAAAAGGTTTGCATTTCCGCCACCGCCGACAAACACCGCATCCGGGGCGGGCATGGCAATCAGACCTTCGGGCGCACGGGCTTCAACCACTTTCATCCGGTGTGACACGCCAAACCGATCGCCATTGCTGCGAATATTGGCGGCACGGTCTGACCGCGCTTCAATCGCAATTGCCCGACCGGCCGCAAGACACCACTCGACCGAGATCGACCCCGATCCGCCGCCGATATCCCACAAGAGTTCCCCGGGACGCGGGCCAAGAGCAGACAGCGTCAGCGCCCGGATCGGGCGTTTGGTGATCTGTCCGTCATGGATGAACAAGTCATCTGGCAGACCCGAGGCGCGGGACAACCCGACGGAACGCGGCAGGTCGGCACCGTCCAGCGCCACCGCAACCGGGGCGGAGATGTCGCGCAAAGGCGCTTGGTCCTGCCGCCAACTGCGC
>JBKBOF010000255.1:0-3268 GCA_046294955.1 Paracoccaceae bacterium
CAGCCGTGGCGGCACCGAAGACGAAGCCGGGTGGAAAATCGAAGCGTGACAGGGTCATGGCAATCGCCTTGAATGAGGGCTCGGGGCCAGTGTCAGGGATCAGATCCTGGGGCAGGGTCCGGTCGATTGGCCAATGATGAGTTCGGCTTCCAGCAGGCGCTGTTGCGGGATCAGGCTGGGATGGGTGATCAGATCAAGCAGCATCTCTGCGGCCAACCGACCCGCTTCGCGCACCGAAGATCGCGTAGCGGTAAAGATCGGCACGTCTTCGCCGTTTTTCATGTAGGACAGGTCGTCGTCATGGATAATGACGCTGATATCGCGGCCCATGTGCAACCCGGCCTCGTCCAGCGCGCGCCGCACCCCCATGCCCGAGATCATCGAGGCGGCCAGAAAGGCGGTGGGGCGGTGCGGCAGCGCCAGCATGGCCTTGGCGGCACGGTGGCCTTCGATCTCGGTCATCTCACCCGAGGACATCAGCGCAGGGTCCGGTGCGATGCCACGCGCCGTCAGGGCATCGACATATCCGGTTCTGCGACGGATGGCGAAATCCATGAACTCCAACCCGTTCACCAAGGCGATGCGGGTATGGCCGAGGTCGAGCAGGAACTCGGTGGCCCGCTGAAACGCGCGGCGATTGTTCACATCCAGCCAGCTGTACGGCAGGCTGCTGCCGGTCGCGCGACCGTGCACCACAAAAGGCAGACCGATGTCTTGCAGCAAGGCAATGCGCGGATCGTTCATCTTGGGCGCGTGGACGATAACACCATCGACATTGCCCTTGGATTTCAGGCCGCGATAGGTGGCGTCCTCTTGATCGTCGGGAACCACCGACAGCAACATGTCATAGTCATTGCGGCTGTAGGTTTCGCCGGCGCCGGCAATGAAATCGGCAAAGACGGGGTTTACGATTTCGTGCCGCGTTGCCACCGGGATGACGTGGCCAACCGCCATCGCCCGGCCCGTGGCAAGGCGGATGGCGCGGGTGTTGGGGTGATAGTTATGGCGCTTTGCCGCCGCCATGACCCGTTCGCGGGTGACCTCGTTCACCTCGGGATAGCCGTTCAGCGCGCGGCTGACGGTCGTGGGCGACAAGCCCAGCTTCGAGGCAAGTTCCTTGAGATTCATGGTGGCATGTGCACCCAAAACGGTTTCAATCGTCGCGACCTTAGCCAGCCTTTACCAAGAGGTCAAAGGTAAACCGGTGCGCGCGTAAACGTTACAGAGTGATTCTGCACCTACAAAAGCGGCAGAATACCAGGGTTGAAGGCACTTTGGATTGACTCGAAATCTGGGTTCGGCAATGGTGCGGCATCCAAAGCGGTTTGAAGGCGATTCTCAAATGTCGCCCCATGACCATTGTTGGCACAACGCCCCGCAAAGATGGGCGGGGTTATCCGGGAGGACTGCATATGAAATCGAAACTGACCGCCAGCGCCGCCGCGCTGGCACTGATGGCAGGCGGCGCCTTTGCGCAAGACCTGAAGTTTCCGGTGGGCGAGGGCGCTTTCAACTGGGCCTCGTTTGAGGACTTCAAGGCCACGCATACCGATCTTGCCGGGCAACAACTGACCATCGCGGGCCCGTGGCTTGGCCCGGACCAAGTGCTTGTCGAATCGATGCTGGCCTATTTTGAAGCCGCGACCGGGGTCGATGTGAAATACGTCGGCTCTGACAGCTTCGAGACGCAGGTGCGGATTGATGCCGAAGCCGGGTCTGCTGCGAATATCTCGGTGTTTCCACAACCTGGTCTGACCGCAGATCTGGCCCGTCTGGGACAAGTGGCACCGCTGACCGACGCCGATGCGGCATGGCTGAAAGACAATTATGCGGCGGGTCAGTCCTGGGTTGATCTGGCGTCCTTTCCCGGACCGGATGGCAACTCGGCCCTGTTCGGCTTTTTCTACAAGGTCGATCTGAAATCGCTGGTCTGGTTCAGCCCCGAGAACTTCGATGATGCGGGCTACGCAGTGCCCGAAACCATGGAAGATCTGAAGGCCTTGACCGAAAAGATGGTGGCCGATGGGGTGACACCATGGTGCGTTGGCCTTGGATCGGGCGGGGCGACCGGCTGGCCAGCGACCGACTGGGTTGAAGACATGATGTTGCGTGTCAACACGCCTGCGGACTATGACGCTTGGGTGAAGAACGACCTGAAGTTCAACGACCCGAAAGTTGTGGCAGCCATCGAAGAATTCGGCTGGTTTCTGGAAGACGGCAAAGTGGCTGGCGGCAAGGGCGCCGTTGCAACCACCGACTTCCGTGACAGCCCCAAGGGTCTGTTCTCGTCGCCACCGCAGTGCATGATGCACCGTCAGGCGTCGTTCATCCCGGCCTTCTTCCCCGATGGTACGCAGATGGGCGTGGATGCAGACTTCTTCTACTTCCCCGCCTATGCCGGAAAAGATCTCGGCAAACCGGTTCTGGGGGCTGGCACCCTGTTCGGCATCACCAAGGACAGCCCGGCCGCCCGCGCCTTCATCGATTGGCTGAAAGTGCCAGCGGCACATGAGGTGTGGATGGCACAAAAGGGCTTCCTGACACCGCACAAGGGCGTAAACATCGACCTCTATGGCGATGATACACTCAAGAAAATGGGTGGCATCTTGCTGGGGGCCGACACGTTCCGCTTTGACGGATCGGACCTGATGCCGGGTGGCGTCGGTGCCGGGTCGTTCTGGACCGGAATGGTGGACTATGCCGGTGGCAAGTCAGCGCAGGACGTGGCTGATGCGATCCAGTCGTCGTGGGACGGCCTGAAGTAAGCTGATCAAACCCCCGGTGGCACCTGATGCAACCGGGGGTTTTCTTTTCGCCCCAAGTGGGCACACTGCCAAAACGAGAGCCGGGCAAACCGGTCACAGACGGGGGAACCATCAGGGGGAGGTTGAGGCGCCATGCATCCGGCACTTCAAGGGTTGATCACCATCATCATCGGCGTTGGCGGTTGCGTCGGCTATTTCTACTTTTCCAACCTGTTTCTGGACAAGGTTCTGTATCCGCCCAAGAGCTTGAGCAAGTCAGATGCGAGACGTGGACGTGTGATCGGGCTACTATTTTTGTTTCTATTGCCTGCCGTTGCGATTGTTCTGTTATATGGACGTCCCTTTCCGCTGGAAAATTTGCAGCAATCGGGGCATCTCATTCGATTTATACTCTCCCTTTTTGTGGTTGGCTTACTGTTTGCAGCGGTCAATTTTTTGATCCCTGCGGGCGAACGTAGTGCAGGCGATATCATCATCCGCGACAAAATGATCCGTCCCTGGCT
>JBKBOF010000256.1:0-3228 GCA_046294955.1 Paracoccaceae bacterium
CAACGGTCACGGCGCCAGATTCGTCGTTCTTGAAGTTCTTGAAGATGTTCAGCAGTTTCATGGTGTTCTCTCTTTCACATGTTGCTTTGGTCGTTCTCACCGTTCAGCGTCTTCTTCGGTCTGGCCTCTGTTCCGCGCCGTCTGCCGTTCGGTATGAGCATCTTTTCGCCCTCAATCGTGGCAAGATCTGGGAAGGGATCAGGTCTTTTTCTGTCGGATGAAGATTTTCTTAAATCTCCAGTCAAGATGTTGATTTATAAAACATAAAATTTTTAGTGATCAGTTTGGATTTGGCGGCCTCACTGCCAATTGCGGCAATTTCGCCAGAATTGGGTGTGTTTTTCCGGGGTGGATGGCGGCAAGGCCGTTTTCATGCAATCCTTCATCCAAGAAAAACAATAGACGGGCATCGAGCAGCGATGCGATTCATGGCAGGACTTCTGGCCGCGGGACTCAGCCTTGCGCCCGTTTCGGGTGCGGCTGAAGGACTGACGGGCGAACGCGACTTCTCGTTCAAGCGGGTCAAGGTCGGGGAAGGTGTGCGCAAGCGCATCACCGTCCAGATCGACCCGGTCGAACAGGCGCGGCTGATGGCGTTGGCCCCCAAGGTGAAACCGCGCGCGCCGACCGAAGTGGGGACAACCGAAACCGCTGCCGTGGCCAGCCCCGGCCCATTGATGCCGGGCCCAGCCAAGCGCACAGCCACATATGACTGGTTCTGGCAAACCGTGCCGACCGCACGGACCGCCGTGGCCGATCGGTTTGGGCTCGCGATGGCGACGTTGTCCAAGGGGCCGAAGGGCACTGGCGTGACCGCACCCAGGTTGCAGCACATGCAGGGGATCGCGTCCGACTATGGCCGCCACATCCTTGCCGCCACGATCGGCACCGACGTGTCGCCTGCGCTTGTGCTTGCGGTCATCGGGGTGGAAAGCGCGGGCAAGGCGGATGCGGTGTCGTCGGCGGGGGCACAAGGGCTGATGCAACTGATCCCGGCCACTGCCGCAAGGTTCAATGTGCTCGATTCCACTGATCCTGCCCAGAACATCAAAGGCGGCGTTGCCTATCTGAGCTGGCTGCTGAAGGAATTCGACCGTGATCCGCTGATGGTGCTGGCCGCGTACAACGCGGGCGAGGGGGCCGTGCGCGCCAATGACGGCATCCCACCCTATGCCGAAACGCGCGATTATGTGCCAAAGGTGCTGGCGGCGTGGCAGGTGGCGCAAGGGTTGTGCCTGACGCCGCCGGAGTTGGTGACGGACCCTTGTGTGTTCAAGGTGATTTCCGCGTCGAACTGAAGCAGGGGGGCTGTCTGCCCCCCTCGGCCTGCGGCCTCACCCCCCGATGATATTTTTGAACAGATGAAAAAGGTGCTGTCGCTCGGGCTCGGGGTCCGTCCGGGGCACTGTCAGTGATTGATGGGGTCAGTCAACGAGCGTCGCTTCCGTGGCGGCGCGCAGGTCGGCTTCGGTGACACCATCGGCAAGTTCTACGATCTTTAGCCCGCCGTTCACCACATCCAGCACCCCAAGGTTCGAGATGATGCGATTGACCACGCCCTTGCCGGTCAGCGGCAGGGTGCAGGCTTTCAGCACCTTCGACTCGCCATGCTTTGATGTGTGGTCCATCACCACCACCACGCGGCCGACGCCGGCCACGAGGTCCATGGCCCCGCCCATGCCCTTGACCAGCTTGCCGGGGATCATCCAGTTGGCCAGATCGCCGGTTTCGGACACCTCCATCGCGCCAAGGATGGCCATTGCGATCTTGCCGCCGCGGATCATCGCGAAGGACTGGGCAGAGTCGAAGAACGCGGTCTGCGGCAGTTCGGTGATCGTTTGCTTGCCTGCGTTGATCAGGTCGGCATCCTCTTCGCCTTCATACGGGAAGGGGCCCATACCGAGCATGCCGTTTTCCGATTGCAACGTCACTTCGACCCCATCGGGGATGTAGTTCGCGACCAGCGTCGGGATGCCGATGCCAAGGTTCACATACCAGCCGTCTTGCAATTCTTGCGCCGCACGCGCGGCCATTTGATTTCGGTCCCAAGGCATTTGTCTCTCCTTCTCAGGCGTGGGTCAGGCGCGCACGGCTTGCGGTGGCCTCTTTCATTGCAGAAAAGGCCAACAGTGCCCTCAGGGCAATATGGCCATAGTCATCGTTCATGTGACGGGCGTCGCGGGCGGAATCGTCCAGAAAACGGTCTTGCGTCAAGAACGGGCGCTCAAGCGTTTCGCGCGGTTGCAGCAGCAGGCCAAGGCCACGCGCAGCACTGGCTGACGTGATCGCGGTTTCGAACACATCCATCATTTCGGACGCATGTGGCAGACTGCTGGCGGTTGTGGTGACCGGCTCGAAGTGCCCGCGCTCGTGTTGGGTGACACAAGCGGCAGGGTAGGGCGCGGGCATCAGCACACAGCGGTCATCCAGTTGGATACGTGCGGTCAGAGCGGCAAGGGTCGCGTCAACTGCGGCCCGGATGGCGGCGCGCAGGAAGCTGTCGGACACACCAAGCGCCCCATCGCGCCGCCCCCATTGCAAGGGCTGCAGTGCGCCAAAAAGCGTCAGGACAGGCCGTAGGTTGAAGCGCAGACCCACAAGAAAAATGCGGTCATGGGCCGACAGGTCCGCATGGGTGCAGTCATTCCACTGGTCCACTTTGCGCAGGCTGACACGATCGGTCGGATCCGGGCGCAAAACACCGTCCGCGTCGGTTCTGGCCTTGTCGAAGGCA
Organism: Paracoccaceae bacterium; assembly: GCA_046294955.1. GTDB lineage: Bacteria > Pseudomonadota > Alphaproteobacteria > Rhodobacterales > Rhodobacteraceae > Pseudotabrizicola. The sequence goes on from JBKBOF010000256.1 coordinate 2,735, forward strand.
GCACCCGGCAGGCCCCAGAAGGTCAGGTCCAGCGTGGGATTGTCAGCGGCAAGAGCAGGGAATGCCCGGCGCAAGGTGGCTGCATGGGAATTGCCAAGCACGAGGACACGGGTCATCGCTTTGCCCCCCGTGCCAATGGGTCATTCAACGCCTCTTCGCAGATGATCTCGTTGTCTTCGACAGGGGGCCGTTCGGGGCCGGGATTGGGTGTGGCCGTCTGTACGGTGAAAACATCGTGTGCGGTCATGAAGTGCTTCATGACAACAGACACACCCCTTGGTGTCGGATGGCGCAGGTTGGGCTGGAAAAACGCCCCCTTTGCGGCCGGGTTGGTGATGATTTCATACGACGGAAAATAGTCGATGTCAGGATCGGTTTCGGTCAATGTGGCGGCGGCTGCGCGCAGAATGGCTTTGCTGGCTGTCGACGCCGTCAGGACATGGGCGCCGCCCGCCGTGGCGACCAGTGGGCCGGGGGCGACGGTCAGCACAAGT
>JBKBOF010000257.1:0-3222 GCA_046294955.1 Paracoccaceae bacterium
ATCGGGGTTCACCGGTGCCGCATGGCTGGTCAGACCGTAAAGTCCCACGCATCCGGCGGCATGGTGGGTGACATGGCCGCCTACAGTCGGGGGCGGTGCGATGATGCTGTCGCCCGGTTTGGCAAGCGCCATGAACCCGTAAAGGTTGGCCAAAGCCCCTGATCCGACCCGGATTTCGGCGTATTCGGCCTTGAAGATTTCGGCAGCCAGTTCTGCGGTGATCACTTCGATCTCTTCAATGGCGTCCAAACCCATCTCATACTTGTCACCCGGATAGCCAAGGCTCGGCCGCGATCCAAGGCCACGCGACAGGGCGGCCTCGGCGCGCGGATTCATGACGTTGGTGGCGGGATTGAGGTTAAAGCAGTCGCGGTCGTGGATTTGTGCATTCTGCTGGATCAGGGCTTCGATCCGCGCGTTGACCTGTGCCGACGGGGCGGCCACGCGTGCCGCAAGGGTCTGTACGAAGGCTTCGGTCGGAACCCAAGCGCGTGGGGCTAGGCAGGGCATGGATTATCCTTTGGAAAATGCGGCATGCAAGGCAATGTCGATCATCGCGGCAAAGCTGGTTTCACGGTCGGCGGCGGGCAAGGCCTCGCCCGTCAGGATGTGGTCTGACACCGTCAGGACGGCCAGGGCCCGGCGCTGGTAGCGGGCCGCAAGGGTGTAAAGCTCAGCCGTTTCCATCTCGACGGCAAGACAGCCATGCCGTTGCAGTTGGTCAGTGATATCTTGACGCTCGTCGTAAAACGTATCCGACGTGAAGATCCCACCAACATGAGCCTGACCCTTCGCCGCGGCATGTGCCGCCGCCAACAGGCCGAAATCGGCGATAGGTGCGAAAGACAGTTCGCGGAAGATGCTGGACGACGGCGATCCGATCGTCGAGGCGGCTTGCGCCAGCACCACATCGCGCACCTTGATATGGGGTTGCAAGGCGCCGCACGACCCGACGCGGACAAGGGTCTTGGCACCGTAATCGCGGATCAGTTCATTGGCATAGATCGACATCGACGGCATGCCCATGCCGGTGCCATGAAAGGTGACAGGGTTGCCGTGCCATGTGCCGGTATAGGCCAGCATGCCACGGGTTTCCGATACCATCCGCGCCCCGTCCAGAAATCGCTCTGCCGCCCAGCGGGCGCGATAAGGGTCGCCTGGCAACAGGCAGGTTTCGGCGATTTCGCCCGGCTGTGCGCCGATGTGAAAAGTCATGTCTGCCCTCGCTCTGCTCTGCCCGAGTTGTGCGTGGTTCGACACGATTGGGCAAGCCCGATTACAGGCCGGGTGCTGCGTGTTATTCGGCGGCGATGGGGGCTGCGTCCACCAAACCGACGATATCCAGCATGATCCGGTTCAACTCGAAATCCTTGGGCGTATAGACTGCGGCCACGCCAAGGGCGCGCAGATGCGCCGCATCGGCTTCGGGAATGATGCCGCCCACAACAAGCGGGACATGCCCAAGCCCAGCGGCGCGCATCCTGTCGAGTGTCTCGGTGATCAGGGGGATATGGCTGCCCGACAAGATCGACAATCCGACAACATGCGCCTGCTGATCCACCGCCGCCGCGACAATCTCGGCTGGGGTTAGGCGGATGCCTTCATAGTGGATGTCCATGCCGCAATCGCGGGCGCGGGCGGCGATCTGTTCGGCACCATTGGAATGGCCATCCAGCCCCGGCTTGCCGACGAGGAATTTCAGCGGACGCCCGAGTTTTGACGACAGCGTGGCGACGGCATCGCGGATCGGCTCCAACCCCTCGGTGCGGTTGGACGGGTTGCGCGAGACGCCCGTGGGCGCGCGGTATTCGCCGAAAGCACGGCGCACCACTGCGCCCCATTCGCCGGTGGTGACACCGGCCCGGGCGCAGGTGATCGACGCGGGCATGATGTTGGTGCCGTCTGCACAGGCCTGCGCCAACGCATCGAGGGCGGTCTTGACCGCGCCCGCATCGCGTGCGCGGCGCCATGCAAGCAGGCGCGTGATCTGGTCGGCCTCGGCTTCTGGATCGGATTTCATGATGCTGCCGTCGCCAGTGGTCAGCGGCGACGGTTCCGTGGTGGTAAAGCGGTTGACGCCGACCACCGTGGTTTCTTGAGATTCGATCCGTGCAATCCGGTCGGCATTGGCCTCGACCAGACGTCCCTTCATGTAGTCGATGGCCGCCACGGCACCGCCCATGGCGTCGATCTGCGCGAGTTCAGCGCGTGCGCCGGTCTTGAGGTCAGCCACCTTGCGGTCAATCGCCGGGTTGCCGTCGAACAGGTCGTCGTATTCCAAGAGGTCAGTCTCATACGCTAAAACCTGTTGCATGCGCAGCGACCATTGCTGATCCCACGGGCGCGGCAGGCCAAGGGCTTCGTTCCACGCGGGCAATTGCACGGCACGGGCGCGGGCGTTTTTCGACAGGGTCACAGCCAGCATCTCGATCAGGATGCGGTACACGTTGTTTTCGGGTTGCTGTTCGGTCAAGCCAAGACTGTTGACCTGCACGCCATAGCGGAAGCGGCGGTATTTGGCGTCGGTGATGCCATAGCGTGTCGCGGTGATTTCGTCCCAAAGATCGACAAAGGCGCGCATCTTGCACAGCTCGGTCACAAAGCGGATGCCGGCGTTGACGAAAAAGCTGATGCGGCCGACCATATTGGGAAAATCCGCTGCGGGGACTTTGCCTTTCAGGTCATCCAGAACGGCGCAGGCAGTGGCGAGCGCAAAAGCCAACTCTTGTTCGGGGGTCGCCCCTGCTTCTTGCAGGTGATAGGAACAGATGTTCATCGGGTTCCACTTGGGCAGATACCTTTGGGTATACGCCGCGACATCCGTGATCATCCGCAAGCTGGGCTTGGGCGGGCAGATATACGTGCCGCGCGACAGGTATTCCTTGATCAGGTCATTCTGCACGGTACCGTTCAGCTTGGCCACATCCGCGCCCTGTTCTTCGGCCACTGCGATGTAAAGCGCCAAGAGCCACGGCGCAGTGGCGTTGATCGTCATCGATGTGTTCATCTGTTCCAGCGGAATCTGGTCGAACAGCGCACGCATGTCGCCCAGATGGGCCACCGGCACGCCGACCTTGCCAACTTCACCCCGAGCCAGTTCGTGATCGCTGTCATAGCCTGTTTGCGTGGGCAGGTCGAACGCCACCGAAAGTCCGGTCTGCCCCTTGGACAGGTTCATGCGATAAAGCGCGTTCGACGCAGTCGCGGTGGAATGTCCGGCAT
>JBKBOF010000258.1:0-3148 GCA_046294955.1 Paracoccaceae bacterium
CGGCGGCTTTGGCGGCCGCAACCACGGCGTCAGGGTTTGGCGTCTCGGCCAGACGCGAGATGTTGTCTTCGATTGTGGCATCCAGAAGGGCGACATCCTGCGGCAGATAACCGATGTGCTTGCCAAGGCTTTCATCGTCAAATTGCGACAGTTCGGCATCATCCAGCCGCACGGCCCCGCGCAGGCAAGGCCAGATCCCGGTCAAGGCCCGGACCAGCGTGGTCTTGCCGCCGCCACTTGGCCCGATCACGCCAAGCGCCTGGCCTGCCTGCAAATCGAAGCTGACCTCGCTCAGCAAGACGGTGCCGGTGCCGGGCGCGGCGACGGTGATGTTTTCGACTTTCAGCGTCGAGACAGGCGCCGGCAGCGGCATCGGCTTTTCCCGACCCGCCATGACAACGGCGGTTTCCCGCAACCGGCCGAAGGCCGCGCGGGCGCCGACAACCTGCTTCCAGTTCCCGATTGCCATGTCGATCGGCGCCAGCGCACGGGCCGATGCGACCGAGGCTGCGATGATCGCGCCCGCCGACAGTTGGCCCTGAATCGTCAGATAGGCACCAAGGCCCAGAACCGCCGATTGCAAGATCATCCGCAGCACCCGAGAAAACGCGCCAAAGGTGCCGCTGATGTCGCTGGCGCGGGTCTGGATCGCCAGATGGTCGTCATTGGCCTTGACGAAGCGGCGCACCGCCCGGCTTCCGATGCCCATGGCCTTGACGATCTCGGCGTTGCGGGCGTTGGAATCGGCGATGCGGTTGCGCGCAACCACCGATTGATGCGCCCCGGCCGACAGGCGGCGGGTCATCAGCTCGGTCAGGATGGTCAGGAATGCAAGCACCAGCGCCCCGCCAAGGGTCAACGCCCCCAGCCACGGATGCAGCAAATAGACAAAGCCCAGAAACAGCGGCACCCACGGCAGATCGAACAGGGCGGTCGGCCCCTGACTGCCCATGAAGCCGCGCACTGTATCGACATCTCGCCCCCGCTCCAGCGCCTCGGCCGTCGAATAGCCAAAGCGCGGCATGTCGATCGCGATCTCATGCGCCACAGGGGCCAGCTTGCGGTCCAGTCGCGCCCCCACCCGCACCAGAATTTGCGAACGGATCACGTCGAACAGGCCCTGAAACAGATACAGCCCGATCGCCAGGATCGATATGGCCACAAGGGTCGAAACGTTGCCGCTCGTCAGGGCGCGGTCATAGATCTGAAGCATGTAAAAGGCGCCGGTCAGCGCCAGAATATTGATGATCCCCGACAGCCCGAACAGAAAGACAAAGATGCTGCGAAAACCGCGGGTCAGTTTTTCGAAATGGTGGCGCTTGACGGCCGATGTCGTTTCTTTTCCAGCCACGATGCATGCCTTTCAATACTTCTATGTTCTGCAAATCAGAAACCTCAAGGCCGGTGCGGGGACAGGGACACCCCCTTCCCCGCACCGTCAGGCATCACAGGTTGAAATCGCTTGCGGTCAGATCGTGCGCCCCCTTGATCTGGATGGTGAAGTCGGCCTCATCGCCATCGGTCGTCTTGCCTTGCACAAGGGTCACATCCTGCCCGTCCATCTGGGCCAGCGTGATCATCAGCTGCCCCGGTCCGGTCAGGCCACCCGATACGATGGTGAAACCCTGTTTGCCCGCAGCGCCGGCGTTGGCGTCTATGGCGCTCAGGTCCAGCCGGTCCCCGGGGTTGAAGGTCACGATGGTATCGCCATCCGCGTCACCCGCCGACAGGAAGCGGAAGGTGTCATTGCCTTCGCCGCCGTCGATCACGTTGACCGCCCCGCTTGCAGTGATCACATCGTCGCCGGATCCGGTAATGATGTTTTCGATGCTCCAGATCACGTCCTGCCCGGTCTGGGCGCTGCTGACAAAGCCGCGCTCCATATGGCCGGTGCCAAGGTTGGCGGTGATGTTGGCGGTGATGGCGGACATATCAAGCGTGTCAGTGCCGTCGTCGCCGTAATAGACATCATTGCCATCGCCGACCTGTGCCACGATCACATCGTTGCCATCGCCACCGAACACCGTGTCGTTTCCGGCACCGGCATTGATATAGTCGTCGCCGCCCTGACCAAAGATCCGGTCATCTCCTTCGTCGCCAAAGACCATATCGGCCCCGTCACCGGCGAGGATGTCATCGTTTCCGGCGTCGCCGAACAGGATGTCGCGACCCGCAGTGCCAACCATCGCATCCTTTCCGGTCGTGCCGAACTGCACCGAGGGCGCGCTTGTGGGCGCAGGCTCTGCGGCAACCGGCACTTCGTCCACGACCTCAGGCGCGTCGGGGGCGTCGGCTGTGGGCATGTCCGAAACGGCGGCTTCATAATCGCCAATCACCTCGTCGGCGGTGGCGATACGCGGCGTGCCGGTGAAGGTGATGGAATGGCCCGCCCCCGTCAGCGTGACCGAGCCGTCGCTGTTGGCGGCCTCGGCGTAGTCTGCAATCACCGTTCCCGCAGCCAGCACGATCACGTCTTGCGGGCGCAGTGTGCCGATCAGCCGGTCGTTGCCGCCTGACGAGCGGAACACGATCCGATGGTCGGATTGCAGGCTCGAAATGTCGATGGTGTCATCGCCTGCGTCGCCGACAAGCGTGATCGTGTTGTAGGCCAGACCCGTGCCGGTGAAATCGCCAAAGGTCAGATAGGTGTTTGCCCCGCCCCCACCGTTGATCACGATCTCTTCGATCCCGCGCAACTCGGCAATCACGTTGTTGTTGTAAAAGTTATTGGCGTTGGGGTTACCGTTGCGGGCCACGATGATCTGGGTATCGGGGTGAAGGTTCGCCGTGCCTTTCCCAAGGTCGTTCGCCCAGTAGTCACGCGTGTAAAGACGGAAGGTTTCCGGGCTGTTGTTGCCATTGACCTCGAAAGTGTCGGTTCCGGCACCACCGTCGATCAGGTCACGACCATCGCCGACATTCCAGATGACCAGGTCATCCCCCGGCCCGCCAAAGATCTGATCGTTGTTCGCACCGCCAACGATCGTGTCGTTGCCGCTGCCGCCGGAAAGAATGTCATTCTGGTTGCCACCGAACAGCAGATCGTCGCCACCATTCCCGTTTATGGTGTCGGCACCGCCGTTGCCCGACAACGTGTCATTGCCTTCGCCGCCGTTGATCAAGTTTGCCTGATTGTTGCCATTCACCA
>JBKBOF010000259.1:0-3011 GCA_046294955.1 Paracoccaceae bacterium
CCGGACTTTGACACCGCGCGTCACCATCAATCGGGCATGCGCATCCGTCGTCATGCCATTGGCCAATTGCGTCTCTGACACAGCAGAAATCACTTGGTCACGGGTCATGCCGATATCGAGGTCTATAGCCTTGGCCGCTTCGAACAGCCGGTCCATATGCGCGTCGAGGAACGTCCAGCAGCCGTTATACAGACGTATGCCTTCCCACACACCATCGCCCAGCATGAAACCGGAGTCATAGACCGAGACCATCGCCTCTGCCTTTGGTTTCAGCTGCCCGTTTACCCAAATCAGGATAGCGTCGTTGCGGGCGTCATCTTCGGCTTGGTGCGTCGAAACCTCGTCAGTCATGCAAGTCTCCCTTTTTTGCCGTAACGCTACGGCGGTGGAGAGCGAAGGGAAAGAGGAAGGTTCACCTGTGCGTGACCTCACATCAGGGTGAGTGGACGTCGGAAGGCGAAAGAGCATCCTTGGGACGACGCAGGAAGGGAAGTGTTATGAAACGGTCTATGACGATCATGCTGGCAATTGGGTTGTCGGCATTGCTGACGGCGACCGGCACAAGCCAAGCCGCCACCGAAAAGGCCATCGTGGCAGGCGGGTGCTTTTGGTGCGTTGAGTCAGACTTTGAAAAAGTGCCGGGGGTGAAATCGGTCGTCTCCGGCTACACCGGTGGTGCCAAACAGAACCCGACGTACAAGAACCATGAAGGGCATTACGAGGCGGTCGAGATTACATTTGACAATACAAAGATCAGTTACGCCGATCTGATTGCCAAATTCCTGCGCTCGGTTGACGTGACAGACAACGGCGGGCAGTTCTGTGACCGGGGTCCAGCCTATCGCACAGCGATTTTCGTGTCTGATGGCGCCCAAAAGGCCGCAGCAGAGGCGGCTGTGGAGGATGCAGGCAAAGTCTTGGGCAAGAAGATCGTCACACCGGTGAAATCGGCCACCACATTCTGGAAGGCCGAGGACTATCATCAGGATTACTACAAGAGCAGCGAGATCGTCATCACCCGCGCCGGACCGAAGCAAAAGAAGAACGCCTATGCGTATTATCGTCAGGCCTGTGGGCGCGATCAAAGGGTCAAACAAATCTGGGGAAATCAGGCCGCCTTTGCCAAGTGAAAGACGGCCCGCACGACACGCGGGCCGGTCTCTTACTGCCCGATCTTACACGCGGCCATTACAGCCATGTTCAGAATGTCATTCACCGTGGCATTGGTGGAACAGATCTGGATCGGTTTCTTCACACCGGTAAGGATCGGGCCAATCACTGTAGCACCCGCCATTTCTTGTAGCAATTTCACCGAAATGCTGGCCGAGTGGCGGGCCGGCACCACCAAAATATTGGCAGGCCCAGTCAGGCGGCAGAACGGATAATTCTTCATCTGATCTGGGTTTAGCGCCACATCCACAGTCATTTCGCCTTCGTATTCGAAATCTACACCCAACCTGTCCAACACTTTGGGGGCCTGATTCATTTTTGTGGCGCGCTCGCTGACGGGGTAACCGAAGGTCGAGAACGACACGAATGCCACGCGTGGTTCAAGGCCGAGACTGCGGGCCACTCCGACCGAACGGATGGCAATGGTGGCCAAATCATCGGGTTCCGGCCATTCCTGCACCAGAGTATCGGCGATCAGAACGATCCGGCCCTTGTGTAGCAACGCCGTGACCCCCACGGCGCCATCGGATGCCTTGGCGTCAAAGACGTGGTTGATCAGGCTTAGAACGTGGGCTGATTTCCGGGTGACGCCGGTCACCAGCCCGTCGCCATGGCCATGTTGCAGCATCAGCGCGGAAAACACATGCCGGTCACGGGCGGCCAGACGGTGGATATCCTCGCGATCATGGCCGCTGCGCTGCAAGCGGTGATACAGAAACTCTTTGTAGGTGTCTAGGTAGCGGGTGTTGGCGGCATTCACCACCTCGAGTTCGCGAAAGGCATCGGAAAGACCGACGGCTTCCAGCTTTTCGCGCACGTCAGTCTCTCGGCCGACCACCAGCGCCTTTCCCAGACCGGCGCGCTGATAGGCGACGGCGGCACGCAGCACGCGCGGGTCGTCACCTTCTGCAAAGATCATCCGGGCTTGAGCCTGCCGGGCGCGCGCGTGGATGCCTTGCAGGATACTGGCCGTCGGATCCATCCGGGATTTCAAGCTTTGCTCGTAGGCATTTAGGTCGATGATCGGCCGACGCGCGACGCCGGTATCCATCCCGGCTTTTGCAACCGCTGGCGGGATGACGTAGATCAGGCGGGGGTCAAACGGTGTAGGAATAATATAGTCCCGCCCGAATGACAGTTTGCGACCGTAGGCCATGGCGACTTCGTCGGGCACGTCTTCGCGTGCCAGCTTGGCCAAAGCGCGGGCGCAGGCGATTTTCATCTCGTCGTTGATGGCACGGGCATGAATGTCCAAAGCGCCCCGGAACAGATAGGGGAATCCCAATACATTGTTCACCTGATTGGGGTAATCGCTGCGCCCCGTCGCAACAATCGCATCCGGGCGCACGGCATGTGCTTCTTCCGGCGTGATCTCTGGGTCCGGGTTGGCCATGGCAAAAATCACTGGGTTTTCTGCCATTACAGAGACCATCTTAGGCGTCACCGCCCCTTTGGCCGACACGCCCAGAAACACGTCGGCACCCTCCATCGCCTCCTCAAGCGTGCGCAGGGACGTGTTTGCGGCATGTGCAGATTTCCATTGGTTCATGCCCTCGGTGCGGCCTTGATAGATCACCCCCTTGGTGTCGCACATGATGCAGTTGTCATGCTTTGCGCCCATGGATTTCAGCAATTCAAGACAGGCAATTCCCGCAGCGCCAGCACCGTTCAAGACAATCCGGCAATCCCCGATCTTCTTGCCCGACAGTTCCAGCGCGTTGATCAACCCGGCGGCACAGATCACCGCGGTGCCATGCTGGTCGTCGTGGAACACCGGGATGTCCATCATCTCTTTGAGACGCTGTTCAATGATAAAGCACTCAGGCGCCTTGATATCCTCT
>JBKBOF010000260.1:0-3008 GCA_046294955.1 Paracoccaceae bacterium
CATGCTGTCACCGATCGCCTTCGAACAGCAGCAGAAACTGAAACTGCAAGGCGTCTAGGAAACTAGGGGCTATTCAAGTTGAGCGAAGAGCTGTCGCGCTATGTCGAGATCGAGGAACAACATTTCCTGCCGATGCTGCGCAAACATCCCGACACCAAGACTGTCGCTGTCGATGCGCTCAAGGGAAATAAGGACTTGCGGACTTCGCTGGACAAACTTTCCGCGATGCCTAAGGACACTGATGCGTTTCTCGCCGAACTTGACGTTCTGAAGAAAAACTTTCAGGCGCACGTGCGCAACGAACGCAAGGAACTGCTGCCGGCCGTCCTCAAGGCGTTCAGCGATGAGGAAGCAGGCGACCTTGCCACCACTATCGAAGATGCCGTCGCTGAAGCTGACAAGGCCAAACGTGCTATGAAGCGAGAAGAAACCGCGCAGGCCAAGCGCGAGGAGGAAGGGGCCGAGCAGGCTGAAGCTGCTAAACGCAGCGCAGTCCGTGCTCAGAAAGTGGCTAAGCGCGCCGTGCGCGAGGCCAGCGAAGACACCGCCGAGACCGTGGCACGCAGCGCAGCCAAGGTGCAGGATGTTGCGCGCGATGTAACTGCGCGTGTCAAGGACACGGCGCAAAAGGCCGTCGCAGATACGCATGATGCGATGGAGGTCTATACCCAAACGTCACAAAAGCTCCGTGACGACGCGCAGGCCATCAAGGCGTCATCAACTGTCTCGGCCGGGGCCGTGTCGGAAATCTACTCTGCTTGGACCGGTTGGTTCGGCAACGCCGCGCGCATCCACGCAGAAGCTGCGCAGAACTTGATGCAGTGCCGGACCCTGCAAGAGGTTGCCGAGCAGCAGAGGGCATACGCGACCAGCGCGATGCGAAACTGGATGGAGGGAAATGTCGAGATTCTCAAAATCGCTCAGAGCAGTTCCAAGCAGGCGATCGGCCCATTGAGTGGCCGTCTGAATGACGCTGCCTGAAGCAAACGCATTTGCTTTGCCTGCTCGAAACGAATACGGCGTCGATCGCGCGTGGCCAGTAGTTTTGCTGGATGAACACCAACGGCGCGGCCTAAGCACGAGTGACGGTTGTTGCAGAGCGCGGCAAGTCACGTCTGGGGTTTACTGGTACTCCCGAGCGGACATGATCGCTGGCTTCCGCCGTCGCTCTTGGCATCATCACAAAGGGACAACATCCTACCGAGTTCGTGTCGAGACGGTCTTTGACAGCAGCCAGCCGCGCCTAACACGTTGCGGAACTGATCCTGCTTTCGTGTGTTCAATCGGAATGACGGTCCCGCCGTCCGGCGCGATCGTTTCGGGGGACCAGACCAATACTGCGTATCTCGGTGTCCGACATGATCGATGCATAACTTCGTATTTCGCTGGCTCACCAGGTTGCGGCAGAACTATTGGTTCCTGCCTAGCCTGATGGTCTTTTTTGCTGTGGTTCTGGGCTTTGTCCTGCCGTATCTCGATACGCAGTTGGGCTCTGATTGGATCCGCTCTGTGGGCTTCCTGCGAGCCACCGAGGTTGATGGCGCGCGCGCGATTCTGACCACGCTTGCGACTGCCACACTCGGGGTCGCAGGCGTCGCGTTTTCAGTCACCATCGTTGCGGTGTCCTTTGCCAGTTCCAACTATGGTCCGCGTCTGATCGGCAACTTCATGGGCGACCGGACAAACCAGACCATTCTTGGCATCTTCGTCGCGACCTTTGTCTATTGCATCACCGTTCTCAGCACAGTGCATACCAGCGCGGAATTCTCCGACACCACGCTTGACGCGTTCATTCCCCACATTTCGATCATTTTCGCATTGCTTTTGACGCTTGCAGCCGTGGGCGCACTGATCGTCTACATTCATCATATCCCTGAATCGATCAACATCATGAACCTGACGGCCGAGATCGGGGACAAGCTGCATTGCGCAATCGTCCAGATGCTGGACAAGGAGGGTCGGCGCGGTCGAGATGAAGAGGATCCAAGCATCGAGCCCTGGCGCGAGACACCGCCGACCGAATGTGCACACGTGATCTGTGCGAAGGCGGCGGGCTTTATTCAGCAGTTTGATCTGGAGGAACTTTCCACCATTGCCCGCAAGAGAAAGGTCCAGATCACTCTGCACCGTGCTCCGGGAGACTTTATCGTGGCTGGCGCGATCGTCATGAGCGCACAGCCCGAGAGACACGGGGAGAGTTCAATCGTGGAATGCATGCGTGACTGCTACACGCAGGGCGCCAATCGGACGGATGTGCAGGACATTCTCTTTTTGTCCGATCAACTTGTCGAAGTCCTTGGTCGCGCCCTTTCAACCGGTGTCAATGATCCGCACTCGGCCATGCTTTGCCTCGACTGGCTGCGCGCTGGACTGGTCGCGTTCGCACAGCGCTCTCCCGCCGAACCGGCAGGGAAGGGGGACCCGGTTCTTTATCGTCGTGTGACCTTTGAAGACATGTTGAACCGATCGTTCGACGAAATGCGCCAATATGTTGCCGCTGATCGGACTGCGACGCTGCACGCAATCGGTGTCCTCAAAGATCTCGCCTTGGCCGCGACCCGTCAAGAGATGGTCGATGCCTGCATTCAACAGATTCAGTGGCTGGCAAGGTCGGCTGAAGAATTACTTGCCGAGTCGGTCGCACGGGAGGAAATCGAAGCCGAACTGAACCGAACACTCCGTGTGATCGCTGGTCGTAAACTTTAGCGGAAACAAGCACATGCTAAACGTCATCCGGATAAATATGCTGAAGCTCGGTCAGGAAGGATCGACAAAACTGGCGCTGCCAAAACGATGCTATGGAAAAGTCCGTTGAGCGAGCCTCCTGAACCAAAAGACGAAGCGCCGGAAAACGAACTGGAACGCTGGGAAGTATTGACACAGCTGGAAAACTGGCTCGAGCGACCGATGCTGATCTTGTCGTTCATCTAACCCCCCTATGTCAGGGAAGTTGTCCGCCGCTCTATTTTTCCTCTATTTCTCAGGCGGGCGGGATAGGACGATGACGT
>JBKBOF010000261.1:0-2984 GCA_046294955.1 Paracoccaceae bacterium
ACCGCAAGGTCTATCGCACCCGCGACGAAGCCCGCGCGGACGTGTTCGACTATATTGAGCGCTTCTGCAACCCGCGCGGACGGCATTCAAAACTGGGCTCTCTAAGCCCCATGGAGTTCGAGGCCCACGCTATGCTAGCTTAACCCTCTGTCCACAAAACCGGCAGCAGGCCAGATCTCCGTTTCCGTGGTCACGATCTTATCTTCGTGTCCACAAAACCGGCACCAGATCATTTGGCGATTTCAGACTTTCACCGGCTCAGCCTCCTGTCAGAGAGAATCTATCAGGGCGTGGAAAAACAATGAAAAAGTTGCTTGTCCTGGACCTTGACGAAACCCTTATTCACTCGAGCGAACTTCTTCTCCACCAGGATCCAGATTTCACGGGGTTCGATTACTTCGTGTATCGCCGCCCCTACCTGACCCAGTTCTTGCACTTCTGCGACAACCACTTCTCAGTGGCGGTCTGGTCGTCGGCATCGGATGATTATGTCCTTGCAATCACACAAAAGATCTTTCCGGACCCCGGCAAGCTGTTCGTGGTGTGGGGGGTCAGCAAGACAACGATCAGGCGCAGGCATCCCGAGGAATACGATCTATCTGGTCAGCCACTGACTGAATTCCATAGCATTTTGGGAATGACGCGCTGTTGAAGGTTATGGCCGCCTGCGCAGCTTCCATAATTGCGCAGCAGGTGGCCATAACCGGGCCTCGGGTCTCTATGGTGGTTTTGCGAACCACACCACAGAGGAGACCGGCCATGGCCAAGGTTGAGCATACTTCGGATGCCCGTGTTCTGGTAGGCATCCGCTGCCCGGCAGCGTATGCTTGCATATGCGAGAGGGGACATTTCCAAGCACCGGCACGAGGTGCTGATTGCCGTTCCGGGCAAAACACGCCGGAGGCGTCTTACGATCACCAACAGCACCGATGACACGCGCCGCAGTTCTCGCAGAGAAAAGGATTTGCCACATGACGAAGGATACGGTTGTCGCGTTTCCGCACCAGAAGGATTTTCACACGACCCGCTCACTGACTTGCTGCGCCAAGGCGCGCGGGAACTGATCGTGCAGGCTGTCGAGGCGGAGCTGTACGTGTTTCTCGCCGCCCATGCCGATCAGGTCGATGAGGCTGGCCGCAGGCGGTTGGTCCGGCATGGCCATCTGCCGCCGCGGGAAATTCAGAGCGTGATCGGCGCAGTACCGGTGCAGGTTCCGCGCGTTCGGGATCGCGCCCCTGAAGGAGTTCCGCTGCGGTTCACCTCAACGATCCTGCCGCCTTAACTTCGGCGGGCCAAGTCGATCGAGGAATTGCTGCCGTGGGGCTGTATTCAGGATTCGCGACCTTCTCCAAATTTTCGCAGCCGTCAAGCGGGGGAAATTGGGCATTTTTGGCCCTGACCGGGCCCACCTCTCTTTCGGAGGATTTTTGTGTCCACCGGCCCGGTTGGAGGCCGTCTTACGAATTATGCCAGGCACGCAAGACAAAAAACGCACCGGAATGGACAAACTTTCCGGTTCATTTCAAACACCCTTCACACCTGCAAAACCACTCGGACTCGGTATGAACAGACAACAGAACAAGAGCTTTGCGCGGCTGGTGCACCGCCGTCAGGTTCTGCGGACAAATCTGTTGACATCATTTGCGCAGCCTTATGCTTTCGTTTGCGCACTATTATGGTTTTTCTGGGTTGCACTCGAGTCCGGTCATCCGCATTTGGAATAGCCGCAGCTGGCGCAGGTCATGCAGCCTTCGATCATGCGCATGTCATAGCTACCGCAACTGGAACAGCTCTTGCCACGGGGCGCGCCGATGGCGACAACTTCGGCTTGGGGGTCGGTTTTCAAGCCCATCCCCTCACCCTCGATAAAGCCGATCTCGATCAGGTGGCGTTCGATCACGCCACCGATGGCCGCGAGGATGGAGGGGATGTATTTGCCTTCCATCCACGCCCCGCCGCGCGGGTCGAAGACGGCTTTGAGCTCCTCGACCACAAACGAGATATCACCACCGCGCCGGAACACGGCAGAGATCATCCGGGTCAGCGCCACGGTCCAGGCGAAATGCTCCATGTTCTTCGAGTTGATGAACACCTCGAACGGTCGGCGGTGGCCAGAGATGATGATGTCATTCACGGTGATGTAAAGTGCGTGTTCCGAACCGGGCCATTTCAGCTTGTAGGTCGCACCTTCCAATGCCGCCGGGCGGTCGAGCGGTTCGGACAGGTAAATCACCTCACCCTCGGTCGGGGCTGTTGCGGGCGCCTCGGACGGGGTTTTGTCCGACGCTTCCGACACGGTCAGCACTGACCCGGTCACATCGTTGGGGCGGTAAGTGGTGCAGCCTTTGCAACCCTGATCCCATGCGGCCATGTAGACCTCTTTGAAGTCTTCAAAGCTGATGTCTTCCGGGCAGTTGATGGTTTTCGAAATGCTGCTGTCCACCCATTTCTGCGCTGCCGCCTGCATCCGCACATGGTCCAGTGGCGGCAGGGTTTGCGCGTTCACGAAATGGTCGGGTAAAGGCGCATCACCCATTTTTTCGCGCCACAAGCGGACGGCGTAATCGACGACTTCCTCCTCGGTGCGCGAGCCATCTTTTTGCAGCACCTTGCGGGTGTAGGCATAGGCAAACACCGGCTCGATCCCCGATGAGACGTTGCCGGCATACAGGCTGATGGTGCCGGTGGGCGCGATCGAGGTCAGCAGCGCGTTGCGGATGCCGTACTGGCGGATCGCGTCTTTGACATCGGCGTCCATGTGGGCGAGCGACCCGGAAGCGAGGTATTTGTCAGCGTCAAACAGCGGGAACGCCCCCTTTTCGCGGGAAAGGTCAACCGAGGCAAGATAGGACGACCGCGCGATGGCGTGCATCCACTTTGCCGTCAACGCCGCAGCCTCCACGCTGCCATATCGCGCACCGACCATCAGCAACGCATCGGCAAGCCCGGTGACGCCAAGTCCGATCCGCCGCTTTGCCTGTGCC
>JBKBOF010000262.1:0-2885 GCA_046294955.1 Paracoccaceae bacterium
GTCAATCTCGATTCCGTCTGGCTGCTGTCACAGGCCGCCGGCAAACGGATGGTGGATCAAGGGGCGGGCAAGATCATTATCGTTTCTTCAGTGCTAGGGTCGCAGGGTGGATTGCGGGTCCCCGCCTATGCGTCCAGCAAACATGCCGTGATCGGCCTGACCCGAGCCCTTTGCAACGAGTGGGCAAGCTCTGGCGTAAATGTGAACGCAATAGCGCCCGGCTATACCGCCACCGACAACACACAGGCGCTGCGGGACGATCCCGAACGGTCGCGCGCGCTGCTTGAGCGCATCCCCGCGGGACGCTTTGCCGAAACGCAGGAAATTGCAGGGGCCGCCGTCTTCCTCGCTTCCGATGCTGCCGCCTATTGCCATGGCAGCACCGTGACCGTAGATGGCGGCTGGCTTGCCCGCTGAAAGGACAAAATGGAACAGCCACTTCATGGAAAAACCGCCCTGGTGACCGCCGCTGGCAATGGCATCGGGCGTGCCTCGGCCGAGGTTTTGGCCCGGCGCGGCGCCACGGTGATTGCCACGGATATCGACGGCGCGGCGGTCAGTGCCGTTGCCGAAGGGTCCGACCGCATCACGGCGCACAGGCTGGATGTGCTGGATGCGACGGCCGTTGCCGCTTTGATCAGTGCCAGCCCGCCCATCGACATCTTGGTGAATTGCGCGGGCTGGGTGCATGACGGCTCGATCCTCGATTGCGACGATGCCGTCTGGGACCGATCCTTTGACCTGAACGCCAAAGCCATGTTCCGGCTGACCAAAGCGGTGCTGCCCTCCATGCTGGAAAGGCAATCAGGCTCGATCATTAACATCGCCTCCATCGTCTCCAGCCTGAAAGGTGCGCCGCGACGCTTTGCCTACGGTGCCTCAAAGGCGGCGATCATCGGCATGACCAAGGCGATCGCCGCCGATTTTGTGAAAGACGGTATCCGCTGCAACGCCGTCTGCCCCGGCACAGTGGAAAGCCCCTCGCTGAAAGAGCGCCTGGCGGCAACCGGCGACTTTGACAAGGCATTGGCCGATTTCAGGGCGCGTCAACCCATGGGACGCTTGGGCAAACCCGAGGAAATCGCTGAACTGGTCTGCTATCTGGCCGGGGATTTGTCCGCATTCACGACCGGGCAAGCCTTTGCCATCGACGGCGGGTGGTCCCTCTGATGCGCCTTGATCGTGCAGCTTCAATCGCCGATCTGCGCGCGATGGCCAAGCGCCGGATTCCCCGATTTGCCTTTGACCTTGTCGATGGCGGGGCGGAATCCGAGCGCAACATGCGGCGCAATGTCGAAGCCTTTGAAGAGATTGAACTGACCCCCCGCTACATGGTCGATGTCTCACAGATCGACACAGGCACCTCGCTGTTCGGACAGACCTTCAACCAACCGTTCGGAATGGCGCCCATCGGCATGCTGAACGCCTTCTGGCCCGATGCCGACCTGACGCTGGCCCGTCTTTGCAAGCGCGAGAACATTCCGTATGTGGCCAGTTCGGCCGCCTCGACAACCATGGAACGTCTGGCAGAGGCGGCTGATGGAAACGGCTGGTTCCAGCTTTACGTCTCCGGTGACAAGAACGTCACCGAAGGCCTGATCTCGCGGGCCGAGAGTGCGGGATATGACGTTTTGGTGGTGACCGCCGATGTCCCCGCAGCAGGCAAACGCGACCGTGACATCCGCAATCAGCTAAGTGTGCCGTTCCGCTTCACACCAGAGGTTATCTTGCAACTTGTGACCAACCCGACGTGGTCGCTGGCAAGTCTGCGGCACGGAAGACCCAATATCGCAAACTATGCCGATCTGCTGAGAGGCGCGACGTCCTACTCCGATGTTCAAAAGACCCTCATTACACCCGCTTTCACGTGGGATGACCTCGCCCGCCTGCGCACGCGATGGAAGGGCAAACTTCTGGTAAAAGGGATCCTGCATCCCGATGACGCACTCCATTGCGCCGAGGTTGGCTGCGACGGGATCGTCGTGTCGAACCACGGCGGGCGGCAGGTGGCCTTTGGCCCGCCGACCATCGAGGCTTTGCCAGGGATCGCCCGGGCCGTGGGTGACCGAATGAAGATCATTCTGGATAGCGGCATCCGGCGCGGCGCCGATCTGATGCGCGCCAAAGCTATGGGTGCAAACTTTGCGTTTGCGGGTCGTGCCTTGGCATATGGCGTCGGGGCTGGCGCAGCCCAAGGTGCTGATCGCGCCATGGATATCCTCAAACTGGAACTTGTGCGGGCGCTTGGGCAACTGGGGGCAACGTCATTCGACTCTGTTGGGCCGTCGGATATCGCGATCCGGTCGCCGCGCTGATGGACGCACGAGCGCCTCGGGCTCACGCCGCTTTGAACGGTCGTAGTGTATCTTTGATCCGGCACAACAAACCGTGGCACCTTCGGGATGCGGACAGACGACGTTTATCGGCGCAAGAACTGTGTTAGCGATGAATTCGTAGATCGGCAACCGACGCCTGACAGCAAACCGAACCAATTCCCGCCTTGCCAAGATCTCTGACCGAGACTCTCCGTGGCAAAATTCAAGCTTTGTCTTGTTCGAGTGACCACTTTGGAAGCAATTCACCCCCCGCACATCGGACCTGAGCAGCAGATTTTGGGCCAGGTATGTCGTTTCCGGCTGGAAATCGACCCGAAGGACTTCGCGCCCTCTTGCTTCCACAGTGCTTCCACGGGTTTTGCAAACGCAAAAAGCCGCCCGGAGGGCGGCTTGTAAAATCTTGATATGAGAGGTGGTTCGGTTGATCTGAACAGGTTCCGGGTTTTTTCTAAGTGGTTTTCCGCCTCGGTTACGCCGCCACCGCCTCGGGTATCGGCTGGTTGAAGTAGGCCTGATCGGGAGTTTTCCCGTCAAGCGATGAATGCGGGC
>JBKBOF010000263.1:0-2848 GCA_046294955.1 Paracoccaceae bacterium
GTTGCCTGCTCTGCTCGTCAAAATGGGTGATCTGTCGAATTCTGCGATCCAGTAGAGTATTACGCAACAGGGGCCATGCAACGCCAAGTACTGCCAGCGTCACGGCAAGCGCCGTGGTTCCCATCAATTTCATGGTGTTCATTCCAGTGCTCCCTGTGATGTCCTGCATTTCGCGCAGATGACTTGGTCGGCAGGATAAGCGGGTGGAGGATTTTCGCAAATTCAAAACACAGAAGACCCGTATCGGAAAAACCGATGGCTAAGCCTGCCGTTTCTGCACCGCTCCCTGCGCAGACCGCACAAAATTGAGCGCCGGTTCCGACAGGGGTGCCCCCCGCCGCCACGCCAGCCCAACCTGCACCGTCGGCAAATCGCCCGACACATCGCGGATCTCGATCCGGTCGCCCTCCAGCGACCATGGCCGGTACACCAAGCCCGGCAGCAACGCCAAACCCGCCCCGGTGGCCACCAGCGACCGCACAGCCTCGACACTGCGGGTGCGGAAGGTGACATGCGGTGGTTGCGCTATCGACGCCATAAGCGTGCGTGTTGCCTCTTCGATTTCGTCCACCATCAACTGGATAAGCGGATAGCCTGCCAGTTCTTCGCGCGCGATAGCCTCTTGTTGTGCCAAGGCGTGCCCCAGCGGCAGCCACAGTCGGAAGGGTGACACCAGCAGGGTTTCAACTTGCAAGGCCAGCCGGTCCTTGACCGATGATGTCAGCAGAACGGCCACATCCAGCTCGCCACCAATCAGCAGATGTTGCAGATAGTCGCCGCTATCCTCGATCACATGCAGATCGACCTGCGGATAGGCCCGCCGAAACCGCGCAAGGATATCCGACAGCACATAGCCTGCGACAAGGCTTGTTACCCCCAGCGACAACCGCCCCGTCGCCTGTTCCGCCTCACCCTTGAAGGCATCGCGGGCGCGCGACACATCCGACAGGATCTGTTGGGCGTGTCGCAGAAAGGCGCTGCCCTTGTGGGTGATCCGCATACCTTTGGCCTGCCGCTCGAATAGCGTGACCCCCAGATCGACCTCCAGCGCACGGATGGCCTCGGTCACGCTGGATTGGCTGATCGAAAGCACCCGCGCCGCCCCGGACACACTGCCTTCGGCGGCGGCGGCGACAAAGAACTGAAGCTGGCGAAGCGTGAATGACATTGCCGCAGACTAAGCGGCAGCGGCGGCGGTGTCATCGGCTATCGCACCATATGATGCTGGTGGTGCATGCCCCCGTGCAAATGGTCCGGCGCACCGGAACAGGCCGGACACATCGCTGTGCCCGACCTGCAATCATGCCCCGCCCGTCAGCCCAGGTGATGGGTTTCGGGCAAACCATAGACCGGCGTTTCCAGCCCCTCCATCCGGGCCTTCAGTTGCAGCGACAGAAACTGCGAATAGTGGCGCGACTGGTGCAGGTTGCCGCCATGGAACCACAAGGCCTGTTGCTGGGTCGGCTTCCACATGTTGCGCTGCTCGCCCACCCATGGCCCCGGATCCTTGGGCGTATCCGACCCAAGGCCCCAGCATTTGCCCACCTTGTCGGCCACGTCCTTGCCAATCAGATCGGCAGCCCAGCCGTTCATCGATCCATAGCCGGTGGCATAGACAATGACATCTGCCTCAAGTTTGGTGCCATCCTCCAGCACAACACCATCGGGGACGATTTCCTTGACGTTGCCATGCGCCAGCTTGATCTTGCCGTCGATGACCAACTGACACGCACCCACGTCGATGTAATAGCCCGACCCGCGCCGCAGGTATTTCAGGAACAACCCCGACCCGTCGGCGCCCCAGTCCAGCCAGAACCCGGCCTTTTCCAGCCCGGCGTAAAAGTCGGCGTCCACCTCTTTCATCTTGTCATACAGCGGGATCTGGAATTCGTGCAGGATCTTGTAGGGCAGACTGGCAAAGATCAGATCGGCCTTTTCGGTCGTCATGCCCGATTGCACCGCCTGTTCCGAATACAGCCCGCCAAGACCGATATCCATCAGCGTGTCGGACCGCACGATATGGGTCGATGACCGCTGCACCATGGTCACGTCCACATCGTTTTCCCAAAGCGCCGCACAGATATCATGGGCCGAGTTGTTGGACCCGATCACCACGGCCTTCTTGCCACGATAGGCATCAGGGCCGGGATGGCGTGACGAATGGTGCTGATCCCCCTTGAACGTGTCCATCCCCGGATAGGTCGGCACATTTGCCTTGCCCGACATGCCGGTCGCCAGCACAAGCTGTTTCGGGCGCAGGGTCACTTCTTCGCCGTCCCGGTCAACCACCACGGTCCATTCCTGCTTTGCCTCGTCAAACTTGGCCGATTTGCAGGTGGTCTTGGCCCAATAGTTCAGCTCCATGACCTTGGTGTACATCTCCATCCAGTCACCCAACTTGTCCTTTGGGGTAAAGACCGGCCAGTTTTCAGGGAACTTGATATAGGGAAAGTGGTCATACCAGACCGGGTCATGCAGACAGAGCGATTTGTACCGCTTGCGCCAGCTGTCGCCGGGCTTTTCGTTCTTTTCGATGATGATCGCCGGCACACCCAACTGCCGCAGTCGCGCGCCAAGCGCAATGCCGCCCTGACCGCCGCCGATGATCAGCGCATAGGGCTGCTTGGTATATCCCAAATCGCGTGCTTCGGCCGCGCGGTCTTCGGCCCAGCTGGGGCGGTGCTTTGCGGCCCCGTGTTTGGCCCCCATCGGGCGGCTGAAGCCCTTGTGTTCCTCGTGGCCCTTCAATTCGACCATGGTGGTCAGCAGGGTCCAGATCTTGCCATCCTTCAGTCGAACCAGCCCAAAGCCCCGGGCAACCGCCGTTTCAAAGCTGATCCATGCCGTC
>JBKBOF010000264.1:0-2792 GCA_046294955.1 Paracoccaceae bacterium
CTCGCGAAGAATGCGTCGCCAGTGGCTTCTCGGACCAATGGCGCAACCACTGGCAACCCTTTTTCAGGATGTCACGCTCCGCCTTGAGCTTGGCGACCTCTTTCTTCAGAGCTGCGATCTCTGCCAGTTCGCAACGCTGCTCACTGCGATTTTCTCGCCGTCGGGCGGGTCCGTCGGGATCGGGTTTGCCGTTCCTGCCGATACCGCAAGGACGGTCATCGCCGATCTGTCCGAGGACGGGCGGGTGGACCGGGGCTGGCTCGGTGTGTCGATACAGCCAGTGACCGACGACATAGCCGCGGCGATCGGGATCGATTCCGCGAAGGGTGCGCTGATTGCGGACGTGACGGCTGACACCCCAGCCGCACAGGCAGGGATGAAGCGTGGGGATGTGGTGACGGCCGTGAACGGCACTGTGGTCGAAACACCACGCGATCTGACGCGCCTTGTGGCCAGCGCAAAGCCCGGCACCGAGGTCCGGATCGACCTGCTTCGCGCAGGTCAGCCCACAGAGATCGCGGTCAAGCTGGGTCATCGGGTCGAACAACCCGCCTGAGCGCCCGCACCCCCAAATTTGGGCTCGGGCGTCACAGCACGCCCGAGAGGACGTTGATGGTCAACGCAAGGATGCCGAGATTGAAGAAAAAGGCGAACAGGCCGTGCAGCGTGGCGACCCGCCGGATGTGGCGCGCCGAAATGACAAGATCGGCAGTCTGGCACGTCATGCCGATGACAAGCGCAAAATAGACGAAATCTGCAAACTCGGGTTTGCCGCCCTCGGGAAAGACAATGCCTCCCGCGTCGCCAGCCTCGACCTGATCGTAGTACAGATGCGCATAATGGAAGGCATAGACGAGGTTGGAAAACAGCCAGGCCAGTACCAGGGTGCCCGCAACGACGGCAAAATCGGCAAATGTCAGCGCGCTGCGGCTTTCTACCATCCGACCGAGTGCAAGGAAGATGGCAGCCAGTGCGGCAATGGCTGTCAGGATCGGCAAGACACGGCCGCCATCGTCGCGCGCTGCGCGGGCGCGGGCACCGTCCGGGTTGTCATCGGCCCAAAGCGGCAGCGCGAGCGCGATGAACACCAGAGCTGCTATGTCGAAACCGAGTATGAGCGCCTCTTCGATCTGCAATTGGTAAGCCGCAGCAACCGTTGCAGCCCCAAACACGGCAAGAAAAGCCAGAAACCGCGGGTGTACGAGCGTCATCTCATCACCACGCCAAACCACCATGCATCAGCTTGCGGTGTTGTTATCGTCAACGGACTGATACACCCGAGATGTCCCGGCTTGTGCGCAACCGCGCCTGGGACGAGGATCGCATGTGACACCATCCTGTCGTTCGCCCATCGTGCTACGGCTTGCACACTGGCGTCACCGTTGAGACGCGGGCCCAAATCTTTGCATTCTAGCATCATGATCGAGCCATCCCGAGAAAAGTGTTTTGATCGACCTACCAAAATTGCGGTATCTGCGACAGAGCCGCAACCGTGCCGTTGACGGAGTGAAGGCAGCGATAACGATGATGCCGCAGCAGAGACTACGCACATCTTGTCAACTTCCGAATGGTGATCCCCGCAGTGACTGGTGATCTGCACCGCGCAGCAAACATTGCAGCGATTCAATCTGGATCGAAGATGCCTGCAAGTTTGGATTGGCATACGAGGGGTTCATCGAAAGGACATGTCCATGCTGAGCAAGATTCGCAATTTTTTTCTGTTGATTGTATGGGCTTCTTTCGCAGTTTTGCTGACCACCCTTGCAACCATCTTTGCTGTTTCCCTGTTTTTCAGCGCCACAGTCCTAGCGTTCGTGCTTGGCGGTCAAATGCGAAATCGACCGACCCAAGTGCCGCGCGATGTCCAGCGCAATGGTGTGATCGAAGGTAAATGGACAGTGATCGATCGGAAAAACCAGGCAAGCTGCGCTAAAGACCTGCGATGAACGTTCTTTTCAGGAACCAGATACATGACTTTCTGCTGAAATTGTGCAGCTCGCGCTTCAAAAAAGGTCTCGGACAATGACAAATGAAAAATCACGACACACCCGCCACAGCTGGGCGACACGTGCCTTGCACATGCTCCTTGCGCTGGCGGTGATCTGGCAACTTTTGACAAGTCTCGCCATGGAGGGTCGGCGGGCCGGGGTACCAGGGGATTGGGTGTTTTCAGCCCATAGCCTGGCGGGACGGGTCACGCTGGGCATCATCGTCCTGTTCTGGCTGAACCTGCTGGTGCGTCGGATCGGCGTTGCGCCAGGGGCGCTTTTCCCGTGGCTTTCCGCGCCGCGACGCACTGCACTGTATGCAGACGCACGACGCCAGGTCGACGCCCTTCGCCGCTTTCGTGCGCCCCAGCACATCGATGGGGCAGCGCTCGCGTCCGCCGTTCACGGACTGGGCCTTCTTCTGGTGACGGTCATGGCGGCAACGGGGGCGCTCTGGTGGCTTTTGCAACCTTCCGCAGCGGCATCGTTCTTGATCGACGTTCACACGCTTTTCGGAAACCTGGCCTGGGTTTACTTGATCGGCCACGCCGGGCTCGCCATCCTGTACCATCTCCGCGGCGAAGCGCCGCTTGGAACCATGTGGTCCGGGATGTATTGAGATTGAGATTTGCCCAAGGGATGAGCGAGCGTGCGATTGCCGGGTCGCTGGGGCTTGGCAAAGGAAGTGTTGGAACCTATCTGCGCCGCGTCGCGCGCGCGGCGCTGGCTTGGCGTGGCCGCTGCCGGAAGGTCTGGCTGACGACAGCCTTGAGCTGTTGTTGTTTACAAACGCAACGGATGTAT
>JBKBOF010000265.1:0-2768 GCA_046294955.1 Paracoccaceae bacterium
CGACTGGTCTATCGCTTTGACTTTGATCGCAAGAAGCCGGTCGTCGTCGATCCGCTGAACTGCATGGTCGGGTGCACCACCTGCGCCAACACCTGCCCGGCGCATGCCATCGTGTTTCCATCGCTTGATACCGTGCTGGCGCTGGAAGGCCGCGCGCAGGTGCGCCATGCGGTCGAGGATGATCTGCTGACCCGGCATGACATCCTTGCCAACACCCAAAGCGTGCCGCACCCCGACCGGATCATCACACTGACGGTTGCCGAAAAAACGCTGATGACGCCGGACGTGCTGCGCCTGGTGCTGGCGCCGCTCAAAGCCGGGGAATGTTTCTGCGAGTTTGTTCCGGGCCAGTATATCGAGCTGTGGCAGCCGGGGTCGGATCATCTGTCGCGGTCCTATTCCATCGCCAACGCGCCGCATGGCGACGGGCGGATCGAGTTGCAATTGCGGCGCGTGGCGGGCGGGCGGTTTACCGACTGGGCGTTTGACGACATGCAGGTGGGCGACCCCTTGCGCGCGCGCGGGCCGCTGGGGGCGTTTACCCTGCGCTCACGCCCCGACGTGCCGCTGTTGTTCGTGGCGGGCGGCACCGGCTTTGCGCCGATCCATGCGCTGGTGGAACAGCAGGCGCGCTTTCAGCCGGCGCGCGACATGGTGCTGGTGTGGGGGATGCGGGCGGCGGCGCAGTTTTATGCGCTGGACGATCTGGCCGCCCTTGCCGCCACAGCACCCGGCCTGCGGATCGTGCTGGCCGCTGAGGAAGGCACGCGCGCCGATCTGCCCGAGGGGATCAGCCTGATGCAGGGCACGGTCGTCGATGCGCTGGCGGGCGGTGATCTGGTGGCCGGGCGCGACATCTATGCCGCCGGGCCGCCGATGCTCTTGCGGGCACTGTCGGCGGATCTGACAGCGCGCGGGGTGGATCGCGGCCGGGTTCACATCGACAGTTTCGGCGTCTGATCTTGGATCAGGCGACAACGCGCGTACAGCCGGGGTTCGTGCTGCTGTTCACCACGCCGGTGCGCGCCGGGGGGGGGACAATGCCCTTTTGACCATGGGCCTGCTGCCCATGGATGCGACGCTATCCGACACCGCCAACCGCTGGCGTGACGCCGCCGATGCGCATGTGCTGGGGCCAGCGTTCCTGTCGGCGCAGCAGTTGCAACGCTACCCTTTGGGGTGCATTGCCCTGCCGGGGGCGGACCTGCACACCAATCATGTGCCCGATCATGCCGACGTTACCCTGATCCTGCATGTCATGCGGTATCCAACCCGCGTTTGAGAACTTGCTGTTGATTTGCGCCCAGAAGTGACCCGGTTGGGCGCATGATTTTCATTGAGAAGTGACCCATGTGACACCTTCCCCTTGGCTGCTGGCAGCAGGGGATATTGGAGTGATCGACATGGCATTTTTGAGTATTATTCGGCGTTGGGCATTGCGTGAGCATCTGTCCATTCGGGAGATCGCGCGACGGACGAAGTTGTCGCGCAATACCATTCGCAAGTATTTGCGGTCTGGGGCGGTTGAGCCTGAGTTCAAAGTTGCCGAGAGACCGAGCAAGCTTGACTCCTTCGCGGCCAAGCTGTCGGGCTGGCTGAAGACCGAGGCCGGGAAGTCGCGCAAGCAGCGGCGGACATCGAAGCAGTTGCACGATGACTTGGTGAAGCTGGGCTACACCGGGTCCTATGGGCGAGTTGCGGCCTTTGCCCGGGTGTGGCGCGCGGATCGGCAGCGCGAACAACAAACGACGGGGCGCGGAACCTTTGTGCCGCTCGTCTTTCAACCGGGCGAGGCGTTCCAGTTTGACTGGAGCGAAGACTTCGCGATGCTGGGTGGAGAGCGCACCAAGCTGCAGGTGGCGCATATCAAACTGTCGCACAGCCGGGCTTTTCTGCTGCGGGCCTATCCATTGCAGACCCATGACCTCAGCCATCGGGCTCGGACCGATGGCGCCACGATGGCTTCGCTGTTTGACGCCCATGTGCATGCGTTCCGGGTCTTCGGCGGTGTTCCTGCGCGCGGGATCTACGACAACATGAGGACGGCTGTTGATCGCGTTGGCCGGGGCAAGGAGCGGCAGGTTAATGCCCGGTTTCTGGCGATGGCCAGCCATTATGTCTTCGAGCCCGCGTTCTGCAGTCCTGCTGCGGGTTGGGAGAAAGGCCAGGTAGAGAAGAACGTGCAGGATTCCAGGCACCGTCTGTGGCAGCCGATGCCGGACTTCCCCGACCTTGCCGCGCTGAATGCCTGGCTGGAACAGCGCTGCATGGAACTTTGGCATGAGATCCCGCACGGCGTGCTGCCCGGCAGCGTCGCAGATGTCTGGGCCGAAGAGCGGGCAACCCTGATGCAACTGCCGCCTGCCTTCGACGGTTTTGTCGAGCACAGCAAGCGTGTCTCACCCACATGCCTGATCAGCTTCGAACGCAATCGCTACAGCGTTCCAGCGTCTTTTGCCAATCGCCCTGTCAGCCTGCGGGTCTATCCGGATCGGTTGGTCGTCGTGCTGGAAGCACGCCTTTGGCGTGACGCGGCTGAGGGCAACATCCTGTGCGAACATGTGCGCGTGATCCAGCGCAGTCACAAGCTGCCACCGCAGACGATCTATGATTGGCGGCACTACTTGGCCGTCATCCAGCGCAAACCCGGGGCATTGCGCAATGGGGCGCCTTTCCTCGAATTACCGGCAGCATTCAGGCAGTTACAAGATCACATGCTGCGCAAACCGGGTGGCGACAGAGAGATGGTCGATGTCCTGGCGCTCGTC
>JBKBOF010000266.1:0-2749 GCA_046294955.1 Paracoccaceae bacterium
GATGAATACTTTCTAGCTTCACCATACGTCGCGCACCTATCCGGACAGACTCCACTGCCCCCGTGCGAAGAAGATCGAAGGCTTTGGTTGTTCCGATACCGCCAAGCATTGCTCGCATTTCATCAACCGAGCACACCAGAGGAAGGGGACTAGCCGCAGTAGATTGTTTCACATCTGATCCTTTCAACATCGTGCGGGATTGCGCGATGTTGAAAGGATGGCAGGTCAGACCCCATCAATATCGGGATCAATTTTTGATCGGTAATCCGTGGCCGTCATACATGAGCCGGTACGATCGCCGGATAGCCCGATCTATAGAATCCTCCGACCGGCCTTTCGGGTCCGCCAAGTGCCGAACTTGCCGAATTGCCGCGGCTAATCGGCACCTCATTTCGCGCACAAGCTGCGCCGCCGCATGGGCAGACTCTTCATGCTGTCGGTCAGAATTCGTCGCAGAAGCAGGCAACGTGCCTCTTAGTGCATCCAGCGGCGGTACCGGATCGTGAGCCTGAGCCAGCCACGCAGACGGCAAATCAAGTCGGTCGAAATGGACATCCCGCACCCGCCCCGACCATGTACCATCAGAATCGCGGACATCATCAAGACGGAAATCACCCGCATCCCAATCCGCAGAGACGCCTTCTTCGCCACGCTGAAACGGACGCCAGAACTCAACCGGAATCACAACGTCGCTGCCCTCATTGACTATATCTGGTTGGTGTCTTGTTCTTCTCCCATCAGATTCCACAAACCACAGGGAGTACCAACGGCCAATATCTGTAGCGACGGTAACGTGCTCAAGTAGCAATCCCTTTGGGCTGGCAAAAAGCAATCCGGATGCGAGACGGTCAATTAGTACAATGACCGCTTTTTCATTTGCGGCTTTGTCATCTAAGCCTAGAGCTAAGTTGAAATGACGAGAAATGACTTGTAGCGCGTGCGCCGCAGGCATCCAGCGATCAGTGTTGTCAGTTTCCCCCACAGCCTTTGCCTCAAGTCTTGGCCGTATTGGCGGTGCAGTATCGACCCCAAGTATCCATCAACCTCACGCGCGCGCCGGGATTGTGCTGGGTGCCTAAGTACGTCGTCCGTCGGTAGGCAGCCTGCACTGCGTCTGGCGTCTTGTGCGCCAGAGCTGCCTCAACAACTGCGTCCGGAAAACCCTCATTTGCCGCCCAATCAGTGAACGCGCTACGAAAACCGTGAACATGGTATGGCACTTTGGCGTCGCGCATCACCTTCAATAAGGTCATGTCAGACATGGGAGCACCAGTTGCGCCGGGGAATACAACATCTGTGCCCGCCTGCTTCAAAGCCTCTGCCTTAGCCAACACAGAGATCGCCGCGTCACTCAACGGGACGATATGCGTTTTGCCGCGCTTCATGTGGTCGGCTGGGATGGTCCAAAGCTTCGCTTTGCCGTCAAATTCCGTCCATGTGGCAAACCTGACCTCCTGCGAGCGCACGCCGGTCAGGATCAAGAGTTCCAATGCTAATCGTCCATATGACGGCTTGGAGCGCAAATCGCCGATGAACCCGGGGACTGCTTCGTAGGGCATTGCTTTGCGATGCTGGCGTTCTTTCGTTTGCCGAGGCAAACCCCTGCCCGCTTTTAGACTGCCATTCCCCGATGGTGCCTCGCTCGAACGCCAGCCCTTGGCGTGAGCGTAGTCTAGGACGACACAGACACGATTGCGCACCTGTCGGGCAGTTTCCGGAATCTCCTGCCAGATGGGTGACAGCGCGGCGATAATGTCCGCCGCGGATATGCTGCTCGTTGGGCGGTCTCCAAGCTTAGCAAACGCATAATTCTCCAAGCTGGCGAGCCATTGCCGCGCATAGACCCTGCTTTTCCATCCTGCTTCATTTTCAGCATGATAGATTTTGGCAGCTTCGCGGAATGTTATCATGGCAGCGGCTTGATCGCGGCGTTCTGCTAGCACGTCGCGCCGCTCAACCTTGATCGCCTTACGCAACTTGCGAGCCGCATCGCGCGCCTCCGCCAGTGACAAGAGCTTGCCGCCGCCGAGCCCATAATCTCGCCGCTTACCGTCGATCTGGATTCGCACAAACCATTGCGCGCTGCCTGCATTACCCCCTTTGTTCGACCTTACTTTCAGGAAGAGGCCATCGCCGTCACCATGAACACCGGGATTCGCCAAAGCGGACCGGACACCTGCTGCAGTTAGTTTGGCCATGCCGTGCCCCACACTTTTCAGTGCGCCTCACAGCGAAATAGTGTGGGGCGCGCTTCAATATGCCCCACACATTAACGCGGCTGCGGACGATGCGCAACGAAGAGCTGCGCAACGTCACGAAGAGGAATCCTTTGTTATTTCTGATCTTATGCGCCCTGCTCCGATGTCTGGCGAAGGGGGCGGTGGTGGACAGGGCTGGATTCGAACCAGTGTACACTTGCGTGGGCAGATTTACAGTCTGCTGCCTTTAACCACTCGGCCACCCTTCCACAGGGCTGCTTCGTCGAAGCGAGGGCGCCCAATGCCGAAGCCCGGCCGTCCTGTCAACGCACTGTCATCATGGTTGCGCGCTTTCTTTTCGACGCATAGCTACGGCACGCCATCCGGGCAGGAGATTTACCACCCATGCGTCATCTGCTTCTGGCCGCGATCGCGGTTGCAGCACCCGTCCACGCGCAGGACCGCAACGACACTGCGCGAATCATGGATGAGGGGCTGGCCCATTCGCAGGTCATGACGACGGCGCAGCACCTGACCGACGTCATTGGTCC
>JBKBOF010000267.1:0-2747 GCA_046294955.1 Paracoccaceae bacterium
TCCCCCGGCCCAGACCCCGGCCCCGATCAGGACCAGAGGTGACAGGGCGACAAGGGCAAAGGCGGACAGCGGAAGGGATTTGACGCTCATGCCAAGGGGTGTAGCATGAAATTCCGGCCATTCCATGGTGGCTGTGGACCGAACGGCTACTCTGGTGTCCGGCACGGGTGACGGGCGCAGGACAGGTCTGGTGTACCGCCAGTCCTTCAGGGCTGAACCCCTTTCCATACTGGGCCAAAGCGATTAGGTGAGGTGAAAGCCAACCCCCGAGGCCACGATGTCCTTCTTCAAGAAACTGCGCGACAAGATGTTCCGGTCTTCTGACAAGATCGGCGAGGGTCTGGATGCCTTGGTGGCGGAACCGACGGTGCAAGTGTCCCCCGTGTCCACGACCGACACGTCCCCTGTCGCCGTGCCGGAAGCAGAAGCTGCAAAGCCCGGACTTCTGGGCCGACTTTTTGGCAAGGCAGAGGCCGACGAACCCCGGCGCGAGCTGGATGATGCCATGCTGGAAAGCCTTGAGGACGTGTTGATTCAGGCTGACATGGGCGTGGATACGGCCCTGCGGGTCAGTGCAAACATTGCCGAAGGGCGGTTTGGCAAGAAGATTTCTGCAACCGAATTGCGTCGCGCTTTGGCGGATGAGGTCACGCGGATCATGACCCCGGTGGCGCGGCCCCTGCCATTGTATCCCACCAAGCCACAGGTGGTTCTGGTGGTGGGCGTCAACGGGTCAGGCAAGACCACAACGATCGGCAAACTTGCGAGCCAGTTCAAGGCGGCGGGAAAGTCGGTGGTGATCGCGGCGGGTGATACGTTCCGTGCGGCTGCAGTTGAACAATTGCAGGTCTGGGGGCAACGCGCTGGGGTGCCGGTGCTGACTGCGCCGGAAGGGTCGGACCCGGCTAGTCTGGCCTTTGACGCGCTGACCAAGGCACGGGCTGACGGCGCGGATCTGTTGATGATCGACACGGCCGGTCGGCTGCAAAACCGCGCCGATCTTATGGAGGAACTGGCCAAAATCGTGCGCGTGCTGCGCAAGGTGGACCCTACCGCGCCGCACAACACGCTGCTGGTGCTTGACGCCACCACCGGGCAGAACGCCATCGCCCAGGTCGAGATTTTCCGCAAGATTGCCGATGTCTCCGGCCTTGTGATGACCAAGCTCGACGGCACCGCCAAGGGCGGCGTGCTTGTCGCCTTGGCCGACAAGTTTGGTCTGCCGATCCATGCCATCGGGGTTGGCGAACAGATCGACGATCTGGCCCCGTTTGACCCCGAGGATTTTGCCCGCGCCCTTGTCGGTCTTGAGGCGTGACGGTGCGCGGGGCGGGCCCGGTGATCGGAACCGGCGTCCCTGAAACCCAAGCACCCACTGCTGGCAGCGGCGGGTGTGACTTGAAATTGGACTGTGCGAGGTAGACAGATGGCCGAAAAGAAGATCAACGGCGTGCTGAAACAGGTGCTGGAACTTGGCCCAACGATTGCGTTCTTTCTGATCTATCTGAAGATCAAGGAGGACAGCTTTTCCATCGGCGGCACCGAATACTCTGGCTTTATCGTCGCAGCCTTGGTGTTCATCCCGATACTTTTGACGGCTATGGCGGCGCTGTGGTGGCTGACCGGCGCGATCAGCCGGATGCAGATCTTCACTGCGTTCATGGTGATCTTCTTTGGCGGCCTGACCGCGTGGTTCAACGACGAACGGTTCTTCAAGATGAAAACCACCCTTGTCTATGGCTGCCTTGCCGGGTTGCTGGGCATCGGGCTCTTGCGCGGGCAAAGTTGGCTGCAATTCGTGATGGCCGAACTGCTGCCGATGCAGCAAGAAGGCTGGATGATCCTGACCCGTCGCCTGACGGCGATGTTCGTGGCACTGGCGGTTGCGAACGAATACATCTGGCGCACCATGTCTACGGAAACATGGGTCAAGCTTGAGACATTCGCCATGCCGGCGGCATTGGTGCTGTTCTTGTGGTGGCAGATCTTTGCCCTGCAACGGTTTCTGATCGAACCGGACGAACCGCCAAAACAGCCCTGATCCTGCCGCCATTCTGCCCGATTTGACCGCAATGTTGCACCTTGAGTTGTCACGAGGTGCATATGGATCACGCTTCCCCCCGCCCCCATTTGCCGTCTTTCGATCCGGGATACCTGTTGCCCGGCATCATGGCGGTGTCGATTTACCCGTTGCTCATGGCGTTGACAGGGGATCAGTCCGCTTCGTTCGTGACCGCCTTTTTCATGGGCATGTGGGTCGTACTTGCGCGCAATGCCGAATGGGCGGCGCGCTATTTCTGCAAGACCTTGTCCACCCGCGTTGCCAGTCTGTTGGCGGTTTGTGCAGCTTTGGGGCCTGCCTCGATTTTGATGATGCTGGACAAGCCCGAATGGTGCTTGCGCCTGTTTTCGTTGATGGCAACAGTAGCCTGCCTGGTGATCGTGAATGACCTGCGAGACGGCGATCATGCCTATTTGCGCTTTCGGCTGCCGACCCTGTCGCTGCACGGCGCAGAGGCAGAGCTGGCACAAGCCTTCATGACATGGAACCTTGCGCTGATCCTGTTGACCGAGGGGGTGATCCAGATGGCCGGGATCAACGGATGGATGCTGTGGTATGCAGCCTTGCCGCTTGTGATTTACGGGGCCGAGACCGCGATCATCACAGGTGTTCTGCACCGCAGACGGATCACCTCGTGATCCGCCAGAAGGGCGGATGGTTGTTGCCCGTTGACCGTGCTCTGGCA
>JBKBOF010000268.1:0-2716 GCA_046294955.1 Paracoccaceae bacterium
TCGATGCCATACGGATCTTGTAGTTCTTCAAAGGCAATCTCGGCTTCGGGCAGGCCAAGCTCTTCACCCTGATACAGGCACAATGACCCGCGCAGACACATCAGAAGAACGGTATAAGTCCTTGCTGCGGCGTCAGAAAGCCCCCATCGCGTGATATGGCGCACCGTGTCGTGGTTGGAATAGGCCCAGCACGGCCACGCATCGGGGGCGACCGCGTTCATTCGCGCGAAGGTGTCTTCCAGCATAGCGGCCGTCAGGCGCCTTGGTTGCAGCATCTCGAACGGATAACACATCTGAACCTTGTCGCCGCCGCTGGTGTATTCGGCCATGATCTCCAACCCACGCTGCGCATCTCCGACTTCGCCGACCGCAGCGGCGTTGTAAGGGTTCAGCACGGCGCGGAATTTTTTCAGAAACTCAAGGTTTTCCGGCTGGTTCTTGTCAAACAAATGCAACTGGTGATTGTAGGGATTCACCCCCGGCGCAATCGTGTCGTTGCGCAACGCTTTCGGCAGTGGAGGATTGTCGCGCAAGTATTTGTCGGCAATGTAGAAATTGATGGTATCCAGCCTGAAGCCATTTACCCCGCGTTCCAGCCAGAACCGCACCACATCCAGCAACGCATCCTGCACCGCGTCGCAATGGAAATTCAGGTCCGGCTGGCTGGTCAGAAAGTTGTGCAGGTAATACTGCTCGCGCCGGCTGTCCCATTGCCAGGCCGATCCGCCAAAGATCGACAACCAGTTGTTCGGTGGTGTGCCATCGCCATTGGGGTCGGCCCAGACATACCAGTCGGCACGGGCATTGGTCCGGTCCTTGCGGCTTTCGCGGAACCATGGATGCGCGTCGCTGGTGTGCGACAGCACAAGGTCGATCATCACTTTCAGGCCCAAGTCGCGGGCCCGTGCCATCAGCGCGTCAAAGTCCGAAAGCGTACCGAACATCGGATCAACGTCGCAATAATCGCTGACGTCATAGCCGAAATCCTTCATCGGGCTGGTAAAGAACGGGCTGATCCAGATCGCGTCAGCCCCAAGGCTGACAATATGGTCCAGCCGTTCGGTGATGCCGCGCAGATCGCCGATCCCGTCACCGTTGCTGTCCTGATAGCTGCGGGGATAGATCTGATAGATCACCGCCCCGCGCCACCATTCGGCCTCTGCGCCCATCACCATGCGTTCGAGTTTCGTCATGCGTCTCTCACTTCACCGAGCCGGCCAGCAGGCCGCGCACCAGATATTTCTGCATCGCAAAGAACACCAGCAGCGGCACAGAGATGCTGATGAAGGCGGCTGTGGCCAGAATTTCCCAGTTGCCGCCGCGCGTGCCCAGAAGTTCGACGATCTGCTTGGTCATCACCGTGGTTTGGCCCGTCGAGTCGATCAGGAACACCAGCGACACCAACAGGTCATTCCATGTCCACAGAAACTGGAAGATCGCAAAAGAGGCGAGCGCCGGAAACGACAGTGGCAGGATGATCTTGGTGAAGATCTGGAAATCCGATGCACCGTCAACCTTGGCACATTCGATGATATCGCGCGGCAACCCGACCATGTAGTTTCGCAACAGATAGATCGCCAAGGGCAGGCCGAACCCGGTATGCGCAAGCCATGTTCCCAGATAGCCCTTGCCGATGCCGATCTCGTTGTGCAGTTTCAAAAGCGGGATCAGTGCAAGTTGCAGCGGCACCACCAACAGACCCACAATCGCGGCAATCAACAGCGCGCGGCCGGGAAAATCCATCCATGCCAAGGCGTAAGCGGCAAACGCCGCGACAAGGATCGGGATGATCGTCGCCGGGATTGTCACCGTCAGCGTGTTGAAGAACGCCTTGGCCATACCATCCACATTTTGGGGGTCAAACAGAATTGAACGGTAATTCTGCAAGGTGAATTCCGGCGGCGTGGCGGCGGTGCTGAAAATGCGCGGCAGGCGGGCACCGGCGGTGGTCTGCGGGCTGGACAGCACATAGGCACCATCCTCGGCGACCGTCAGCGTCATACCGTCGTCCAGTTCGGCCACGTCACCGGGGCCGTATGCGGTGGGGGCCACCGACGAGGTGCCCCAAGCGCTGACTTCGGCATTGGTTGCGGTGAACAGACGGCCTTCAATCACAAAACGGCCGTCCACCTCGACTTCGGTTCCGCCCACCCGAATGGCGGGAACCTGGCGTTCCTGCGTTGACAGCGCCGACCACCAGCCCGAAGTGGCAATCTGATCGGCCGTGCGAAAGGACGACACGAACAGGCCCAAGGTCGGAAACAGCCACAAGGCCACCAGCACTGCCATCGAGATATGCACCGCCCAGGTCAGGCCGGATTTCTTGCCTACGACATTGTCCATGATCCGGCCTCCCTCAGCGCATTTCTTTGCGGGCGTTGTAGACGTTCCAGACCAGGATCGGCGTCACCAGCAGCATGATGATCATCGCCGACGCCGATCCGACACCCCAGTCGTTGGCACGGAACAGTTTGTCGTACATGTAATTGGCCAGCACCTGAGTTTCCCACTGACCGTTTGTCATGGCGAAAACGATATCGAAGACCTTCAGGACGACGATGGTGATGGTGGTCCAGACCACAACGATGGTGCCCATGATCTGTGGCACCTTGATCTTGAAAAAGATCTGGAACGGGTTCGCGCCGTCGACAATCGCGGCCTCGATGGTGTCTTCGGGCACGCCGCGCAGGGCTGCCGACAGGATCACCATGGCAAA
>JBKBOF010000269.1:0-2706 GCA_046294955.1 Paracoccaceae bacterium
GGTTCAGGGCTTGATCCAGCAAGGCATCGACGAAGGGGCGCGGCTGGTCTGTGGCGGCACCGGGCGGCCACAGGGGCTGAACCGGGGATGGTTTGCGCGGCCGACGATCTTTGGTGAAGTGACCAACGACATGACAATCGCGCGCGAGGAAATCTTTGGCCCGGTGCTGGCGATCCTGCCCTATGACAGCGTGGAACAGGCGGTTCAGATGGCCAATGACACGCCCTATGGCCTTGCGGCCTATGTGCAGGGACCGCTGGATCAGGCGCGGGCCGTGGGGCGGCAGTTGCGGGCGGGACAGGTGAACCTGAACGGCCCGCCATGGGATACCTTCGCCCCGTTCGGAGGCTACAAACAGTCCGGAAACGGACGCGAATATGCCGGCTGGGGCATCCGTGACTTTTGCGAGGTCAAGGCATTGGTGGGATACGGCGCATGAAAATCGGATATATCGGCTTGGGAAATCTGGGTGGGCATCTGGCGGCCAGCCTGATCCGTGCCGGCCACGATCTGGTGGTCTATGACCGCGATCCGGCATTGGCCGACCGGCACCGGGGAATGGGGGACACGGTCGCGAACAGCCCGGCCGACCTTGCCGCGCATGTGGACCATGTCTTTACCTGCCTGCCATCGCCTGCGGTGTCCGAAGCGGTGTTGGCACAGGTGCTGACCAGCGCGCGACCGGGCATGACGTGGGTGGAAAATTCAACCCTCGGACGTGATGACGTGCTGAGGCTGTCGGGCTTGGCGCAGGCCAAGGGTGTGCGCATGCTGGAGGCCCCGGTGACGGGCGGTGTGCATCTGGCAGCGCGCGGCGAAATCACGGTGCTGGTGGGCGGAGACACCGACCTTCTGGACCTGCACCGCCCGGCGCTTGAGGCGATCGGCAACCGGTTGTTCCACATGGGGCCGCTGGGGTCGGCGGCGGTGATCAAGGTGATCACCAACATGCTGGCCTTCATCCATCTGGTTGCCGACGGCGAGGCGCTGATGCTGGCCAAACGTGGCGGGCTGGACCTGAAAACCGCGTGGGAGGCGATTGCCGCCTCGTCCGGCAGCAGTTTCGTGCATGAAACCGAAGGTCAACTGATCCTGAACGGCAGCTATGACATCGCCTTCACCATGGATCTTGCGCTAAAGGATCTGGGCTTTGCCATGGGTTTTGGTCAAGAATTCGGCGTGCCGCTGGATCTGGCTGGGCAGACGATGCAGACCTTTGTCAAAGGGCGTGCAGCCTATGGCGGTGCGGCGCAATCGACGCAGATCGTCAAGTTGCTGGAAGACGCCCTTGGCACCGACCTGCGGGCAGACGGCTTTCCCGCGCGGTTGGAATAGGCGCCAAAGGCGCAGCGGCGGCGCCCACCCGAACCATGTCCGGCCCCGGCTGTCGTGCCCCGGGCCCGCGACAGCGTCATGCCAGCCATCAGCCCAGCGTGACCAGTGCGTGGCGTTTCTTGCCCGCCGTCAGTTTAAGCGGCTCTGCCAGATCCCCCGCCCCAAAGCGTTTGCCGTTGTCGGTGATGATGTCATCATTGATGCGCGCACCCCCTTCGGCAATCAGGCGTTTGGCGTCCTTGCCACTGGCCGAAAGCCCTGCACGCACAAACAGTTGCACGATGCCGATCCCGTCCGACACTTCTTCGGGTGACAGGGTCACGGTGGGCAGGTCATCGCCGATGCCACCATGTTCGAACACCTCGCGCGCAGTGGCCTCGGCCGCCCGAGCCGCCTCGGCCCCGTGCAGCAAGGTGGTCACCTCATTGGCAAGGATGATCTTGGCCGCATTGATCTCTGACCCTTGCAGTGCGCCAAGGCGGTCGCAATCGTCCAATGGCAAATCAGTATAAAGCTTTAGAAACCGACCCACATCGGCGTCGGTCGTGTTGCGCCAATACTGCCAGAATTCGTAGGCCGAGAACATCTCGCCATTCAGCCAGACTGCCCCGCCCGCCGTCTTGCCCATCTTCTTGCCGTCGCTTGTGGTCAGAAGATGCGAGGTCAGCCCGAACACCTCGCCCGAGATGACCCGGCGCGTCAGGTCAACGCCGTTGACGATGTTGCCCCACTGATCCGACCCGCCCATCTGCAAGCGGCAGCCGTAACGGCGGCTGAGTTCCAGAAAATCATAGGCTTGCAGGATCATGTAGTTGAATTCAAGGAAGGACAGTGATTGTTCGCGGTCCAGCCGGGATTTCACGCTTTCAAACGACAGCATGCGGTTCACGCTGAAATGCCGCCCGATGTCGCGCAGAAAGCCGATGTAATTCAGACTGTCCAGCCATTCGGCATTGTTTACCATGATCGCATCATTCGGCCCGTCTCCGAACACGACATAGGGCGAAAACGCCCGCTTGATCCCGGCTATGTTGTCATTGATCTGCGCATCGGTCAGCAGCGGCCGCTCTTCAGCGCGAAACGACGGATCGCCGATCTTGGTGGTGCCGCCGCCCATCAGGACAATCGGCTTACCGCCGCATTTTTGCAACCATCGCAGCATCATGATCTGGATCAGGCTTCCCACATGCAACGATTTGGCCGTGGCATCAAAGCCGATATAGGCCGGCACGACCCCGTTCAGAAACGCCTCGTCCAGCGCCTGATAATCCGTGCAATCGGCCAGAAAGCCACGGGTCATCATCACGCGCATGAAGTCTGATTTCGGATGGTAGGTCATTGCGTCCTCGTGTCATAGACTGCACGCGGTAT
>JBKBOF010000270.1:0-2652 GCA_046294955.1 Paracoccaceae bacterium
TCTCCTCGTCTTGGGGATCAGCAGACCTCAGATCGTAGCTTCCGTCACTGTCCGATTTTCGGGGGGTAGCTCACTTCCGAGTGCATGACCGTAATTACCAGATGTAAGAAAGCTTACTA
The DNA here is from genome assembly GCA_046294955.1 of Paracoccaceae bacterium. Classification (GTDB taxonomy): domain Bacteria; phylum Pseudomonadota; class Alphaproteobacteria; order Rhodobacterales; family Rhodobacteraceae; genus Pseudotabrizicola. Next base: position 120 of record JBKBOF010000270.1, read on the forward strand.
TTCTTCCGTCGCGCAGTATCGGCTCGTTGTGGAAAAGCAGCGGTTCCGGGTTCTTCAACGCCAACACGCCACATGGCGGCGGGCAGATCGAATTATAGGTGCGGCGCGTTGTGGGCGGGCGGTTCACCGACCGGACGTTCGGCGCGATGCAGGTGAGGTCGGTGTTTATGATCTCGGGCGGGCCGAACCTATGGTTGGCCGTGTTCAGCGTCTCGCAGCAGAACTCTGCCTCGCCTTGATCCTCGGACCCGTCGCGACCCATGGCTCTCTTTCTGGCATCCACCATGCCAACACCCTTCGGGTTGACCAGTCCGTTTTGGCAAACCACACAAGATCTGATACAGGACCATATCGACCCCTGTCTGGAAGGTATCATCGGCCCCCTGCCGCGCGACCCGCAAGCGAAGGTCGAAGACGTCAGGTTGGTCACCCACTACTTTTGAGGCTGGAATGCGTAATTCAATCAAGGACTGGTCCGGTTTCGACACCGACGGGCACGTTGCACGCAGGCACGGGCATCGCAGGGCAATCAGACCGTTCCATAAAACCGAACCGGAGGGTCACGGCGCGTATTGACGCCCCGGGCAACACACAAATGCTCAGTATCCTGTCCAATCGCACTTTCCGTCATCTGTTCGCCGCGCAGGTCATCGCCCTGCTGGGCACAGGCCTTGCCACAGTGGCGCTGGGTCTGCTGGCTTGGCAGCTTGCTGGTGAAAACGCCGGTCTCGTTCTCGGCACGGCCCTTGCGATCAAGATGGTCGCCTATGTCTGGCTGGCTCCGATTGCAGCGGCCGTTGCCGAACGCCTGCCGCGCCGGGCGTTTCTGGTGGTGCTCGACCTGATCCGGGCCGGCGTAGTCCTGTTCCTGCCCTTCGTCACCGAGGTCTGGCAGATCTATGTGCTGATCTTCTTCCTTCAGGCTGCGTCAGCCGGTTTCACCCCGGCGTTTCAGGCGACTATCCCGGACGTGTTGCCCGATGAGCGGGATTACACCAACGCGCTGTCCCTGCTGCGTTTGGCAGAGGATCTTGAACAACTGCTCAGCCCGATGCTGGCCGCCGCCCTGCTGACCGTCGTCAGCTTTCCGGTGTTGTTTGGCGGCACCGTGGCGGGCTTTGTCGGTTCAGCGCTGCTGGTGGTCACTGTAGCGCTTCCCGCCCGCAGCGCAGCCGAGCCCGGCCAGTTCTGGGCGGCCACCACCAAGGGCATCCGCATTTACCTCGCCACACCTCGCCTGCGCGGGCTGATGGTGATGGAAATAGCGGTCGCTGCCGCCGGGGCGATGATCTACGTCAATACGGTTGTGCTGGTGCAGGCCCGTCTGGGATTGGGAGAGGCGCAGGTGGCGCTAGCCTTCGCCGCCTTCGGGGCAGGGTCCATCGTGGCCGCGTTCCTGCTGCCGCGGATCTTGGAACGGATCCCCGACAGGCCGGTGATGATCGCCGGTGCGGGCGTGATGGTGGCGGGCGTCGCGGTGACCCCGCTGGCAACCGGGCTGACCGGGTTGATGGCGCTGTGGGCGGTGGTCGGGTTCGGATTTTCGCTGACGCAGACGCCGATCGGAAGGATCATCAATCGCTCGGCGCGTGTGGCCGACCGGGGTGCGGTCTTTGCCGCGCAGTTTGCGCTAAGTCATGCGGCGTGGCTGATCACTTATCCACTAGCAGGCTGGCTCGGGTCGGCTTTCAACCTGCCGGTGGCCGCGCTCGGGCTGGCCGGGATCGGGGCGATGGCGATGATCGCGGTGATCCAACTCTGGCCCGCCGATGATCCGGTCGATGTCACACATGACCACCCGGACCTGCCCCCCGACCACCCGCATCTGACCGACCATGGAGTGCGTCACGCCCATCCATTTGTGATTGACGACCTGCATCGCCACTGGCCGCGGGCGGCCTGATATATGTGGGAGCTTGCCGGATTGTTCCTTGCGGCGCTTGTCGCCGCAACACTGATCCCAGCGCAGTCCGAAGCCGTGCTGATCGCGTTGATGGTGCAAGGGGGCCAGCCAGTCTGGCTGTTGCTTGTCGTGGCCACGACAGGCAATGTTCTTGGCTCCGTCGTGAACTGGATGATGGGGCGGTTTCTGAACCGCTTTGCGGATCGGCGCTGGTTCCCGGTGTCAAAGGCGCAACTGGACCGTGCGACAGGCTGGTATGCGGCCTGGGGGTATTGGAGCCTTCTGGGGGCTTGGTTGCCGGTCGTGGGCGACCCGCTGACGCTAGCCGCCGGAGTGTTGCGCGAACCGTTCTGGCGGTTCCTGTTGATCGTCACGCTGGCCAAGGGTGGCCGCTATCTGGTGTTGGCGTTGGTCACAGTCGGGCTGGCATGATGAATCAACCGAATCTTTGACGCTTTTGTTGCCATAGGGTAGCCTGCGATCCCCGCCACATTGCTGTACAACCCGCGTGCGCAGCCGTTACGCCGCAATGACTTGGAATGCAGCAGTATAAGCAACTGCCAATGAGCCAGGTTCTGTTGCACAAATCCTGTAAGGGATTCATCTTGTGAATCCAGTGTGGTAGCGGGG
>JBKBOF010000271.1:0-2630 GCA_046294955.1 Paracoccaceae bacterium
AGGGCAATCGTGGACAACGTGCCTTCTGCCTTGGCTGCGGCTTCCAGATCGGCCAGCGATTGTGCCGACGCCAACGTGGCCGACATCATCACCGCAAGGCTGGTCGTCAGCCCAAGAATTTTCTTCGTCATCATTGGAGTTTCTCCCGGTTGATCGTTTCTGTCCCGCTTGCCATCCCGTTCCCTCTGCTCGACCGGCCGGAACGGATTCGCGGTTTGTCGGCAGACGTTAAAGGCGGGGTAGCGAGTCAGACAAGCCATCTATCGTCGTCTTGTGACAAATTTTTCACAAGACGACCTACTGAAACGATATTACCGATTTTTTATCCGTCATGGCCCGTATCTTGTGCGGATTGCCATGGATCAAAGCGCGGGACAGGTCCGACCGGGCAGGTTAGACCGACTCGGGCAAGTACAGGTCTGGTGTCAGGAAATGCTGACCCGAGACACCGGCGATCCCGTTTTGCACCGTATCCGCCGCCATCACCATCAAATCGGCGCACAGCCGGGGCAGGGGTGTTGAAATCACCATCGTCACATGGCGTGATATCAATGCAGCCCGACTTTCCGGTGTCAGTTCATTGACGATCAAAGCGACCTCTCCGGTCGCCCTTGCCTCTCGCAGGGCTGCAATCGCGCCCTCCATGCCACCGCCCGCGCAGTAGATGCCGCGCAGATCCGGATGGCGACCCAGAAGGTCCAGCGTGGCCTCATAGGTCAATTGCCGCGTCTCAAGGTTCACCAACGTGTCCAGCACATGGAACTGTGGCGCATATTCCCGGAAGTAGCTGCGAAAGCCTGTCTCACGCAGTTCGTGTCCATGCCAGCGCGTGCCGCCGATGAAGACAGCGATCTTGCCCGGTTGATGTGAGGCAAGGCTGATCATCTGCGCAGCGATCCGGCCGACCTTCATGTTGTTCATTCCGATATAGTGTTGCCGTACCCCTTGGGCGAAATCATTCAACAGGGCAAAACACGGCACCCCCGCGGCATTGATCCGCATCACCGCTTCTGTGACTTCCGGATGCGCCACTGCCGTTGCGGCAATCACATCAACCTTGCCGGCCATGCTTTCCATCAACGCAGAAAAATCCGACGGGCCTTGCGACGCCGCAAACGCGATCTGAACCGAGGCCCGCACCCCGGATGCCAGAGCCGCCGCCCGTTCGATCTCGACCCTGAACTGCTGATAGAACGCTTGTCGTTCCTTGTGCAGGACAACGCCCAACCGCAATCTGGGCCGTGCATCCTGCACCCTTTGGCCGATCAACGCTGCCGCGTGATAGCCGATCCGCCGTGCCGCGTCGTAAACACGGTTGGCGGTATCCTCGCGCACCCGTTCACGGGCATTCAGAACCCGGTCCACTGTGGCAGGGGACAGCCCTGCCTCGCGGGCGACGTCATGAATGGTGGGGCGACGGGACATGGTGCTTCGCAGGTTAAGGGGCAAGTTTATGCAATCCGGCAATCCTATACCAGATGATGGCCCCGCATCGACGACAGCAATGTTTCCTTCGATGTGGAAAGGTGGGATCGCGCGGCGATTTCGGCCGCAGCGGCATCGCGTGCCTGCAACGCAGCGATGATGGTCAGATGTTCGCGGATAGCGGCTTCGTTGCGGAACCGTTCCATCTTTTTATCCCATTGATAGTGGTAGTGGAAAATCAGCGAGATCACTTTCTGGAACTCTGCCACGAACCGGTTGGTCACCACCGAATTGATCAGGGCATGAAACTGCCCGTCCAGCCGTGAAAAATCGTGAAAATCACGCTCGATGCGGTCGAGAAGGTCCAGATGGTCAATGCGTACGCTGTCCAGCAAGGCCCATGCCGCATGATCGGAGGGCAAAGCAGCAAAGCTGCGCACGGCGTTCAGTTCCAACACCTGCCGGAATTCGGACAACTCCACCGCATATTCGGCGGTGAAGCCCAACAGACGCCATCCGCCGCGTGCCCGGCGTTCGATCAACCCCGATTGCCCGAGGCTTGCGAGAAACTCTTGCAGCAGGTGCGTCGGCACATGGAATTGCCGCGCCAGTTGCGTGATGTTCAACGCCGTGCCTGCGGGCACGTCAAAGCGCAACACCCAATCCAGAAACCGCGACTCAAGTTCATCGCGGCTGATGTATTCATCGCGCAGCGGCAACCGATCCTTGTCGCGTGGGGCCCGCAACACACGTCTTTCGCGTCCACTTCCGTGCAATATCCCGCCTTCGGCGACCTTTTGCAGGACCGAGCGCACTACGGTCCGTGAAACACCCAGATCTGCCGCAAGTTGCACTTCCGACGGCAGACATGCGTCGGCGGGCAGGCGGGTCAGCATGTCCAGTATCAGGTTGTGGGACTGACGAAACAGGGTGTCGGTGCGTGCCATTCGATCACTTTCTTTTCCCCACCTGTTTCTATGCATTCAAAAATTAAAAACAGTTGGCAAGCCGGAATCGACTCTTCATTGTGTCTTTAATGATAAAAATCATCGAATGAGTCGGTGGTTTGGGGGGGTGTTGCTCAGATGGATGGCTCGGTTGCCCAGACCATGCTCTGTGGTGCATGTTTTGCCCCCGGTCAGTTCGGACTGACCAAAAAAGTTTTGCCGCAAAACGCCCCGGACGGGTGGGTTCTGGTAGATATT
>JBKBOF010000272.1:0-2526 GCA_046294955.1 Paracoccaceae bacterium
CTTCAGCGAGTCGACAAGATTGCTGACAAAGTCCTTCTGCGTATCAATCCGGCCGCGCGCGGAGCCGAACGAAGCAGCCGCATCAATGGCAGTCTGGATCAACCCTTCGACCTCGTTCAATGCTGACGCAGCCCCTGCTCCAGTGGTCACGTCAACGGTGCTGAGTGCTTCGAGTCCACCACCAATTGTCGTGTCAGCGGCGGCCCAAGAGTTCGCTGCAATGCTCATCACATCACCTGCAACCCCAGTGGCGCCTGTGAAAGTGATCACGTTGCCATTGGCAACAGCCCCGACCGTGCCAACATTGCCTTCACCAAGAGTATTCTTCAAATGCTGGTTGAAGGCGTCGGCAAGACCTTTTGCGACATCGGCTGCCGTATCGCCATCTCGTGCAACATATTTGATGTCATTGCGGTTTGTGGTGTTCGATCCCGCTACATTTCCCCCAGATGCGGAGATTTCGAGGCTGAAACCTGTCCCTGCCGCCACAGCAGATGTTGCAGAGGCATAAAGGGTCGTCGTCGTCGTTGCCGGGGTGGCTGCGCCAGCCAGAGCGGCGGCAGCAGCGTCATATGCACCAGAGATGTTGTTGGTTCCCGTTGCCGTCGCCGTTGCGGTCAGAGAGATCGACGATGCGCCGGTGCCAAGATCCTTCTTGCCCACATCAATGCTACTGGCTGTGACACCTGTCGCCGAACGATCAAGGGAAGACAGAATATTGACGGACCCAGTTCCTGCGGTCTTGCTGGTATTTGACAGCAGATTCAAACCGTTGAACTGGGCAGCGTTCACCACAGAGGTAATCTGGTCGCGCAAGGCCGAAATGTCAGTCTGGATTTTGCCGCGATCAACGTTCGATTCCTGTGCGGCAACGATCTTGCCTTTGATCGAGGTCAGCAGATCGGTGACGGTTTCTGCGGCATTCTGTGCAACCGCAACGGTGGAGGACCCCAAGGAAAGGCTGTCCGAAATCCCCTTGAAGCCCTTCACGTCCGATTCCATCACCTTGGAAATCGCCCAAACCGCAGCGTTGTCCTTGGCACTTCCGACGGCTTTCCCGGTCGAGATCTCGGCCTGAACCTGGCCCATGTTCTTGTTGATAGCCTTCATGGTTTGCAGTGCAACCATCGCGCCATTGTTCGTCAAAATGGAAGACATGTTCGTTTCCTTCGCAAGTGCCACGCTTTTTCGCGGCCAGAGTTACTGCCATCCGACAGCTGGAAGGGCATTCTTGCCGATGTCCGGGCGTTTCCCCAAGACGCCACCCCGACCTCGGGGCGCAGGGCCAATCAAATCCTCCAACCCCTAATCATCCGTGAACCGCACCACGCCATTCACCGATGATTTGAGATAATTCAAACACGCCGCGACTCGGGCAGTGTGTTGGAAAACGTCGCCCTCAGGCCGTCGCGGTCATAGGTCGTCAAACCACGCGCCGCGTCCGTGATTTCTGCCACCCTACGGCGAGCCCCCCGTACGCCAGACAAGGCTGATTGCAGACAGGCTTCCGTACGCTCGGCCTCGGCACGCAAAGCGCGCAAATCAGGCAGACTGTACATCCCGACCTCGGCCTCCACCTGTGCAAGAACAGGCGCGAGATCAGAAAGGCGTTGGTAGTTTCCCTCGCACAAGGCGGCACGCACGCTTTCCAGCAATGCCGCAGGATCATTGGGCATTGTGCGCCTCCTCAGACTTTACCAGAGATTGGAAGATTGTTTCAGCCAAGCCGATGCCGCCTCGGTCGACAATCAGACGCGCCTGTTCACCCCGCAGAAAGGATGCGAACTGTTCTTCGCCAGCCCCACCCCCAAAGCTATCGGACGCTTCGCCCAATCCGGCGTGGGCGAGCATTTCCGACAGAAAAGCCGATTCAAGTTCCCTGGCCTTTTCCATCAATTTGACGCGATCCGGACTGATCGGTCGATGCGGCGATAGTAATAGGTCTGGGTGCATGTCGTGGCTCCGCTTAAACTGGATTTTTATGAATATCGTTGGTTTGGGTAAACAGTCGGTAAGTCTTTTCACGCATTTCTACAGATAATCACAGCAAGGCGTCGGAATGCAGAATGCAGATTAATTTCGTATCTCCCTTTCAGATCGACACTGGCACCCATCGGGCACACGCTGTAACGGTTGGCAGAGGTTCCGGGTTTCTGATCGATGAAGGTGCGCAGTTTGGCGCGACGGCCGTGCCAGCATGCCCGCCTGCGCCGCCAATGATCGAAACGCTGGCCGAAACCCTTCCCGAAGGCGGAAACCAAGAAATCGAAGACACTGAAAGTCCTGCAACCCAGGATTTTGGACCGTTCCTGCACATGGATGCGTCGATACTTTTGCCCGATAAACTTCTGCGCGACAATTTTTCGCACTTCGATAAGTCAGGACCAAGCGGCAGTGAAACTGATACCGAAGGCACCATTGCGGTGCACGCTGCCATTGAACAAAGTGACATTGCAGAAGCCGCGCCAACGACCGAACCTGACATCAAGACTGAAGCGCTTCATATCGGAACAATCTCGTCAAGCA
>JBKBOF010000273.1:0-2431 GCA_046294955.1 Paracoccaceae bacterium
GGATGGCAGTGGCGCGCATCCAGTGATCGGGGTGGCGGTCACGCAGGGTCTGGATATCCAAGGCCGGGCTCCTCATGCTTGGAAACGTGCGGGTTAAGGGTTCCTTATCACCCCGGACGGCAAGATCAAGCACGCCCGCCAAGCTGTTGACGATATGGGGCGTTCCTTCACCTTTGTTTGCGATAAGATCAGGCTTGACCTGTGCTGCCACGATTCGCACTTTGGGTCAGGTCACAGGAACACGCCGGACTTTCCGGGAAAGAGGGGGCATGGACAACATCGCCGAATTGGAGCGCCGCATCACAGCGGCCTTGACGCGCATCGGACAAGGGGTAGAGACCTTGTCGGTGCCTGTGGCCACGCCAGATGTCGGCGGCCCGGTCGCAACCCTTGCCGACGGTGTGGCCGAGGCTGAGATCGCACGTCTGAATGAAGCGCTGGACGAAGAACAGATGCTGACCGCCCAGTTGAACGAACGGCTTCGGGTGGTGCGCGACAAGGATGCCGCCGCCCGGCTTGTTTTGCAGGCCGAGACGGAACGGTTGACGAAATTGCTGGATGTGCAAGGGCTTGAGATGCAGCGGTTGAAGAAAACCGTGGTCTCGTTGCGCGAACAACTGCGCCTGATGACCGAAGCGCAATCCGAAGGCCGGATTGAGCCGCATCTGATCAACAAGGCGATGCTGACAGAGTTGGAGGCGTTGCGCGCCTTGCGCTCGGCCGAAGCAGCCGAGTTGGACGAGTTGATTGCCGCCCTTGACCCGCTGGCCGCACCGAAAGAGGAGGTCGTGCACAATGCCTGATGTCACAGTCACCATCGGCGGACGCAATTTTCAGGTGGCCTGTCAAACCGGCGAAGAGCATTTCCTGCGCGCCGCAGCGACGATGCTGAATGCCGAAGCCGAGCCATTGGTGCAGCAGATGGGGCGCCTGCCCGAGTCGCGGATGCTGTTGATGTCGGGCCTGATGCTGGCCGACAAGACCGCAGCGATTGAAGATGAAAACCGGCAGCTCAAGGCCAAGCTTGCAGCTTTGGAAAGCCGACCGGTGCCGCAAGCCGAAAAGCTGGAAGTTCCGGTGATTCCGCCGCAGGTCTATGAAACGATGGCAGAGATTGCTGCAAGGGCCGAGGCCTTGGCAGAACGGATCGAAGAAAGGGCAGGGGCATGATGCGGATCGGACTGGCCTTGGCGGGTTTGCTGTGCCCATTGGCGGCATCGGCCGCGCCAGAATTTGCAACGACGCGCTACGTCTGTGACCGCGGTGTTTCGGTTCCGGCCACCTATGTAACCGCTGCCGATGGGGGATTGGTGATCATTCATGTGGACGGCGCGCAAATCACGCTGGTATCCGAAGTTGCCGCATCCGGCGCGCGCTATGGCTGGCCGTCGGATGGGGCGAATTATGTCTGGTGGACCAGGGGAGATGACGCCACCCTGTATTGGAAAGAGGCGGGTGAGGAAACGCCGCTTCTGACCTGCACCACGGCGCAATAGAAAAAAGGCCCGCATACTTTGCGGGCCTTTTCAATGGGCTATGCGTGCAAACTCGTCCAATGGGTCAAGCGTTTGCTTCGCGGATCTTTTTGGCGGCGTCCTTGTCATAGGTCACGCCCTTGGCTTCGAACAGGGCATCCAGCTCACCCGACAGGGTCATTTCGGTGACGATGTCGCAGCCGCCCACGAATTCGCCTTTGACATAAAGCTGCGGGATCGTCGGCCAGTCCGAGAAATCCTTGATCCCCTGCCGGATCTCGGCATCGGCCAGCACGTTCACATCGGCAAATTCGACGCCCATATAATTCAGAACGCCAGCAACGCGGGATGAAAACCCACATTGCGGCATCATCTTGGTGCCCTTCATGAACAACACCACGTCATTCGTTTCAACAGTCTTGCGGATCTGGTCCTGAGCGCTCATTTTTCCGTCCTTTGCTTATTCCGGGGCACGGGTGGTCAGCGCCAACGCATGGAGTTCGCCATGCGACCCGTCCATCTTGCCTTTCAACGCGGCATAGACGGCGCGTTGTTGCTGCACGCGGTTCATTCCTCTGAAGCTTTCGTCCACAACTTCGGCCGAAAAATGCTGCCCGTCGTCCCCCTGAACCGAAACTGTGGCCTGCGGAAAGGCTTGGCGGATCAAGGTTTCGATATCGCGGGCGTCAATGGCCATGGGATGCTCCTGTCTGGTCTTGACGTAAATCTAGGTCTGTGACGGGCGGGCTGCAAGATACCTTTGCGACGCTTTCCAGCCGATCAGACCCCCAAGACGGCGGCAAAGGCGGTGCGGTAGGTCAGACTTAGGGTGGCCAGAGGGAGGGACTGGCCGCCCAGCGTTACCGCTTCGCCGCCAAAGCGCCCGACAACACTGACCGGAACGCCCGCCGCCCGCGCCGCGCCGGTAAGACCGTGCAGACCCTTTGGGTCGATTG
>JBKBOF010000274.1:0-2429 GCA_046294955.1 Paracoccaceae bacterium
ATCGACACCGGACGGGGACGCTGCAAGAACGGCCTCACCGTGATTTGCCAAACTGTGTTGGCCCCGACTAGCACTGCGCTCGCCCAATGAACTTGAAGGCTTTCGCTGTCGGAGGATCGTTGCTGCTCAACAGCTCGACTGACGAATCAGCAAGTGTGGAATGATCTGAACTCTTTTTGGCGGATTGTCCGGGTAGTCCAGCATCTCCAGGATCAATTTTGCTGTCTCCGTGCCGATCTGATTCGGATGCGGATTTATGGTTGTCAGCGATGGCACCGACACAGCACTGATTTCATAATCGCCAAAGCCCGCGATTGACATCCGCCCCGGTACGTCGATGCCTTGTCGCTGGCACTCGGTCAGTGCGCCAAATGCCGATGGGTCGGATACGCAAATCACGGCCTGCGTATCAGGCAGCGTCTCCAGCAGTCGTTCCATCGCTTCGGCCCCTTCCCGCATCGAGATTGGCGGCTGTCCGGCAGCAATAAGCCGGGTTGCGTCCAATCCATGCTCTTTCATGGCGTTGACAAATCCCGCACGCCGGTCTGCCCCGCGCGTGTCGCGGCTGGCATCGCCGCCGATAAAGGCGATCCGGGTAAGCCCTTGTGCAACAAAATGGTCCACCATTCCGCGCACGGCCTGCGCATTGGAGAAACCGACGACGTGACCGACCGGATTATCGGGCAAATCCCAAGTCTCGATGACAGGCATCGCCGCGTTTTCCAACAGGCGCCGGGCGCGCGGGGTGTGACGACCGCCAGTCACGACAATGGCCTCGGGCCGCCGACGCAGCAATTGTTCGATCAGGCTTTCTTCCTCGACCATGTCGTAGTCGGTATAGCCGAGCAGAATCTGAAGCCCACGGTCTTTCAACCCTTCGGAAAGTCCTCGGACGGTATCGGCAAAGTTGGCGTTATTGATTGACGGCACGATAGCAGCAATAAAATCAGTCTTTTGCGACCGCAGGTTCGAGGCAGTGGTGTCGAAGACGTAGCCAAGATCTTCGGCTGCCGTCAGAATCGCTTTTCGGGTGGCCTCACTGACCGCACTGTCACGCTTGAACGCGCGACTGACTGTCATGGGCGAGACGCCCGCAATTCGGGCGACATCGGCCATGGTCGGCTTTTTGCGGGACGGAACCATTGGAGTGTACTATCGCAGCGGACTGCGCAAATCCAGCGCCTCCTCCGCCCGCCCAGCGTTACGCCAGATGAAAGTCATGTGCCGTGGTGACGTGGTGGTGGACACGCCCGGTGAAGAACCGCGCCAGCACCGCCTCGGTTGCGGCGCGACCCTCGCTTCGTGCAGGGCTGGCCAGAGCTGCTTCGACGGCGTCAAGGTCGGGATAACTGATGGCGAGGATCAGCGGGTATTCCGGTGCACCGTCATCGCGGCTTTCGGCAAAACCCACGCGCACCGAAAGCGCGCCGGGAAAGGCTTTCCATTTGGGCAGGATTTCCGTCATGACGGCCTCGCGGAAGGCTTGGGTCTGGCCCTCATGGATGCGGCCTTCGAACAGAGCATATCGGGTGATCATTTGTGCAGTTCCTTTCGCGGTCCTTTGAAAAATTCCATCAACGCCGCCTCGTCCTCGGCCCCAAGACCGGCGGCGGTCAACATGCGGTGCACCTCTGCACATAGCGTGGTCAACGGCATGGCGGTATGGGTCAAACGGGCAAGATCCGCGGCGCCGTTCAGGTCTTTCACCATGTTGTCGATGCGGCCGGTGCGGCGGTAATCGCGTGCGGCAAAGCGCGGCATGTATTCTTGCAAGATTGCAGAGTCGGCGCGCCCTCCGGCCAAGGCGTGCGGGATTTTTGCCACATCGACGCCCGCCGCCTCGGCCAGTGCCGTCGCTTCGGCGACGGCAAGAAAGCCCAGCCCACAGAGCACCTGATTGATCAGCTTGGTGGTCTGGCCTGCAGCAGCGGCCCCCATATGGGTCTGGTTGCTGGCGACATTTGCCAGAATCGCTTGCGCCCGGGCCACCTGTGCGGCCTCGCCGCCCTGCATCAGGGTCAACTGCCCCAAGACCGCTTTGGGGATGCCGCCGGACAAGGGGCTGTCGACCCAGTGCAGGCCCCGTGCGGTGACTTCGGCGGCCAGCGCCTTGGTCGCCTCGGGGTCGATCGAGGACATGTCGATGATCAGCGTGCCCGTTTCAGCGCCTTCAGCAATGCCTGCGTCGCCAAACACCGCCGCCCGCACGATCCGCGCAGAGTTGAGTGACAGAATCACTACGCTTGACGCCGCTGCCGCTGCGGCAGCCGTGGTCGCTGCGGTCGCGCCCATGGCCACCAGCGATGCAACCTTTTCGGCGTCCAGATCGAATACCACCAGCGGCGTGCCCGTCGTCACAAGCCGCGCGCCGATGGCCCCGCCCATCGCCCCCGCGCCGATCAGGGCAACTGTGTCGGTCATGGCTTGGC
>JBKBOF010000275.1:0-2414 GCA_046294955.1 Paracoccaceae bacterium
GGCGCCTCCGGTGGCCTTGGCGGGCAGGCCATCACCAGATTTCCGCCCAACCTGTACCAACAAGGTATAGACCTGCTGACGGCTTTCCTTGCGGGGTTTGTCTTCTGTCATGGCGTGGCCTTTCGGGGCGGGCGGCGTGTCAGTCGCGCAACAGTTCGTTGATGCTGGTCTTGCTGCGGGTCTGGGCATCGACCTTTTTCACGATCACGGCGCAATAGAGGCTGATACCGTTCTTAGACGGCATCGACCCTGCCACAACCACCGACCCCGCCGGGACTTCGCCATAGCTTACCGATCCGGTTTCGCGATCCACGATCTTGGTGGATTTGCCAATGAACACACCCATCCCCAGCACCGAGCCTTCGCGGACGATGCAGCCTTCAACCACTTCGGACCGCGCACCGATAAAGCAGTTGTCCTCGATGATCGTCGGGCCGGCCTGCATCGGCTCAAGCACGCCACCAATGCCGACGCCACCAGACAGATGCACGTTCTTGCCGATCTGCGCGCAAGAGCCGACTGTGGCCCAAGTATCCACCATGGTGCCCTCATCCACGAAAGCGCCGAGGTTGACGAAGGATGGCATCAGTACGACGCCCTTTGCGATATGGGCCGATTTGCGCACGATGCAGTTGGGCACGGCGCGGAAGCCTGCGGTGCGGAACTGCTCCTCGCCCCAACCGTGGAATTTGCTGTCCACCTTGTCCCACCAGCTTGATCCCTGCGGGCCGCCGGATTGCAGGCCCATGTCTTGCAGACGAAAGCCCAGCAGTACCGCTTTCTTGGCCCACTGGTTCACATGCCAGTCAGCACCGCGCTTTTCGGCCACACGCAATGTGCCCGCGCCCAGCGCGGCCAATGTGGCTTCAACGGCATCGCGCGCCTCGCCTTTGGTGGCAGGGGTGATGCTGTCACGGACGTCCCATGCGGCTTCGATGGCGGTTTCCAAGGCTGCGTTCGACATGCTGTCACCCCTTTTTCGGTTGGTCCTGTTGCGTCCTGCCTATAAGGCTTGGGAACAGGTCACGCAATGCAAAGGCAGGTCATGAAAGACGAACCCCGCAATCATCCGTTCCGCGACAGTGTCGAGGATGTAAAGGCGGCAGACCGGATACCCGACACCATCCAGACCCGCGCGCCCGCCTATCGGCTGGCCTTTGCTGATCCCGATTTCATGACGCGCGAAGAATTGCGCCCGGTTCGGCTGCAACTTGAACTACTCAAGCCGCAACTGGTGATGGATGAACGCGGGATCGAATCGACGATCGTGCTGTTTGGCGGGGCCCGGATTCCCGCCCGCGCCGAAGACGCGAAAACACCGGGCCTGTCCGCCCTGTCCAAGTACTATGACGAAGCCCGCCTGTTCGCCAAGCGGATGACCGAGCGCAGTATGGAAAGCTATGGGCGCGAGAATGTGATCATCACCGGAGGTGGGCCAGGCGTGATGGAGGCAGGCAATCTGGGCGCGCACGAAGCGGGTGGCCAGTCCATAGGACTGAATATCGTGTTGCCGCATGAACAGGCTCCGAACGCTTATGTGACGCCAGATCTGTGTTTCAACTTCCATTACTTCGCCATTCGGAAAATGCATTTTCTGATGCGCGCAAAGGCGGTCTGCGTGTTTCCCGGTGGTTTTGGCACGCTGGATGAAATGTTTGAAAGCCTGACACTGGTCCAGACCAAGCGGATGAAGCCGATCCCATTTCTTCTGTTCGGCAAGGCGTTTTGGGAAAAGGTCATCAACTGGGACGCCCTGGCCGAAGCCGGCACCATCAGCCCTGAAGATCTGGCACTGTTTCAATATGTTGAAACGGCGGACGAGGCGGTCGCGGCGCTTGACAACTGGCAGCCCGCCTGACCCTTTCTCCCATGCCCAAACCATGCACGGCGCGGGCGAAATTGCGCTGCAAATTCGGGCAGTCGATGCAAATCTGCAATGTCGAACCAAATGGTTTGACAAAATGGTTCATACTCGGGTCAACTTTTGGTTAACCGAAGGGCATCCGAGGTGAGTCCATGCCGCTGTCACATGCCGAATTGCACGCCATTGAACAGAAAGCCCTGTGGCTGTCGGCTTGGATGATCCACAACGCCAACCACCTGCGGCCCAAGGGTGATGGGGTCAAGGTGGGCGGCCATCAGGCCAGTTGCGCCAGCATGGTCACGCTGATGACAGCGTTATACGGCCATGCATTGCGCCCTCAGGACCGGGTGGCGGTCAAACCGCATGCCGGGCCGGTTTTCCATGCGTTGCAGTACCTGATGGGCAAGCAGACGCTTGAGCGGATGCAGAATTTCCGCGGCTTTGGCGGGGTGCAGTCCTATCCATCCCGCACCAAGGACAACGTGGAGGTGGATTTCTCTACCGGCTCGGTTGGCCTTGGCGTGGCGATCACCGCGTTTGCCAGCATGGT
>JBKBOF010000276.1:0-2400 GCA_046294955.1 Paracoccaceae bacterium
CAGCACGCTGGGTGCCGGGCGTGACTTCTGGTGGGATGCCCTGACGCGCGTGTTCCTGACGACGCCAAGCTTGCCCGACACGCTGGAATTGACCACGCCACAAGGCGTGCAGGTCTGGCACTTGGGCGCGGGCGCGCAGTGCAGTGCTGCCGACTTGCGGCTGCTGGCGGCGGCACGGATGCCGTTCGATGTCCGCCTGCACCCGCGTATCCGGGTCATGAACCAGGTGCGCGACGCAATGTTCCCGGCCCTGCCGGACGAAATCGAACGCCTGTGCACAGATGTCTGCGCCTGGGCAGGGGTGGACCGGGCCGGACCGTCCGGCGATCACCCGATGACGCCGGAAGGCTTGCAAAGGCTTGCCGCCTCGGGGCTGGTCGAGATCGGGGCCCACACGGTCAGCCACCGGCCGCTGGATCTGCTGGCACCGGATGAGGCACTGGCCGAAATGGCCGGATCGCGCAAGGCATTGCGCGAGGTGATTGACCGCGAGATCAGAACCATCGCCTATCCCTACGGCAGATACAGCGCAGCGGTGACGCCTGTGCTTGCCGCCGAAGCAGGCTTTGACGCAGCCTGTACCACAGATGAATGGATCGCCATCGGGCCTGTGAACCCTTTTCGCTTTCCCCGCTTTACGGTCCGCGACTGGGATGGCGATCAATTTGCACGCATCCTGCGTCAGTTTGCAGGGGCGTGACGTGGTATGATGTCATCAAAGGGATGATCCGATGCGCGAAACTGACATGACCGGCATGACAGCGAAAGCACCTTTGAACGCGCCGCGGGTTTCGGCCATCATCATCTTTCTGAACGGCGAAGCGTTCATCGCCGAGGCGATTGAAAGCATACGGGCGCAAACCTTCACCGACTGGGAACTGATTCTGGTGGACGACGGCACGACCGATGGTGCCACGGCAATCGCGCAGCGCTATGCGTCTGAAAATCCTGGCAAGATCCGCTACATCGACCATCCGGGCCATGAAAACCGCGGCATGAGCGCGTCGCGCAATGCCGGCATCCATGTGGCGCGGGGCGAATTCGTGGCCTTTCTGGATGCCGACGACATCTGGTTGCCGCGCCGGCTTGAGGTGCATGTCGCCGCACTCGACGCCCATCCCGACGTGTCGATGACCATGGGGCCAACGCTGTTGTGGTCCAGCTGGGCCGAAAGCGCGCAACACGCGAAACGCTGGTTCGCAATGCCCGACTACCACACCGAACTGGGCCTGCCGATCGGCAAGGTGCTGGAGCCACCGATCGTGGCGATCGGATTTCTGGAATCGCATGGCGGCAATGTGCCCGGCATCTGCAGCCTGCTGGCGCGGCGCGCCGATGTGCTGGCGGCGGGCGGTTTCGACGACAGTTTCCGCACGCTTTACGAAGATCAGGTGTTCTTTTTCCGCATGACGCTAAGATACCGCATCATCGTGCTGGACGAGGTGCTGGATTACTACCGCCAGCATCCGTCGTCTGCCGTCCATGCCGCAGGCGGGGCGGCGGGCGATATGCGCATGCGCCCGGTCTTTCTGGAGTGGCTTCAGGACGAGATGATCGAGGGCGGGTTCAAGAGCAAACGCCTGTGGAAAGCGTTCCGCGCGGAAATGTGGCGGTTCGACAATCCCAGGCTTCATCGGTGGGCCAGCGCACCGCGCCGCCTGATCGACGCCTGGAACGTGCAGACACGGCGTCTGGTGATCACTGTGCTGACGCCGCCCGTCTACAACTGGCTGCGCCGCAAGTTCCGGCTACAGGTGGTGGATGTCGAAAACGTGCACTGAACGGCGCGGGCGGTCCGGGATCGCAGGCCCTACAAGCCTGACCCCGTGATCATCCGACCCGTCTCGATGCGCAGCTCCGCGTCGGCCCAGGCCGCCGCGCCGGCCCGGTGACTGATCATCAGCACGGTCTTGCCCGCCATCAACCCGGTCAGATTGGCGCGGATGCGGTCCTCCAGCGCGGGTTCAAGTGCGCTCAGGGCTTCGTCAAGGATCAGGACGTCAGGCTTGCGCACCAGCGCGCGCGCCAGCCCCAGACGCTGACGCTGCCCACCTGAAAAACTAAGACCCCCCGGCCCGATCCGCGCGGCGAAGCCTTCCGGCACAGCCAGAATGTCATCGAGGATTTCGGCCGCGGCACAGGCATCACGCAGATCCTGCTGCGTGGCATCGTGGCGGGCAAGGCGGATGTTCTGCTCAACCGTGCCCTCGCACAGTACAACGTCCTGACCGGCGACCGCCAGCCGATCCAGCCAGCGTTGACGGTCGATGGCCAGAAGATCGACCCCATCCACCAGAATCCGGCCCGAGTCCGGCTCGTAGAGCCGCAGCAGCAGATTGATGATCGTGCTTTTGCCCGACCCGCTTGGCCCGGACAGCGCCGTGACAGCCCCCTTGCGGA
>JBKBOF010000277.1:0-2290 GCA_046294955.1 Paracoccaceae bacterium
CAAACCGGCGCAGCTTTCGGGCGGCCAGCAGCAACGGGTGGCCGTGGCGCGCGCGCTGGCCCGCAAGCCTGCGGCCCTGCTACTGGACGAGCCGTTCTCGGCGGTCGACCGGGCGACGCGCGAAAAGTTGTATGGCGAGATCATCACCCTGCGCGCGCATCTGAACATGCCGGTCGTACTGGTCACCCATGACATGAACGAGGCGCAGATGCTGGCGGACCGAATGGTGGTGATCGAAAAGGGCGCGGTCGTGCGCACTGGCACCACGGCGCAGGTGATGGCCAACCCTGACGCGCTGCGTGCCATGGGCATCCGCGAGGTGGCGGCGATGCTGCCCGCCACGGTGGCCGAACACCTGCCTGATGGGCTGACCCGACTTGAGGCCGCCAGCGGGCCGCTGTTCCTGCCCATGGTTGACGCCCCCCCTGGCACGGCGGTGCGGGTGCGGATCATGGCGCATGAGGTGATCCTGTCGCGCGCCCGTCCCGAGGGGCTTTCGGCGCAGAATATCCTTGCAGGCCGGATCGTCGGGATCGTTTCCGGGCAGGGCCCAGCCGTGATGGTGCACATCGCGGTCGGCGGCCACGAAATCCTCGCGCGCATCACCCGCCGTGCCGCCGAGCAGATGGCGCTGGCTCCCGGCGACGGCGTGCACGCCATTGTGAAATCCATGTCGGTGGCGCGCGACCATATTGCCGCTGTCGCGCGGATGACGGATTGACCGCACGCCCCATGTGCGCGTTCAGCCTTCGGCATGGTGGCGGACAGTTCCGGAAGGCCTGAGGCGAACTTCACTGCGGCGTTGTGGGCGAAGATCGATGATGCCGCGCTGCAACCTCGTTACACCGATCGTTGCGCCGCGGTCTCCGGCGCCCGCGCTGCTGCGCGGCCAGATCTGCACCGCAAGTGGCGTGGCAATGACCCACCATGACCCCAAGACGGGCGCACGGCTTTTTTTGCCTACAACATCCCCATGGACGATATCCGGACGCGGTCAGTTGCAGTATTGCGCGGCCCGCAGCGACAATCAGGTGGAAAGGCCGAAGATGGTGCTATCCGAGAAATCCGTCGCCTTATGTGCACATCCCCTGCACGGCAGCGGATGTCATCATGCACAAAAGCGTCAGCCCGTTGTTCTGCAGCCATCATTCTATCCTCAAAAATGCCAATCCGTAGAAGCCCGGCACGCCCTGCTCGGTTAACCTGCCGCGTCGTTGTTTGTGCTGTGCTGTGCCAAATAGTCGGCAAACTTGCACTCCAGCATGTTTGGCTCGGGTGAAAATGTTTCGGCCACCAGCACTGTTATCTCACTTCCATTACCTGCCCCAAGCGTTTGACACACGCCGCCAGTGCCGATGTTCACCGTCTTGGTAGTGCCGTTGGTTGTGGCCCCGCTCCCAAGGCCGTAAGTCGCAGTCCCGGTCAGCCTGCGCACCGGCCATTTGTCGCGGCCCATGCCAGGCCATGGCCCGGCGAAATTGCTGTCTACCGAAGCGCCGCAACCGATGGCTTTGCGTTACTGACCACCTTCAGCTCGCGGGCCTGTATGGGCGTGCTGGCGGCAGATTTCTATTCAGGGCCGGTGTCGCACTTCGATCTGGGCAATGCGCCGGTGGTCGATCTTTATTCCGGCACTCTGGAAGGCCCGACGAACCTTGACGGCTTCGCGGGTTCGGGGGCGGATTTCATGCCCGAGTACAGCGAATTCATCAACGATGGCAAAACCATCGTCACCTCGCCGCACAAGCTGTATGGCCCCGAGCAGAACGACCTCGCCCTGCAATTGCGCAAGAACGGCGTCGATCAGGTAATCCTTGTCGGCATGTCGGCCAACCTCTGCGTGAAGGCGCACATGCGCGAACTGCTGGAGATGGGCTTCGAAGTCGCTGTGGTCAGCGACGCCACTGCTGCGGCCAAACTGCCGGAGGGAGATGGCTATCTCGCCGCCATCATCAACTTCCGCTACATCGCCAACGCGGTCTGGACGGCTGACGAAGTGGTGTCGCTGATCGAAGCACTGTAGCGCGGCACCCGATGCCCGGCCGCAATTTCAGACCCGCGCCGGGGCAAGACGAGACATTTCAAAACAGATAGATCCGCCTTCAGCCACAGGCGCGAAGGCGGATTACCAAGGCGATACCCATGCTCAGTCACGCGTCACAAGGAGACAGCCATGGCCAAGACCAAGATCGAAATCTTCACCCGGCCCGGTTGCGGCTATTGCGTTGCAGCCAAACGCCTGCTCGTTCAGCACGATCTGCCCTTCACGGAATATGATCTGACGGTTCCA
>JBKBOF010000278.1:0-2288 GCA_046294955.1 Paracoccaceae bacterium
CTGCGGTGGAATATGCTGTGACCTCGCTTGGTGTGGCGCATATCATCGTGCTCGGGCACTCCAATTGCGGCGGCGTAAAGGGCTGCGATGACATGTGTACCGGACACGCCCCCGAGTTGGATGAAAAGACGTCCTTTGTCGGTCGTTGGATGGATATCCTGCGCCCCGGTTTTGAACGCGTGCGCCATCTTCCCGATGACACCCGTCAGCGCGCATTGGAAAAAGAGGCAGTGCTGATCAGTCTGGAAAACCTGATGACGTTTCCGTTCGTGCGCGACGCCGTGGCAGATGACCGTTTGACGTTGCACGGCCTTTGGAATGACACCGGAGAAGGCGCGCTGGAGCATTACGACCCCCTGCGGGGCTTCGTCCAGGTCTGACTTTGCCGCACTGCCGGATCTGTCCCACATCGGCGCGACCACGGGTCAAGCAAACCAAATATCCGACCGCTGGCGGCAAACAACTTTCTGTAAGCGATAGTTTCCTGCAAGTCGGGTCAGGCCCACGCGGCACCGTTGCAGTACTGCCCGTGCGGTCCTGACCACGTCGGTCACGAAAAAGGCCCGCTGGGCGGCGGGCCTTTGGTACAGTGAAAGGAAGGGATCAGCCTTTTTTCAGGCAGCGCTGGCCCAGAACCTCGGCGATCTGGACCGCGTTCAAGGCTGCGCCCTTGCGCAGATTGTCCGACACGACCCAGATGTTCAGGCCGTTTTCGATTGTCTCATCCTGCCGGATACGGCTGACATAGGTGGCATATTCGCCCACGCAGTCGATCGGCGTGATATAGCCGCCGGCTTCGCGCTTATCCACAACCAGCACACCCGGGGCTTCGCGCAGGATGTCGGTGGCCTCTTCCCAGTCGAGGTAGTCTTCAAACTCGATGTTGATCGCCTCGGAATGGCCGACGAACACAGGCACGCGCACACAAGTGGCGGTGACCTTGATCTTAGGGTCGAGGATTTTCTTGGTCTCGACCACCATTTTCCATTCTTCCTTCGTGTCGCCGCTGTCGAGGAACACGTCGATATGCGGAATCACGTTGAAGGCGATCTGTTTGGGATAGACGCTTGGCGCCACTTCCTGACCCGGCACATAGATGCCTTTGGTCTGGTTCCAAAGCTCGTCAATCGCCTCTTTGCCGGTGCCGCTGACCGATTGGTAAGTTGAAACCACCACACGCTTGATCCGGGCGCGGTCATGCAGAGGTTTCAGCGCCACCACCATCTGCGCGGTCGAACAGTTCGGGTTGGCGATGATATTCTTGTTCTTGTAGCGCACGACGTCGTCGGCGTTCACCTCTGGCACGATCAGCGGAATAGCGGGGTCGTAGCGGTAGAGAGATGAATTGTCGATCACCACGCAACCCTGACCTGCAGCCTTCGGGGCGTAGATTTTCGTCGCGTCCGAACCGATAGCGAACAGCGCGATATCCCAGCCGGTGAAGTCGAACGTGTCGAGGTCTTTGGTTTTGAGGGTTTTGTCACCGAACGACACTTCAGTTCCCAGCGACTTGCGGCTGGCAAGCGCCACGATTTCATCGACGGGAAACTCACGCTCGGCGAGGATGTTGAGCATCTCCTTGCCCACATTCCCTGTCGCACCCACAACAACAACTTTGTAGCCCATCCGGCCCTCCTGACGTCACACGACGTGGTCCCTTACCGCAAAGGGGTGGGCGGGGGAAGGGTTGAAAAGCCAGAGTGGGGGCGCTGCCCCCCTACCCCCGGGATATTTGTGAACAGATGAAATCAGTCCGTGCGGTCGATCGAGAAAGCGTAGGTGGCAAGCCCCGCCGCGAGCAGCAACGCGATGAAGCCGAAGATCGCTGCGTAGGGTGCGGTGGATGGTTCTGCCAGCGTAGTGGTGTGGATGCGCCCAGTGGCCAACTGTAGAAAGCCGACGGGGGCGATGCCGAACAGGTTGAGCAGCGTCACACCCCGGCCAGTCAGGTGAGCCGGGATGAAAGCGCGGCCATGGGCGATGACCATCGGGAAGGATGCCCCGGCAAACCCAAGCCCGGACAGAAGTGCGATGATCAGCGAGGGTCGGGCCGGCATCAGCCACAATCCGACGAGACAAGCCAGCGCCAAGCCATTGCCGCCGAGGATAAGCCATTTGCGCGTGCCAAGGGCGCGCTCCAATGGGCCATAGGCGAAACTGCCCGCCACCATCGCAAGCCCCATGATCAGGCTGACCTGCCCGATCCAGCCGGCGTCTGCCCCGAAGACATCGCGAAACAGAGGCCCTACCCAAAGCCCCCGAATGGCGGCGGCAGGGGCATAGCACAC
>JBKBOF010000279.1:0-2276 GCA_046294955.1 Paracoccaceae bacterium
GCAAGCCGGAAAAATAGCGCGCCGCGACCACTGACCGGTCGCTGACCTCTTGTCCCAGCCCGGTTTCGATCACATCCGCCACCGCCTGCCCCGTGGCACGGTTCGACGCCATCATCGAATCGCCCAGGACCAGAATCCGCGCGGATGCATCTTCGGTCAGCGGCTCGCCACAGCCAAACAGCAGCGCAAGGGCCAGGACAGCGGCAACGGGCCGGATCATGCCTTTTTCCCCTTTATGGTCTGCAGATCGATCACCGCAGATCTGCCCTGCAACCCCGGCGGGAATATGGCGGCTTTCCGGTGCTGCTGTGACCCTGCCATCGGGCCGGACCAGACGCTGCGGCGGCCTAATCGGCGCCGAACAGGTCGCGGGTGAAGACCTTGGCGGCGACATCGGCCAGATCCGGCATCATCCGGTTGGCCAGGATCACGTCGCAGTCGGCCTTGAACGCTTCCAGATCGCGTTCGACCGGCGAGTTGAAGAAATGCGTGTCGGCCAGTTGCGGCTCATAGACCGTGACCGGGATGCCCTTGGCCTTCACCCGTTTCATGATGCCCTGAATCGAGCTGTCGCGAAAATTGTCGGACCCTGCCTTCATCACCAGACGATAGACCCCGACCCGCACAGGGTTGCGCGCCAGGATCTGGCTGGCGATGAAATCCTTGCGCGTGGCATTGGCCTCGACCACGGCGCGGATCAGGTTTTGCGGCACCGCATCATAATTGGCCAGCAATTGCCGGGTGTCCTTCGGCAAGCAATAGCCGCCATAGCCGAAGGACGGGTTGTTGTAATGCTGCCCGATGCGCGGATCGAGGCTGACGCCTTCGATGATCTGGCGGCTGTCCAGCCCCAGCGACAGGGCATAGCTGTCCAACTCGTTGAAATAGGCCACCCGCAGCGCAAGATAGGTGTTGGCGAACAGCTTGATCGCCTCGGCTTCTTGCGAGCCGCACAGCAACACGTCGGTGTCGGGGTCCAGCGATCCTTCGCGCAAAAGATCGGCAAAGGCGCGGGCCTCGGGCGAGGTGCCGCCGACCACGATCCGCGACGGGTGCAGGTTGTCGTACAGCGCACGGCCTTCGCGCAGGAATTCGGGGGAAAACAGGATGCGGTCGGTGTTCAGCCGGGCATTCAGCGCGGCGGTGAACCCGACCGGAATGGTCGATTTGATGATGATCGTGGCACCGGGGGCCAATTGCAGCACAGTCTGCGCCACCGTCTCGACCGAGGCCGTGTCAAAGCGGTTGGTTTTCGGATCATACGACGTGGGGGTGGCGATCACCACGAAATCGGCGCCCGCCATCGCCTCGGCGGCATCGGTGGTGGCGGTCAGATCCAGTGTCTTTTCCGCCAGAAACCGTTCGATCTCGGGATCCTGGATCGGGGAGTGCCGCGCATTCAGCAAGGCCACACGGTCCGCATTCACATCCAGCGCCATCACGGTGTGGCGCTGCGCCAGCAGCACAGCCATCGACAAGCCGACATAGCCGATCCCGGCAACCGCAATCTTCATGGTAGTCCTCGATCCTGGGGCAACACTCAGACTGTCCTTTAGGCGCTTGAGGGGGCCGCGTAAAGCCGCCCGCACCGGATCAGAACTTGCCGACAGGGGTCATAAATACCCCTTCACAGTCCTTTTCCACGCTGCGCAAACTGTCTGACACGCCGCCCCATGATCGCCCGCCCCCGGCAGCCGGGATCAGGCTGTGGCGGGCCCAGGATCGGGCATTTGCACGGCCTGTCGTGCGGCGTCGCCTTGCACGACACGGCGGCGCTGCCCTTCGCCAAGCAGCATGTGACCTTCCCATGGCACGCTGGCCGGGTCCGCACCCGCGAAGGGACGGCCCAATTCCGGGTCTGCGGGTCGCAACCCGGCGATGTCGCGGGCAACCCAGACAGCGATGCGCAACAGCATGCCTGCAACCTCGCCCGGCTGGCCCGACGCCAGACGCGCCAGAAGCGCCATACCGCCGCGATAATCGCCCGCCTGCGCCATCTGGAAGGCAAACCCGATCATGCGCGCATGCGCGGCCCTGAACACCCATTCGGGAATATCGGGTGCCGCTGCGCGGATCAGGGCCAGCACCTTTTCATTCGACCGCGCCGCCCGCGCCACGCCGCGCGACATGTTCTGCCCATGCATGCGATAGCCGACCAGCGCCTCGCGCACGCAGCCTGCCGGGGCGTGCAGGGCCAGCCGCAACTGCAACAACAGATCCTCGGCCCCTTCGATCCCCTGGGCGCGCAATTGTGTGTCATGCCCGCCAAGCTGTTG
>JBKBOF010000280.1:0-2257 GCA_046294955.1 Paracoccaceae bacterium
TCGTGATCCGGGCATGGGCATATAGATTGTTGAATTCGGCCCCACCGGTCGCCATTTGCAGCCGGTTAATGCAGCCATAGCCGCGGTTGTCGGTGATCACGACAGTGAACCGGATCCCCAACATGGCGGCGGTCGCAAGTTCCGAGTTCATCATCATGTAGCTGCCATCCCCGACCATGCAGATGACATCCCGCGCAGGCTGGGCCATCTTGATGCCCATGGCCCCGGCGATTTCATATCCCATGCAGGAAAAGCCGTATTCCATGTGATAGGCCCCGGCGCGGGGGGCTTTCCACAGCTTGTGCAATTCGCCCGGCATGGTGCCAGCGGCGCACATCACCACCGTATCGGCATGGCTTGCGCGTTGTACCGCACCGATCACCTGCTGGTCGGTCGGCAGCGCGTTGCTGTCGGGCGGCGCGTCGGTCAGGGGATCGACAGCGGCGAACCACGCTTCTTTCAGACCAGGCACGGGGGCGGGACACCGATGGTCCCCCAACGCCTCGGACAGTTGCGCCAGACACACGGCCGCATCGCCGCACAACGGCGCGGCCCCGTGCTTCATCGCGTCATAGGCGGCGACGTTGATAGACACCAGTTTGCGGTCCTTGTCTTTGAACAAGGCCCACGATCCGGTGGTGAAATCCTGAAATCGCGTGCCGACGCCAAGGATCAAATCGGCATTTTCGCAAATCGCATTTGCGCTGCTAGCCCCGGTGACACCGACCGGCCCGTAGTTCAGCCTGTGACCCCACGGCAGGGCCGACTTTCCGGCCTGCGTCTCGACCACGGGGATACCAAGGTTGCTGGCAAAGTCATCCAGCGCCTGAACCGCACCGGAAAAATGCACGCCGCCGCCTGCCACGATCACCGGACGCTTCGCCGCACGGATCAGATCGGCGACGCGGCCCACCTCGACCGGATCGGGATGCGGGCGGCGGATGCGCCAGATGGTGGGGGCAAAGAACGCCTCGGGCCAGTCATGGGCTTCGGCCTGAACGTCCTGACAGAAGGCAAGCGTCACCGGGCCGCAATCGGCGGGATCGGTCATGGTGCGCATCGCACGGGGCAGGGCCGTCAGCAGGTGTTCGGGCCGGGTGATCCTGTCGAAATAGCGGCTGACGGGTCGGAAACAATCGTTCACCGACGCCGTGCCGTCGCTGAAATCCTCGATCTGCTGCAACACCGGGTCGGGACCGCGCCCGGAAAACACATCGCCGGGCACAAACAGCACCGGCAGGCGGTTGACATGCGCCAGCCCCGCCGCGGTGACCATGTTCAGGGCACCGGGACCGATAGAGGAGGTGACGGCCATCGCACGGCTGCGCCGCATCTGCTTGGCATAGGCAATCGCGGCATGGGCCATTGATTGTTCATTCTGGCCGCGCAAGGTCGGCAACGCGTCGCCGATTTCGTGCAAAGCCTCGCCGATCCCTGCCACATTGCCGTGACCGAAGATCGCCCAGCAACCGGCAATAAAGGGTTCGCCAGCCTCGTTTTTTTGCGCCGCCAGATAGCGCGTCATCGCCTGAGCGGCTGTCAACCGGAGTGTTGTCATGACTTTATCCCTTGCGCGTCCGGTGTGCGTCCCACAAGACGCAAAGCCGGGTATAGGCGTCGGCCATCATCTGCACCGCTGCGTCGGCGGTGACAGTGCCGGCCATGAACCCTGCCGCAGCCTCGGCAAAGATCGTGCGACCGACGGCAAAGCCTTTGACCAGATCGAATTTCGCGGCAGATGCAAAGCTGGTGGCGAGGCTGTCTTCCGTCTCTCCCAGACCCAGCACCACGATCCCGCGCGTGTGCGGATCGTTGCGGGTGATGGCGTCGCAGGCTGCCTGCCACGCAGCGTCGGTCTGCATCGGTTCCAGCTTCCACCAATCGGGGAAGATGCCGATGTCATAAAACCGCTGGATCACCTGTGCCGTGGTCTGGTCCGTCACTGGTCCGGCCTTCGACGGGATCACTTCGAGCAGAAACTCCAACCGGTTGCGCCGGGCGGCGTGGAACAGGCGGGTCAGGGTGGCTTCTTGATCAGCCCTCATGTCCGGGGTGTCATCGGGGTGGTAAAAGCACAAGACCTTGACCACATGGCACAGAGGCCATTCCGACAGACCGCCGAAATCGGGGCCAAGTTCAGGTTCCAGCGTCAAGGGCCGCGATCCCGGCCATTCCACCGGACGCCCGATCCACAGGCCCGTTTCGGCGGCCGCATGCAGGGCGTCGCGGCCAAGCCGGTTGTCGCACAGGATGCCGT
>JBKBOF010000281.1:0-2186 GCA_046294955.1 Paracoccaceae bacterium
GTTGGTGGATCGGGGATCTGGCGGCGGCGCATATGGCAATGATGGAAACCGACGCGCGCAAGGGCCACCCTTCTGCTCGCACTGCTTTGTACGGCGCTTCTGCCTGGTGGGCTGCCAGCGTGTGGGTTCCTCCACAAGGCGTCAGAGCTTGGCTTTGATGTGCATGCCCATGCCTGATTTGTCGTTGCACAACAGCACCACCTGACCGGAGCCGATTAAGGAAATTGCAACGCGCGTGGTTCTATCCTGAACACAGGTCAGGAGGCGTGGATGAACCTGTATCACTGCATGATCGAACTCCGGCAAGATTGCCGTGCACTCGCCTTTGCAAAGGCAACAGATGGGTGGATGACCCTGCTGCAAGAAAGGGGGCTGATCCTCGGCTGGCGCCTGATGCGGCGGAAATTCGGCCTTGCCTCGGGCACCCACCCCGATTTCCTGTTGGAAATTGAAATTTCGGGCCTGACCGCGCTCGACACGGCCTTCGCCGCCCTTGCCGCTGCGGATGAAGAGGCAGGGCGGCGCTATGACCAGATGCATCAGATGATTGCGCATGTCGAGGTCGGGCTTTATCGCCCCTACCCCGACCCGACCCAACGCGAACGCATCGCCCTGATCTAGGCGCAGTGCCCCGGCGCAAATCCACACGCCACCGCTTGAAAGCAGGGGGTGGCCGGGATATCTCGCAGCCATGAACAACACACTCCATATCATTGGCGGCGGCATGGCCGGATCCGAAGCGGCCTGGCAGGCAGCACAGCAGGGCATTCCCGTGGTGATCCATGAGATGCGGCCAAAGATTGGCACATTTGCGCATCGGACAGGCTTCCTGGCCGAGATGGTCTGTTCCAATTCCTTTCGCTCTGATGACGACGAACGCAATGCCGTGGGCCTGTTGCATTGGGAAATGCGGGCGGCGGGTGGGTTGATCATGGAACAAGCCGCCGCCCACCGTCTTCCGGCCGGGGGTGCGTTGGCAGTGGACCGTGATCCTTTTGCCGAAAGTGTCACCGCGCGGATCAAGGCGCATCCGCTGATATCGGTGTCTTATGACGAGATCACGGATCTTCCAACCGATGGCTATTGGATAATCGCCACCGGCCCGCTGACCTCGGGCGCCTTGGCGCATAGCATCCGCACCGCAACCGGGTCCGATGCGTTGGCGTTTTTCGACGCGATCGCCCCCATTGTCTATGCCGACACCGTCGATATGTCGGTGGCCTGGATGCAGTCGCGCTATGACAAAGGCGAGACGCATGAGGAACAGACCGCCTACATCAACTGTCCGATGACGCGAGACGAGTATGAAGGCTTTATCGACGCCCTTCTTGCCGCTGACAAGACCGAGTTCCATGAGGGGGAAACCGCAGGCTATTTCGATGGCTGCTTGCCGATCGAGGTGATGGCCGAACGCGGCCGCGAAACCCTGCGGTTTGGTCCGATGAAACCGGTCGGTCTGACCAACCCGCATCAGCCCGACGTCAAACCCTATGCTGTGGTGCAACTGCGGCGCGACAACAAACTGGGCACGCTCTACAACATGGTCGGCTTCCAGACCAAGATGAAATATGGCGCGCAAACAGATGTTTTCAAACGTATTCCCGGCCTGACCGGCGCCAGCTTCGCCCGGCTTGGGGGTATTCACCGCAACACCTTTATCAACTCGCCCACCTTGCTGGATGATCAGATGCGGCTGAAATCACACCCGCATATCCGCTTTGCCGGCCAGATCACCGGGGTCGAAGGCTATGTCGAAAGCGCCGCCATGGGCCTTCTGGCGGGGAGGATGGCCGCTGCCGAAATCAAGGGTGCCACCCTGACGCCACCGCCGCCAGAAACCGCCACCGGCGCGCTGATCACCCATATCACCGGGGGGGCCGAGGCAAAAACCTTTCAGCCGATGAACGTGAATTTCGGCCTCTTCCCCCCGATTGACGCAAAAGGCGGACGCCGCGGCCGAAAAGACCGCTACAAGGCCTATACCGACCGCGCGAAAGACGCCTTCACCGCATGGTTGGCCTAACGCACGCAGCATCTGCGGCTTTCGTCACGCGCTTTGCGCCATCGCCGACTGGTCCGCTGCATTTGGGTCACGCCTATTCTGCGCTGCTGGCGCATGACATGGCCCGCGCCCATGCAGGGACTTTCCTGCTGCGGATCGAGGATATCGACCCCGCCCGCAGCCG
>JBKBOF010000282.1:0-2183 GCA_046294955.1 Paracoccaceae bacterium
CTTCAACCAAGCGTTGCCCATGTCGCCATCCACCTCGTTGGCCATGACGGTCTTCATGTCAACGATTCCGGCCACACCCGCCGTCAGGCAGTTGTAGACAAAGGTCGGGGCATAGGGCTTGTCGGTCTTCAGGGTGACGGTATCGCCGTCAAAGGTGATCATCTGATCGACATTTTCCGGTGTGAAGCCAAACTGCGTCAGAATGAATGCCGGGGTCTTGTCCATCTTGACCACCCGGCGCAGCGACCCGGCGGCATCTTCGGCCGTGACCGGATTTCCGCTGCTGAAAGTGATTCCCGGCTTCATCTTGAAGGAATAGGTCACGCCATCATCGGCCACCGACCAGCTTTCGGCCAGACCGGAAACCAGTTCGCCGGGCTTGGTCGGGTCCAGTTCCACCAAAGAATCATACAGGTTGTTGTTCAGGTCAACACCCGAAAACTCGAACGCTTCGTGCGGGTCGATCGACACGATGTCGTCGATGGCATCCGCAACCACCAGCGTATCGGCGGGCGTCGCCGCGTAAAGTGCGGCAGGCGCGGTTCCGGCCATCAATGCGGCCAACACAAAGGCGCGGTGCGCCCCTCGCTTCATGATCATCGCAAGTCTCCCTGTGGTTTCATTGTGACGACTCGGCTCTTTGTCGGCCAAGATCTTCGACTGAGTGGGCAATTTTCGCCGGTGACTGTCAATCGTCATGACCGCCGATCATCACCGATCACGCCGGACCAGTTGCAATTCGCTTTTGGCACCCCGGGGGGCGAGGCATGACCGCCCGGAAACCGACGCTCTGCTGCACGCCTATTTCCGCCATGCCCCCGACGCCGCCTGGCAGCGTGGCTTTGACGCCATGCACTGCGCCAGCCTGCTGCGCGCGGCGATGTGGGCCATGGTCAGCGACATCCACCTTGCTGCCCCCAGAGCAGACTATCGCACCTATGCGCGAAAACCTGACGCGCCTTGATGCGACGCTGGACCCGTTTACCCACACTCACGGGACACTTTGACATGACGCTTCCTGCGCAGGCCGAGATCATCGTCATCGGCGGCGGCATCATCGGCTGTTCCACGGCCTGTCACCTGGCCTGATTGGACCCTCTGGCTGTGGCAAGACCACGCTTACGCGGGATTGCCGGGTTCGTGATGCCAACCGCAGGCACCATTCTGATGGACAGCGCCGATGTGGTCGCGAAGGCACCCAGCCGCCATCCTGTCAACACGGTGTTTCGGGACCATGCCTTGTTTTTGCATCCGACAGTGCGGTCGGCGAGTTATGTGCCGCTTTTCATCCAAACGGGTCTGACGGTCGAACTGTACCTGACCACACTGCCCAACCATGGCAATATTGACCCTGAATCGCGATCTGGACCGAACTGATGAAGTGATCTGGCGGAAAGCAGGGGCCGAAGTGGCCCCTGCTTGTGCGATGCGTGGCGCGGGCATTCGCCCGCGCGCGTGGGGGCTGTCTGCCCCCAAAGGGCGCAAGCGCCCTTGCCCCCGAGGATAGTTGAGCCAAGGTAATGACATGAGGCTTTGCGAACAGTCCGCCAGCGCCTTGTCGCGCATGATCGCCACGCGGCAGGTGGCACCGTCGGACGTGATGGCGGACCATCTGGACCGGATCTCGGCGGTGAATGGCGCAGTCAACGCGGTGGTGTCGTTGCGCGATCCTGACGCGCTGATCGCCGAGGCGAGGCAGGCGGATGATGCGCCGCGCCGGGGCTGGTTGCACGGTCTGCCGCTGGCGGTGAAGGATCTGTGCGCGACAAAAGGCGTGCGCACCACTTGGGGCAGCCGGCTGTTTGCGGAGTTTGTGCCAGAGACGGATGACCTTTTGGCCGCACGGATGCGGGCGTTTGGGGCGATCATCATCGGCAAGACAGATACGCCGGAATGGGGCCATGGCAGCCATTCTTTCAACCCGGTGTTCTGGGTCACGCGCAACCCTTATGACCTGTCGCGCAGTGCGGGCGGATCTTCGGGCGGGGCAGCCGCAGGCTTGGCGGCGCGGATGCTGCCCGGCGCCGATGGCAGCGACATGATGGGGTCATTGCGCAACCCGGCAGCGTTTTGCAATGTCTATGGCTTTCGCCCGTCGTGGGGGTTGGTGCCGGGCGATGCCGACGGGGACACGTTCCTTGCCACCGAGGGGCCAATGGGCAGAACGATCGGGGATCTGGCCC
>JBKBOF010000283.1:0-2174 GCA_046294955.1 Paracoccaceae bacterium
GAACGCTTTTAGGCCTACCGGATGGACCGCTACATTGCCGAACAGGGGTTCACCGGCACCGGCAATCTGGTGGTGCGCCGCGCGGTGCTGGACGATGTCGGCCCCTTTGCCGGGCTGGCCGTGGCCGAAGACCGCGACTGGGGCCACCGCGCCACCGCGCGCGGCCATGCCATCCGCTATGTCGCCGCCATGCGGGTCTATCACCCCGCCCGCGCGGATTTTGCCGGTCTCTTTGCCAAATGGGACCGGCAGTTGGGGCATGATTACACCGCAGCGCGCACCGCGGGTCTGCGCGGGCGTCTGAAATGGGCGGCCAAGACCGCCGCCATGGGGATCTCGCCGGTGGCCGAGCTGCCGCGCATCCTTGGCTCTGACCGCATCAGCGGGTTGCGGTCGCGCCTTCTGGCCTTCTGGGGCTTGACGCGCATCCGTCTGCACCGCATGCACCGCATGGCCTGGCTGATCGCCGGCGGCAACCCCGACACCCTCTCCGGCCGCTGGAACCGTCCGGCTGCGGGGGGGTAAATTTGACTTCTCCATTGCTGGATATGATGATGAATAAATCGTTGCCCTCGCGTGAACTGTGCACACGCCTGTCTGATGAGGTGCTTTCAACAGTTAAAATCCTCGCCGACGGCCGCAGCGCCTACGGGCTTCTGGACTATCCGCACCATTCCAACATTGGTGACAGCGCGATCTGGGTTGGCGAGATAGCCATTCTCAATCGTTTGTTCGGACATGGTCCTGCGTATGTGTCACAATTGGATCATGATCCTGCAGAGCTGGGCCATAGCTTGTCGGAGAGACACATCCTGTTTTTGCATGGCGGCGGTA
Organism: Paracoccaceae bacterium; assembly: GCA_046294955.1. Lineage (GTDB taxonomy): Bacteria > Pseudomonadota > Alphaproteobacteria > Rhodobacterales > Rhodobacteraceae > Pseudotabrizicola. Next base: position 835 of record JBKBOF010000283.1, read on the forward strand.
ATTTCGGCGATATCTGGCCTGCCTATCAGCGATACCGATCAGCAGTGATCAAACACCATCCTCATCACCGCATCATCCAACTGCCACAATCCATTCATTTCGATGATCCGTCAAAACTGGAAGAGACAAAGCGTGTCATTGGGGCGCACCACGACTATCACCTTCTGGTGCGTGACCGCGAAAGCTTCGCTCTTGCTGAAAGTTGTTTTAACTGTCCTGTCTATCTGGTGCCTGACAGCGCTTTCGGTATCGGGATGAGCGCAGTTCGCCGCGTCGAAAAGCCAGCTGGAATACTGGGGCTGTTCCGAACAGACAAAGAGTTGCGCCCTGATGCGCTAGAGGGGCGCAAGAAGTTCGAAGATTGTCGCCTGGAAGATTGGCGCAAGATCTCCTTGCCAATCAGAGGGGTGGATAAGGCAATTAGGCGCCTCCTTCGGGCCCCCGTTCTGAGCGGTCCGCAAATGCCCCGCCGCGTTCTATTCAACGCCATGGCCACGGCCCGGGTCAACCTTGGCTTTGCCCAGCTTGACCGCGCCGAGGTGGTGGTGACAGACCGGCTGCACGGACACATCATGTCCACCCTGTTGGGCAAGCCGCATGTGGTGATCGACAATTACTACGGCAAGATCGCACGGTTCATCGACGCGTTCGGCAAGGATGACGTCACCCTGCAGGCCAACACCTATGCCGAAGCCCGCGAGATGGCGGACAGTTTGCTGCAAAGCGTCCGCTCAAGCAGGTGACACAAGTGTAAACAGGTTCGCGACAAGATCAGTTTTTGGGCGTCTACCGCCATAGGCTTTGGACATCATCATGGTGACAGGTACTTCTGGTTCAGAACCGCGTCGTGAAGAGGTTTTGGCAGTGGCCAGCCTGATTGGCCTTTGTGTGGCCTTGAAAATTCTTGCCCGACCCTATTGGATCGCGTTCCCCATGCCATCCATGCTGGCGCTCAAACTGCAGGTATTTCTTGCAGGCAGTCTTCTGGCCGGGGCGTGCCTGTCGGTAGGACGCAATCGCCTTTCAATGGTTGCCTTTGCCTTGCCTCTGATCACCGCATTTCTCGGTTTTTGCGCTCTGCTCTACGCCGTGGCACAGACCCTGGTGATAGGTGCGTTTTCGGTCTTGGTATTTCATGATCGGCTCAAAGAGATTCCTGTCCTGGGTCCAGCGTCCAGACTTGGGAACCTCATTCTTGATACCAGACTTCTCAGATGGCTCGGTGATACATCTTACAGTGTCTATCTTGTGCATCTCTTGCTTCTTGTGCCCATCGCCGCCTGGTTGCTGGACTTTGAATGGTATCTGCAGGCGACGGGCATCCTGCGGTTCTTCATCTG
>JBKBOF010000284.1:0-2163 GCA_046294955.1 Paracoccaceae bacterium
GAAGGTCGTGATGGACAACGAAGGGCTTACGATTTCACGTCGCCGGATCACCTTGTCCACCAGTGGCGTGGTGCCCGAAATCGCCCGTGCCGCGACCGAGATCGGATGCCTTCTGGCCGTGTCGTTCCACGCCACCACCGATGACGTCCGCGACCGTTTGGTGCCGATCAACAAACGCTGGAACATCAAGACCCTGCTTGATGAATTGCGCGACTATCCGCGCCTGTCGAACAGCGAACGCATCACGTTCGAATATGTCATGCTGAAAGATGTGAATGACAGCGATGCCGATGCCCGCCGTCTGGTCAAACTGATCGCAGGGATCCCCGCCAAGATCAACCTGATCCCATTCAACGAATGGCCCGGCGCGCCCTATCAGCGGTCGGATTGGGACCGCATCGAGGCGTTTGCCGATATCATTTACAAGGCAGGCTACGCCAGCCCGATCCGCACCCCGCGCGGCGAAGACATCATGGCGGCCTGTGGCCAACTGAAATCCGCGACCGAGCGGGCCCGCAAATCGTCACGCGACATCGCCGCTGAAGCGGGGATGGCGCATGGATGATGTGATCCAATTCGCACTGGCAGGGTCTGATGATCCTAACCTCGCGTAAATTTTTGTAGCTTATTTTTGTTACCCGACATACCAGTCGTTGACCTGCGGTGTGCGGTGTTCACGCCCGCAAAAACCCCTGAACGAAAAGCCGCAAAGGCCGCTTAATGACGATGATGCAGAACGATCTGGCGAAAGCCCACGAGGCAAGTGCCAGAAAATGGGTGCCTTTGCTGGCAAAATACCGTGATCCTTCCACCAAAAGATCCCTGTTTGAATTGGCTGTAACGCTTGCCGGATTTGTGGTTTTTTGGGCGACAGCCTGGGCTGCCTTGTCGATCAGCCCTTGGCTGTCTTTGGTGATCGCCATTCTGAACGGCTTTTGGCTGGTTCGGTTGTTCTTGATCCAGCACGACTGCGGTCATCAATCCTTCTTTGCCAACCGTGACGTGAATGACTGGGTTGGCCGCGCCATCGGGATCCTCACTCTCACGCCCTATACGGTTTGGAAACGCACACATTCGATCCATCATGCGCATGCCGGCAACCTTGACCGTCGTGGGATCGGCGATGTTATGACCTTGACGGTAGAAGAATATCATAAACGTGGCTGGCTTGGCCGATTGCTTTATCGCGCCTACCGGCATCCGATTGTGATGTTCGGCATCGGCCCGGCCTATCTATTTATGTTGGAATACCGTTTGCCGTTGGGATTGATGACGGCCGGGTGGCGGTACTGGCTGTCGGCCATGGGCACGAATCTGATCCTCGCAGCCTTGCTGACGGGACTATACCTTTTGGGCGGCTGGCAAGTTCCGGTCTTGATTTTTGTGCCTACGGTCGTATCCGCTGCCACCATCGGTGTCTGGCTGTTTTTCGTGCAGCATCAGTTTGAAGAAACCTATTGGGACCACCAGTCTGATTGGCAGATGCACGATGCGGCCCTTCTTGGCAGTTCCCACTACAAGTTGCCGCAACCCCTGCGCTGGATGACGGCCAATATCGGCATCCACCACGTTCACCATCTGTACAGCCGGATTCCGTTCTATCGTCTGTCCGAGATTCTGCGCGATTATCCTGCCTTGGCCGAGGCGCAGGTCCTGACCCTGCGCGAAAGCGTGAATTGCGCCCGTCTGCACCTGTGGGATGAGGCCGGACGCCGCCTTGTGACCTTCCGCGAAGCACGTCGGGTTTGGGCGGCCCAAGCTGCATAGGAACGGCAAATCGGCTTGATATCGGGTCTTGGTCCCGCTTTGATAAGTCGATGATACTGTCAAACGCCTCTGCGCGTCACCTGTTCTTGCACCGTCACGGGCTGACCGAGGCGCGAAGCGGCGCAGTGTCATCTGGCGCCATCAGCAGATTGATCGACCGTATCGGCTTTGTGCAGGTTGACAGTATCAACACGGTCGAACGCGCGCATCACATGATCTTGTGGACGCGCCGCACGTCCTACCGCCCCCCGGTGCTGAAGCCCTTGTTGGAACAAGATCGCGCACTGTTCGAACACTGGACACACGACGCCTCCATCTTGCCAATCGCCCTTTTCCCGCACTGGAAGCATCGGTTCGCCCGCGACAGCACACGCTTGCACCAATCATGGCAAAGGT
>JBKBOF010000285.1:0-2133 GCA_046294955.1 Paracoccaceae bacterium
ATTTTTGCGACATCGACCCGGAATTGCGCGCCACGAAGATGGAAGATTATGAAAAGGCCAATGGGATGCGGCCGGTCTGGGTCGATCTTGAAGAGGCCATCGCCCATAATCGGGGCGTCATGCAGCGCCGTGAAGCCTCAATGGGGATGTCGATCCAGCGCGAGACCTATCTGCTGGAAGAAATCGTGAACGACCTGACGAAGGCGGCATAGACAGGCCTTGCACCACGAAGCGCGGTGCAAGGTGGTCTGCGTCAGGCCTTGTTGGGATAGGGCCGCAACCCCAGCAAAATCTCGGCTTCCTCGCTGAGGGGGCGGGCCAGACAGTCGGCATCAGTCTGGTCTGCAAGCTGCGCGCGGAGCAAGCCATACACCGTCTGGCGATCCGCGCTGGTGTCGATTTCGATGAATTTGCCCTCGCTTTTGAAGTGCTCGACAATCGGCAGAGTTTCTGTCTTGAAGGTGTCAAAGCGCAGCTTCATGGCATCAATATTGTCGTCGCTGCGGTTTGAATATTGTGCGCGGCCAAGAATGCGTTGGGTCAGCACCTCCAGCGGGCATTCAAAATAGATCATCTTGGGCAGGTCACCGTCCCGCCCAAACACCGCGTACCACGCGTCCATATTGCCGAACGAGCGCGGGAAACCATCGATCAGAAAGTTCAGATTGCCGGTGTGACGGATGGTCCGCTCTATGGCATCCTTCAGCAGCCCGACCACGATTTCGTCGGGCACCAGTTTGCCGGCATCGATGAAAGACTTGATCAGCGCGGTTGTCGGACCACCGGCCTTGAGTTCAGCACGCAGCAGATCTCCGGTGGACAGGTGGGTCCATCCCAGCTGGATCTGCGCCAGTTCGCACATCGTGCCCTTGCCTGCACCCGGACCCCCAAGAATGAAGACGATATTTGGCTGCGGGGTGGGCAGTCGCGGATCAAAATGGTGCAGTGTTACCGTTGGGGCTGGCGCGATGCCCATCTTGTAAACGTTCCACGGCCGGTCAGTGGGCGGCAGCGCGTCATCGCAGGTGATCTCATAGGCCAGATGGCCATCAAGCCGCGAAATGCGCCAGGACTTGTAGCTGTTAGAGTAGGACAGTGCAGGGCTTCGCTTGGCCTTACCATCGGCACGGTCCCAGGCTGGTTTGCCGTTCCAGAAGCCCGGAGCGGACAGGGTGCCGGATTCGGATTCGGCGGGCGGTGCAGTCGAGGGAACGTAGAGTCCATCAACTTCCGCCAAGCCCGCGCCTGACACCTCGACGAACAGGGTGTGCGGTGCGGATGTGTCGGTTTTTGTCATTGGATACCTTTTCTGTTCATGGCGCCCGTGTGCGGACCAAATGCTCGGGCATGTACCGAATGCTTTGCACTTCTGAGGGCCACGCACCAGCGATGTCCATGCGCTAGAACAGGTTCCGACGGGCTGTGTTGATGGCGCGGCACGCTCTGCTGACCGCATCGCAATGGGCAATGTGATTGTTGCCGGAGCCATCACAGACGGATAGGACATCCATGTAAGAAGTTTACACCATCGGCATTGGCATGGCGTGCCCATTGAGGAGTAGGCCACCTGCTTTAAACGCCTGCGGTATAAGTTTGCGGCTGCGGTCTTCAGCAACGAGGTGATCCGGCGAACCGTTGCGCGGTTGTCTTGCTGTGCGCGCTCTACTGCGTTGTGGGAGATACCACCAAACCAGTCATCTCAAACGCGATCATGGGGTCTGATCGGAAGGACTGGAATAATAGGGGTTAGACCGGAATCATGCAAAACCATGCAGGCCATAGCAAAAAAAATCATAACGTTTCTTATTTAAATCAATGGTATGGATGTTGTTGAGGTCGAAATGTGTAAGTTGGACTTTTCTCGCGTGCGATAGATTTGTGGGAAAGAGCGAGGGCGTGCGGCATAGCGAAACAGTGTTCAAATTCAGTCTCCGCAACGCAAAAACCTTGATTTCCCATAGGGTTATCTTCCGACAAAAAACTTGTGTATAGATACTCGCAAAAACGAGTCAACGCCAAGTCTACGTTTGCAGAGTCCCCCTGAAAAGTGGGGATTTTTTGGTTTTTTCCCAAAAGGATTCTGGCCTAACATGTTCTAGACATGCCCAGCAAACGTCGTGCGTCCACCGGAGC
>JBKBOF010000286.1:0-2116 GCA_046294955.1 Paracoccaceae bacterium
TCTATGACGGTCTGTTCATCGGGGCCACACTGACGCGGGCGATGCTGAAAGTGGTGGCCGTATCGGTCGTGCTGTATCTGGGTCTGGTGATCGTGCTGATCGGCCCGTTCGGCAATCACGGGCTTTGGGCGGCTCTGATGGGGATGAACGCGGTCCGGGGCTTGGCTGGTGTGTGGTTCTGGCGCGTTGGTCGGCCCGGGCTTATCGCTTCATGAGCCGGAACGCCGCTGAGGCAGCGTAACCTGCGGCCACGGCAATCAGCAGGGACAACAGGCCATAGATCAGCGGCTGTTCACGCGACATGTTGAACAGGAACCGCTCCAACCCCTCTTTGCGCACATTGATCTGGCGTTCGATCTTGTCCACAACACGACCGTCCCGGGTCAGGAAGATCCGTACCCGATACAGCCCTTCGGTCAGGTTTGCGGGCAAAAGGACATCACTGCGAAACAATGTGGCCTGTGTGAACTGAACCGAGCGTTCGTTCAGCCGATACCGGCCTTCGGACTCGCGCACGCGGATCAAAGCCTGGACAAATTCCGGCGCATCTCGGGACTGGGCCGAAATTCCAACAGAGCGGATCGCGCGGGGAATGGTGATCTGATGCCGAAGATTCTCTGTTTCCGACAGGATGTCCTTCAAATGCCCGGTGGTCGAAACGGCATAAAAAGACGGTGCGCTGTCGATTTCAACAGAGTCCGTGTTGATCCAGATCCCTGCACGCCGTTCCTTTTTGCGCACGATGATCGGGGTGGATGGACCCTCGACCGTGATAATAACGTGCAATACCCCCTTCGGGGCGGGGGCTTCACGCCTGACCGCGCCATAGATCAGGATTTCAGACCCCTCGAAATCCGCTGTGATCGACACGCGGTTCTGGCTGAGGCCCGCAACGATATCTTCGCCGGCGGCAAAGGTCGGCAGGGACAGGGCGATCCAGATCAATGCGGCCCGGATCATGGCAAAAGTCCGGGTGTGACGGTGAACAGCTCGGTTGGTCGCAAAAGAAGGTCCAATGCGATCTTCGCGGCGACGCCAATCACCAAAAGGGACAGCAGAATGCGCAACTGTTCGGCCTTTAGCCTCCCACTCATCTGTGCCCCGATCTGGGCGCCGATGACACCGCCAAGGATTAACAACACGGCCAGCAGGATATCGACGGTATTCGCGGTGACGGCGTGCATCACCGTGGTGAATGCGGTGACAAAGATGATCTGGAACAGCGAGGTGCCAATCACCACCTTGGTCGGCATTCCCAAAAGGTAGATCATTGCGGGCACCATGATGAAGCCGCCCCCGACTCCCATGATGGCAGCAAGAAAGCCCACCAATGCCCCCACAACCAAGGGGGGAAGAACCGAGATGTACAGACCCGAAGCGCGGAATTTCATCTTGAACGGCAGACCATGAACCCAGCTGTGGGTATGGGATCGACGGATGGGGCCACCGGCTTTGTTGGCACGCCGTAGCGCATTGAACGATTCCCAGAACATCGTCAGGCCGATCAAACCCAGGAACAGAACATAGGAAAGCTGGACGAAAAGATCGATCTGACCCGCTGCCGTCAGCTTGGCAAAGACCCAGACCCCCGCCGCCGATCCGACCATACCGCCAGCCAGAAGCACAAAACCCATCGGAAAATCCACGGCCTTGCGTTTCACCTGTGCCAGCACACCGGAGACCGACGACGCCACAACCTGATTGGCGCCGGTGGCAACCGCAATCGCCGGGGGTATGCCGATGAAAAACAACAATGGCGTGATCAGAAAGCCGCCGCCGACGCCGAACAGTCCCGACAAAAAGCCCACGACACCGCCGATGCCCAAAAGAAGGAACATGTTCACCGATAGGTCGGCAATAGGAAGGAAAATCTGCATTCTGGGCCCCAACGGGCGAAAGAGCGGTCAGTCCAAAGGGTTGCGCGCCTTTGGCAGCGGAGTCAAATGACGATCCCCATCATCGGAGCGTGGCCAGGAAATGCCTGAGGATCCGTTCCAGTTTTGCCGCACCCATGGGCGCCATCGCTTTGGTGTGCTCGTGGCTGATCTGTTCATCCGACATGCCGGCAGCCATGTTGGTGATGGTGGTAATCGCCGCACAGCGCTGGCCCATGAAT
>JBKBOF010000287.1:0-2098 GCA_046294955.1 Paracoccaceae bacterium
TATCGCATCGCCCAAGGCCGTGCGGTAAAAAATGCCGATCAGACCCGTCGCAAAGATGCCGAAGATGGCAAAAGGGGCAATGTCATCCCATCCCTTTGCGGGGTCGGGCGGGGTAACGGATCCAGCGGAAAAGGGTCGGGCGATCAGATCGAAGGTCGCCGCGACGCCGGTTTCGATCCCGCCGACATAGTCGTCATTGCGAAAGGCGGGCAGGAAGCTGCGATCGATCACGCGTTGCGCTGCATTGTCCCAGATGACCTCATACCCCGCGCCAAGGGCGATACGCATTTCGCGGTCAGTCCGGGCAATCAGGATCAGGATGCCATCGTCGCGCGCCGCATCACCGACGCCCCATGCGTTGAAAAGCTGTTTGGCGTAATCCTCGATCCGCTGGCTGGCGCCGCTGTGTTCGGCGATGCTGGTCATGGTGACCAGAACCACATGCACACCCGTCTCTGCCCGGCCAACGGCAAGCGCACGGCTTATGCGGGCCTCGGCCTCGGGCGGCAGAAGGTCAGCAAAGTCGCTGACGGTATCTGTCAAAGGGGCGGGCAGTGTTTGCGCGCCAAGTGTCAGCGGCCAGATCAGCAGAAGAAGGGCGAGAACTGGGCGCAACATACAAGGGCTCCGACGCGGGTTGACGCATCATGGCAGCTTTGGCGTGTGGTGCAAATGGTGATGAGATAGGGGCTTGGCGTCGGGCAGGGCGCGCGATAAAGCTGTGATATGACACCGCATGGCATCATTTGCTGCTGCATCACCTGCTGACCTTTGGTTATGCGGGGCCTTGTCAACATTTCCAAATGGATTGGAACTTGCTAGACCCCGCGCCGGGATGCCGCTCTGCACAAGGGACCGGATATGGCGACGATCAAGCTGACCAATTCAAAGACCCACCGCAAAGAGGTGTTTGCGCCCTTGGATGCAAACAACGTGCGGATGTATGTCTGCGGGCCGACGGTCTATGACCGCGCGCACCTTGGCAATGCGCGGCCCGTGGTGGTGTTCGATGTGTTGTTCCGGCTGCTGCGCCATGTCTATGGCGCGGATCATGTCACCTATGTGCGCAATTTCACCGACGTCGATGACAAGATCAACGACAAGGCGGCAGACACCGGGCGAGCCATCCGCGACATCACCGATGAGACGATTGGCTGGTATCACGCCGATATGGACGCCTTGGGGGCGCTGCGCCCCACGCACGAGCCGCGCGCGACCGAGTTCATCGGCGCGATGATCGCGATGATCGCGGGGCTGGTGGCCAAGGGCCATGCCTATGAGGCGGCGGGTCACGTGCTGTTCCGGGTGCGGTCCTATGCCGAATATGGCGCGCTGTCGGGGCGCACGATCGACGACATGATCGCGGGCGCGCGGGTGGAGGTGGCGCCGTTCAAGGAAGACCCGATGGATTTCGTGCTGTGGAAGCCGTCGGATGCGGGCGTGCCGGGGTGGGAGTCGCCTTGGGGCTTCGGGCGGCCGGGCTGGCATATCGAATGCTCGGCCATGGCGGATGCGCTTTTGATGAAGGATCTGCCCGAAGAGGAAAAGGCGTTCGATATTCATGGGGGTGGACTGGACCTGCAGTTTCCCCATCATGAAAACGAAGTCGCGCAAAGCCGTTGCGCGCATCCCGAAGGCGGCTTTGCAAACGTCTGGATGCACAACGAGATGTTGGTGGTGGAGGGCAAGAAGATGTCCAAGTCCTTGGGCAACTTCTTTACCGTGCGCGATCTGCTGGATCAGGGGGTGCCGGGGGAGGTGATCCGGTTTGTGCTGTTGAGCACACATTACCGCAAGCCGATGGACTGGACGGCGGAAAAGGCGCGTGAGGCGGAGGCAACTTTGAGGAAGTGGCGTAAATGGAGTGCACATTTAAGTTCTTTGCAGATTGAGTTGCGTGGTCCAGACCCACGGCTTTTGAGCGCGGTAAGTGACGATCTCAACACTGCCGGGGCGATTGCTGTTCTGCACGACCTAGCAAGAGAAGCGGATTGGCCGGGTCTGATTGCGTCCGCCAGACTCTTGGGTGTTTTGGAGGACGGTATGGGGGACTGGTTCGACGGTTCTACCGACGATTATCCCGATGAACATGCCAAGA
>JBKBOF010000288.1:0-2085 GCA_046294955.1 Paracoccaceae bacterium
AGGCGGAGCAACTGCAGTTCGTTGGCCAGTCCTGCCCATCATCGCGTGAAATCAACGCCCGCGATCCCGCGAAACAGCTGCCCTCATTCCCGTGAAATCACTGCCCGCAATCAGATGAAATCAGTGCCCGCCATCATGCAAAACGCGCATCGGTCAACGCGCCCGGACCAATTCCGCTTGGCGGGCCATTCGGCCCGACACGTTTCGCTCGGCTCAATGCGCTCGCCGGAGCGTCAGTGCAAAAGCAACATGCGACCCGGCAGCCGAGACGATCACCCGCGCGATCAACCTGCGCTGCGCAGAATCCAAGAAATCTCCCGCCAGCGCGTCGGTCCGTCCTGCAAAGGTTAAGAACACCAACGGCAGAGTTGCGGTATCTTTTGACAGGTAAAACCGCGCCTTGCCATCCGGGCTGCGCGCGGTCGCAAGGCGGAAAGGATCTACCGCCACCTTGCGCTAAGCGGATTGCGCGGCTTGCAGCACCGGCAACCCGATAGGATGAGAATGACGATTTCGACATGCCGCTGAAGACCAAGGACGATAACCCTTGCGCAACTGCGGTTTCGCTGGCCGACCACTCCTGCGTCTTTGGTCGCCTCATCGCAGGTCACTACCCGAAATGGAACTTCAACTTTTCCCACGACCCCAGGCAATGGGCCAAGCTGGCTGGCGGCCTGACGGTCACCCTGAAACTTTCGGTTCGGTTGTTTCGATCATCATTCTCAAAACAGCCTTCAAGCACAAGATAATCATATATTATTTAAAAAAACGGAACAGCTATGTTAGCAGCGCTTATCTGTAAAATCCGTGAACTAAAGCGCTGCCAAGTGCAAGCAACGTTCAGGTTGTGATTGCGTCAACTTCTGACAAGAAATCCTCTACCGTGGTCAGGAACAACACCGGCTTTTCCAGATGGGCTGCATGGGCTGCACCGGGAATAACGGACAGGCGCACATCGATCAGGCCAGTCCAGAGCGATTCAACCTGCGGCCAGCGATAAGACCGGTCGGCATCGCCCCAAACGATCAGCGTGGGCATGGTCAGGCGTGTCAGGACCGCGCGGCCGTCCCATTCCGCCATCGCGCCAAACGCGGCCTCGGCAGCGCTTATATCGGCCTCGGCGCCGATTTCGGCAATATGCTGGAAGGCGGGGGCGTCCGAGCCATTCTTGAACCATGTCGCAGCGATCCGCGCGCTGGTGCGGACGATGCCTTCATCGCGCAGGCGCTTTTGCGAGATGGGGATAGGTTCGAACCTGTCCGGCATCAGGCCCAGAGGGCCAGTGCCATACAGCACCAACCGCTGCACCGATTGCGGCCGTGTCGCGGCCATTTCCTGCGCGATCATTCCGCCCATCGAATGGCCCAGCAGGATGAACCGGTCCACACCCAAGCTGTCCAGCAGATCAAATACGGCCGCCGCCATACCGGCGATCGACGCGCGCCCCGGCTGGTGCGCTGCGGCACCAAACCCTGGCAGATCGGGGGCTATCACGTCAAAGCGGTCGGAAAAATGCGCGATCTCGCGCTCCCACTGACGCGCACCGCCCAGAAAACCGTGCACCAGCACCAGAACTGGCCCTGATCCAGCCCGCAGATACCCCGGATACGCGCTCACCGCATTTGCTCCGGCAGCCACAGCGCGGTTTGCGGGGCCACAACCAGTATGATGATCAGCGCGACCATAGCCGCGATGAACGGCAAGCACCCCATGATCACGTCCTGAATGCTGACCTTGTGACGGCTGATTGCCTGAATCACATAAAGGTTCAATCCCACCGGGGGGGTCAGCACTGCAATCTCCATCGTGATGGTGAAGACCACGCCGAACCAGACAAGATCGAACCCCGCCGCCTGCATCAGCGGATAGATGGTGGGCAACGTGATGAAGGTCATCGAAACCGGCTCCAGGAACATGCCCAACACGATGTAGAACAGGATCACGAAGGCCAGCACGGTATAGGGCGACAACTCCAGCGAGATGAAGAACCGGGTGAATTCCTGCGGCACCCGATAGTAGGTCAGCACAAAGCCGAACAGCACCGCCGACGACAGCAAAAGACCCAGATAGCCCATGGTGCGCATG
>JBKBOF010000289.1:0-2058 GCA_046294955.1 Paracoccaceae bacterium
AACAATGTCGGGATCCGGGCCGGACTGCCGGGGGGCCAAAAACCCGACTATGTTTATCTGTTGAACTCGGATGCCTTCCCCGCACCCGATGCTATCGCGGCCCTGTTGTCGCATCTGGAACGCACCCCCGCCTCCGGCTTTGCCGGAAGCCGTATTCAGGGCGAAGACGGGCTTCCGCACCATACCGCGTTCCGGTTTCCCAGTATTGCGGGCGAATTCGAACAGGCCGCGCGCTTTGGTCCTATCTCGCGTCTTTTGCGTGGATCGGTGGTGGCTCCGCCAATGCCAAGCACGACAAGCCGGGTCGACTGGCTTGCTGGCGCCAGTCTGATGATGCGTCAGACAGTGCTTGATCAGATCGGATTGTTCGACGAAACGTTCTTTTTGTATTTTGAAGAAACCGAACTGTGTTTGCGGGCTGCGCGGGCCGGTTGGCCGACCGATTATGTGCCAGAAAGTCGCGTGACCCACATTGGATCGGCATCCACCGGGATGAAGCACTGGCTACGGATTCCGCGCTTCTGGCTGGATTCGCGGCTGTATTACTACACCAAGTCGCATGGCCGTATTTATGCGGTTCTGGCAACATTGGCGCATCTGTCAGGCGGGCTGATATGGCGGGTCAGGGCTTTGATCCAGCGCAAGGATTTCATCGACCCTGACCACTACCTTCGGGACATGTCGGCCCATGCGGTGCACTGGGTGTTTTCCGGGTTCCGACCGGTAAGTGACTGAGTTCAAGTCCGCCCCATCGGCGGCGAGGAGAAACGAATGACCGTATTGAGTGCACTGTTGATTGGAAACGAAAGCCTGACCCGTCAGTGTGGCGAGGCGTGGTTGTCACGGGGACACAGCCTGACAGTGGTGGTCACACGGCACGCAGACACGCGGGCATGGGCGATGGCGCGCGGATTGCGGGTAGAGGCGCCGGGCAAGGATCTGGCGGAGCGGCTGTCTGGCGTGCGGGTGGATTGGCTTTTGTCGGTCGCCAACCTGTCGCTGGTGCCAGCGGCGGTGCGGGCGATGGCGACGCGGGGGGCCGTGAATTTCCACGATGGCCCCTTACCGGGTTATGCCGGTCTAAATACGCCTGTCTGGGCACTTTTGAACGGCGAGTCACAGCACGGTATCACATGGCACCTCATGACGGATGGCGTCGATGAGGGCGACATTCTGGAGCAACGGATGTTCCCCATTGTCGAAGGTGAAACGGCTCTGACGCTCAACACGCGGTGTTTCGAGGCCGCGATGGAAAGTTTTCCCGCCGTTATGGCGCAGTTGGAAATCGGGTTGCAGCCTGTGCCGCAGGATTTCAGCCGACGCCATGTCTATGCCCGTCTTGACCGTCCGCACGCCTTCGGCCGTCTGGATTTCGCCCAACCGGCCGAGGCGGTGGTGCGGATGGTGCGGGCGCTAGACCATGGCCAATACTGGAACCCGTTGACGACGCCCAAGATCACGGGGTCATTTGGTGTGCTGAATGTGGGTGCTGCCGATGTTGTGCCGGGCAAAGACGTACCCGGCGCGGTTCTGTCGTCCAGTCCCGAAGGCGTGGTGGTGGCCTGCGCAACAGGGGCCGTCCGACTGCATCGGCTGACTTGCCAGAAGCGGGGCTTGCCGGTCTGCCCATCCACCGTTGCCGATGTGGCGACCCTGACGGGCGACGATGCCGACCGCTTGACACGGGCGCAGGCTGTGTTGGCACCGTTCGACACAACGATGCGGCGCAGGTTGGCCGCGATGGCTCCGATCACGGTGGCGGGAAGTGGGGCGGGTCAGGGATGGTTGCGCGTCGATATTCCGGGCGATTGGCCATCACTTGCGGTGGCAATGGCGCGTGTATCGGGGCAATACGGGCCGGATGTGGCGCTTTCGACGACCCTCGGTCAGGTCGGCTATACCAGTGGCTGGGTGCCGGTGCGGGTTGAAACGGCGGGCACCGTAGGAGAGGCGAAAGTGGCGCTGAAGGCCGAGACGGCGCCGGGCTTTGCGCTGGATCTGATGACGCGCGACGTTACCTTGGCCAATCTGGCATGGCCGCAAGTGGGGATTTCCCTT
>JBKBOF010000290.1:0-2047 GCA_046294955.1 Paracoccaceae bacterium
GCTGGCCGGAACGCCTGATGCGCCTTGGTCTTTGGGTGACATCGCAATCTCCTTCGATACCTGCCAGCGTGAAGCCGAAGCTGCGGGCAAACCGATGGCTGACCATGTCATGCATCTGGTGGTTCACGGATTTTTGCATTTGCTGGGCTATGATCACATCAGTGATGCAGACGCCACGTTGATGGAACAGCGTGAGGTTGCAATACTTGCAACCTTGGGTGTCGATGACCCATACTGAAGACAGTCCCGAATTTCGGGTTTTTCGCGGAAAAGGATCGATGGACAGTAGTAACGACGGGCCTATGGCGGCGCAACGCGCGCAGCCGAACGTAGAGGGTCAAACAGGGCAGGCTTCGGGCCGGGGCATATTCGGGCGGTTGCTCGGGGCCTTTTCAGGATCGGATAGTCAGGCAGGCAAGACATCGGCAGATCCGATACCCGCCCCGCTTCCGGGAGGCGGTTCTTTGCCTGGAATGGGAAACCTGCGGCGGCTGAGGGTGGATGACGTGGCCATTCCCAAAGTCGATATTGCTGCCGTTCCTGTCGATATCGGTCGCGATGATCTGGTCGAGGTGTTTCGTGAACAGGGCTTCTCGCGTCTGCCCGTGTACAAGGGCACGCTTGACCATCCTTTGGGCCTTGTCCTTCTGAAAGACCTTGCCTTGCAGCACGGCTTTGGGTCGTCCGGTCGGTTTTCCCTGCGCAAATTGCTGCGCCCCCTGCTTTTCGCCCCGCCGTCGATGCCGGTTGGAGTTCTTCTGCAAAAGATGCAGCGTGAACGTGTGCACATGGCATTGGTCATCGACGAATATGGCGGAGTCGATGGTCTTGTGACGATCGAAGACCTGATCGAAACCATCATCGGTGAAATCGAGGATGAGCACGACGAAGATGAAGGGTCCTTGTGGAAGGAAGAAAAACCGGGCGTCTTTCTGGCGCAGTCCACGGCACCACTTGAAGAATTCGAGGCTGCAATCGGCCTGAAGTTACGCAATGGCGAAGAGGACGAAGAGATCGACACCATTGGCGGTTTGGTCTTTCTGCGAACAGGCCGTGTCCCGGTGCGAGGCGAGATCGTGCCGCACGAGTCCGGTGCCGAGTTCGAGGTGGTCGATGCCGATCCGCGCCGGATCAAGCGTCTGCGGGTGCGCTTGCCCGGCAGCCTGCGCGATCCCGTGGCAGAGGTGGCGGCACCCCTTCCCGTGGCGGTGGAGAAAGCCGCATCGTGATCTTGGTCCGTCGGCGTTTTACGGCACGTCCCGCGTGGCGGTCTTTGGCGATAGACGCCCTTGCGGGCGCGGCCATCGCCCTTGGCCAAGCGCCAGTTTCAGCATGGTATCTGGCCTTTCCGGCCTTGATCTGGGCCATTGCGCGTATGATGCGGCCCGCGACAATGACAGGCTCGGCCTGGGCTGGCCTGTTTGTCGGCGCTGGCTATTTTGGCGCATCGCTGAATTGGATCGTGTCACCGTTTTTTGTGGACCCTTGGACCTATGGCTGGATGGCACCTTTTGCGGTGGTGCTGATGGCGGCCGGTTTCGGCCTGTTCTGGTCGGCAGCCGCTGCCGCCGCCAGCCGGTTTCCCCAACGGGCTGTGGCGCTTGCGGCCATGCTTGGGCTGGTCGAACTGCTGCGCGGCTATATCCTGACCGGCTTTCCCTGGGCCTTGGTCGGGCATTTCTGGCATGACGTACCGATTGTCCAGACAGTGTCCCTGATCGGGGCGACGGGGCTGACGGTAGCGACCCTTGCTGTCGCCGTGTTGCCTTTGCTGTTCCGGTGGTGGGGGGGCGGTATGGCCGTTGTCGCGCTGATTGTCGCGGCAGGATACGGTCAGTGGCGGCTGGATCAGCCCGATCCAGTCCCGCGGACGGCAAGCCTTCGGCTGGTGCAACCCAACGCCGAGCAAAACCTGAAATGGGATCCTGACCAGGCGCGTGTGCTGTTCCAACGGCAATTGGATTTTACCCGTGACGGTGTGCCCGCCGATCTGACCATCTGGCCGGAAACCGCTGTGCCCTACCTTTTGGAATATTCGCCCGAGGTC
>JBKBOF010000291.1:0-2035 GCA_046294955.1 Paracoccaceae bacterium
AGATCATCTTCCTGCATGTGCCAACCGCCATGATGGCGATCAATGCCTGGGTGATGATGCTGGTGGCCAGCCTGATCTGGCTGGTGCGCCGCCACCATGTCAGCGCGCTTGCCGCCAAGGCCGCAGCCCCCGTAGGGTTGACCTTTACCGCAATTGCGCTGGTGACCGGGGCGTTCTGGGGCCAGCCGATGTGGGGAACCTGGTGGGCGTGGGATCCGCGCCTGACCGCCTTCTTGATCCTTGCGCTGTTTTATCTTGGCTATATGGCGCTGTGGCAGGCGGTCGAAGATCCCGACACCGCCGCAGATCTGACGGCCGTGCTGTGCATGGTGGGGTCGGTTTTTGCGCTGTTGTCGCGCTATGCGGTGAAATTCTGGAATCAGGGGCTGCATCAGGATTCGACGATCATGAAGGTTGGCGAAAAAGACCCGCTTGCCCCAGCCTATTATCTGCCGTTGGTGGTGTGCATCGCGGGCTTCGTGCTGCTGTTCGTGGCGCTGGTTCTGATGCGCACCCGCACTGAAATCCGGGCGCGTCGCTTGTCGGCCCTGTTGGCACGGGAGCGGTTGGCATGATGCCGGAGCTTGGGAAATACGCTGCTGTTGTGTTGTCGTCTTATGGCGCATCGCTGGCGCTTTTGGTCGCCGTGGTGGCGCTGTCGGTCTGGCAGGGGCGGCGGGTGAAACGCCAGTTGGACGAGGTTGAAGCCCGTCAGGGGAAAGACAATGGCTAAATGGCTTATGGTGCTGCCCCCGGTGATCTTTGCCGGATTGGCGGCGGCGTTTTATGTGGGGATGATCCAGCAAAACCCGAACAATATGCCCACCGCGTTTCAAGACCGCACAGCCCCGGTGGTGCCAGCGACAGGACTGGCGGGAATTCCGGTCCTGACCGATGCCGACCTGCGCACGGGGCAGGTGACGGTGGTGAACTTCTGGGCAACCTGGTGCCCGCCATGCCGCGCCGAGCATCCTGTCCTGAAAGAGATGGCGTCGCAGGGTATCCGGGTTGCAGGCATCAATATCATGGATGACGATGACAAGGCGTCGGCTTATCTGGCCGAAGAAGGCAATCCGTTCTTTGCGGTTGCCACCGACCCGCAGGGCCGCAACCGGGTGGAATGGGGTGTGACAGCACCGCCCGAGACGTTCATCATCCGGGGCGACGGCACGGTTGCCTTCCGGTTCATCGGCCCGCTGATCGGCACCGACTATGAAAACCGGTTTAAGCCAGCCCTGGCCGAGGCAGTTGCGGCACAACCCGCAGGCTGACCTGCCGCTTGCTCAGCCGACAAGAAGCAGGCCCAAAAGACAGGCCAGACCGAATTCTGCCCAAGGCAGAGACACAGCGGGCATGGTGCGGGCCTTCGCCCGCGCGGGTGTTTGTGGGGCAAGCGGTTGAAAGCGGTATGGCATGGTGGTGGCCTTTCGGGTGCGGGACCGGGCCAGTATTGCGCAGCTTTCCAAATAGGAACTTAACAAGAACAAAAAAGGCCCGGAACAGTGGTTCCGGGCCCTTTGATGATCGTACCTGCGTCGATCAGCGGCTGGCCAGATCGCGCAGCACATAGTGCAGCACGCCGCCGTGTTCGACATATTCGATCTCGATCTCGGTATCGATGCGGCACTTGATCTGGATGGTTTTTTCAGTGCCATCCGCATAGCGGATCGTGCAGGGCACAAGGCTCAGCGGTTTCAAATCGCCGTCAAGACCATGGATCGATACCACCTCGTCGCCCGTCAGCTTCAGCGATTTGCGGTTCATGCCTTCGGTGAACTCGAACGGGATCACACCCATGCCGACGAGGTTCGAACGGTGGATGCGTTCGAAAGATTCCGCGATCACCGCCTTGACCCCCAACAGCGCCGTGCCCTTGGCCGCCCAGTCGCGGCTGGAGCCTGCGCCGTATTCGATGCCGCCGAAGATCACCAGCGGGGTGCCGGCCTCCTGATATGCCATCGACGCATCATAGATGCTGGTCTGAACGCCATCCGGGCCCTTGGTATAGCCGCCCTCAACGCCATCCAGCATCTCG
>JBKBOF010000292.1:0-2005 GCA_046294955.1 Paracoccaceae bacterium
TCATCGCAGCCGTGAATGTCGCCGATGGCCACAAGCGGCTCTGTGCTGCGGGGCAGGCCCACAGCGGCCTGATACGGCAGCAGACGCCGAAGAAAACGCGTTGTTGCCATGGGACAGGGGTGTCAGCCGGGATTGCGCAACATCAGCAGCATCGAGGCAACCGAAATACCGAACAGGCCACCCAGCATATAGGCGGTGACGGCATGGCCAAGCGGAAGGGCATCCAGCATCAGGGCCGCAAGCGCGGTACTGGCCAGACTGCCGGCAATGGTTGTGAACAAGATCCCCGACATCGTCCCCCCGTCATGCGTGCCTGCCAGATGTTTGTTGTTATTTTGGAAACAATCTAGCGGAGATTCGCCTTTTTACAAAGCGCAAGTTTCACTGGCGTCTGGCATAGTTGCACAGAGGAAATGCACAGGGAACACGTCGTTTCAGAAAATTCGGGGAATACGCCTTGGCTTGCCAGCGTTGTACCGATATGCGTCAGTTGTTGTGACGATCCGTATTTATGGGCTTTGAGGGCATATGCCATTTGACAATTCCCGGCGCGTCCTGATCGTCGTCGAAAACCTGCCTGTGCCGCTTGACCGCCGCGTCTGGCTGGAGGCGACCTCGCTGGTTGAGGCGGGCTATCAGGTTTCGGTCATCTGCCCGATGGGGCGGGGCTGGACCGAGCCGCGCGAAGACATTCAGGGCGTTCACATCTATCGCTATCCCGAACCGGTCGAGGCCCATTCTGGGGCCATCGCCTATGCCCGCGAATACCTGCATGCGCTGTGGCACATGTTCCGGCTGGCACGGGTGGTGCGGCGCGAGCACGGCTTTGACGTGATCCATGGCTGCAACCCGCCCGATCTGATCTTTCTTCTGGGCCTGCGCTACCGGATGTCGGGGGTGCGCTATCTGTTTGACCATCACGATGTCTGCCCCGAGCTGTTCGAGGCCAAGTTCAACAAGCGCGGGCTTTTGTACCGCATCATGCTGATCTGGGAGCGCATGACATTCGCCGTGGCCGATGTGTCGATGGCCACCAATGAAAGTTTCCGCAAGGTTGCCATCACGCGCGGCAAGATGGATCCGCAGGATGTGTTCGTCATCCGGTCGGCCCCCAAGGTGGAAACCTTTCTGCCCGGTGCGGGCAACACCGACTATCGGCGCGGCGCAAAGACTGTGATGGGCTATGTCGGTGTGATCGGCCAGCAAGAGGGCATGGATCTTCTGGTGCAGGCCGCCGAACATCTGATCCGCAAGCTGGACAAGCGCGATGTGCATTTTGTCATCGTGGGTTTCGGCCCGACGCTGGAAGAGGTCAAGGCCGATGTCGCCGCCCGCGGGCTGGAGCGGTATTTCACCTTTACCGGCGCGCTGTTTGGCGACGACATGCTGGCGGCGCTGAACGCCATCGACATCGGGGTGTCACCCGATCCGAAGAACGCGATGAACGATATTTCCACCATGAACAAGGTCATGGAATACATGACACTGGAAAAGCCGGTGGTGCAGTTCGACCTGACCGAGGGCCGGGCCTCGGCAGGCAATGCCTCGCTTTATGCGCGCGCCAATGATCCGGTGGATTTCGCCGAACAGATCGCCTGGCTGATCGACCACCCCGAAGACGGGCAGCGGATGGGGCGGGTCGGGCGCCAGCGGGTGCTGGACACATTGTCCTGGCAACATTCGGTGCCGCATCTTCTGGCGGCCTATGAGCGCGTTTTCTCGAAGCGCCGCTAACCGGACATTAAGCTGAGTCTTGCTTAAAGGATTGAAGCCTGCCGGCAATAAATCGCCGGTTGTGCTCCCTTTTGGCGAATTGTGGCATTTGATGCAACCCATGATTGCAATTTGCCTAGACTTCGCCCATATTTTGCCCCAGTCTTTGGGTAGGTTAGCGTGATCTGAACCGCGTTGGCAGAATGCCCGGGAATCCAAAAGGATCAGAACGATGACATTTGTCGCGACGACAGTACTGGCCTTCTATCTGGTGATTGCCTTGTTCTCGCTG
>JBKBOF010000293.1:0-1965 GCA_046294955.1 Paracoccaceae bacterium
ATCAGCACTTGGGCCAATAACCTGCCCGCGAAATTGGTGGGGAGGGCCGCATGACGACAGCTTTGATCGCGGCGTTGATCTGGCTGGTGATGGCGAATGTGATTGCCATGTTTCCTAGCCGTGATCACCATTGGCGTGCGGCC
The DNA here is from genome assembly GCA_046294955.1 of Paracoccaceae bacterium. Classification (GTDB taxonomy): domain Bacteria; phylum Pseudomonadota; class Alphaproteobacteria; order Rhodobacterales; family Rhodobacteraceae; genus Pseudotabrizicola. The sequence goes on from JBKBOF010000293.1 coordinate 144, forward strand.
TATGCCTTGATTGTTGTCGGCATCCCGCTGGTCGGCTGGGTGACGTATCAAAGCGGCCCGATCTGGGGCCTTTTGATCCTTGCGGCTGGTGCATCTGTCCTGCGGTGGCCGTTGATCTATCTGTGGCGCTGGGTGAAACGCCGCAATGGCACGCCGGCAGAATAGCTTTTATCCCCGCCCTTGATCCGGGGCTGCGGGGTAAGGTTCGGCGCGGTGGGGGTTCACTTCGCGGATCGAGGCGCTGGGGTCCATGGTCGGGCTTTCGGGACGGATCAGCGGATCGGTGGCGCGCATCCGGCGGACATTCCACAAGCCAAACGGCACACCCGCCGCCACACCTATGACCCCGGCCACGGCAAAAAGCTGCCAGCCGTAGTATCCTGCCGTCAGCCCGACGATGATCGCGGCCCCGGCAAAGCAGGCTATGGCAAGGGGTACAATTGTCGAACGCAGATATGGAAAAGACATGCGTTTCTCCTTAGGTTTCCAATCAGGGACAACGCGCAAAGGCCCGCAACGTTCCCGCTCGTCACATACTCAGCTCTTTCACCGGATCGTCACTGGAACCGCCGGGTGAAATCCCGCTGGATGCGCGCCGGGGTGCATCGCCTTTGGCGATCTGCAATGCGGCAGCCTTTTGGGGGTCGGCAGCGATTGCCACACCTCCATTCGGCACGTTGAAACAGGATCCTGCGTGTGATGGATCCGGCATTGTCCTGTTGCAAGACCGCCTTGAAGCGGTGCCAAAGCCTTGGGCACCGTGACGTATCAAACGCGACAGGCAAAAGTGCAGGTACGATCCCTGTGGTGGGGTACCCTATTGGATGCAAAACATCCCCGCAGTGACGAACAGGCCATAAAACACGCAGCGGCGGACCTCAGAAAATGGACCCGCTCTTGCGTTTCGGATGCAGGCGCGGCTACGAGTGCGTATGACCCTGACCCTTCCCACGCCTCGCGGCACACTGACCGCCAACCGGCCCATGGCAGACCTGACGTGGCTGCGCGTCGGCGGCCCGGCGGATTGGCTTTTTCAGCCTGCGGATGAGGCAGACCTTGCGGCCTTTCTGGCTGACCTGCCGTCTGAAATTCCGGTTTTTCCCATGGGCGTCGGATCGAACCTGATTGTGCGCGACGGTGGGCTGCGCGCCGTTGTGATCCGTCTTGGCCGCGGTTTCAACGCGATTGATATTGTCGGTGATATGGTGACCGCCGGGGCAGCGGCACTTGACGCCCATGTTGCGCGAAAAGCGGCCGAGGCCGGACTGGACCTGACATTCTTGCGCACCATTCCCGGCAGCATCGGCGGTGCTGTGCGGATGAATGCGGGCTGCTATGGTGCCTATGTGGCCGATGTGCTGCATCATGTTCGCATCGTTGCGCGCGACGGCCGGGTTGTTGATCTTCCTGCGGCGGCGCTCAATCTGCGCTATCGTCAGTCCGACTTGCCAGAAGGTGCGGTCGTGGTCAGTGCGACGTTCTGTCCGTCAAAGGGTAATGCACTGGCATTGAAGCATAAAATGGACGACCAGATCGCAAGGCGGGATGCAAGCCAACCGACGAAAGACCGCAGTGCAGGGTCAACATTCCGCAATCCGATCGGCCGTTCCTCTACCGGGCACACCGATGACAGACATGATCTGAAGGCGTGGAAAGTGATTGATGATGCCGGCATGCGTGGTGCCACGCTGGGCGGGGCGCAGATGTCACCGATGCATTCCAACTTCCTGATCAACACCGGTGGCGCATCTGCCGCCGATCTGGAAAATCTGGGGGAAGAAGTGCGAAAAAGGGTTTTCCAATCAAGCGGGATCACGCTAGA
>JBKBOF010000294.1:0-1962 GCA_046294955.1 Paracoccaceae bacterium
AAATCTGCCTGAATATGAGCGCCACAAAGCTGCACTGATCACCGCTTTCGTTGCTCACATGGGGAGCGAAGTCGTTGATGCGGTCCAACTTCGGTGGAGTGACGCCGATCCGGATATTGATCAGCCGGACGTGAAGTTCCGGGGCAGGATAGCTGACGATCATGAAAACCTTCCGAGCGGCACTTAACCACCACATTTGATCATGCAGCTTTCAACTTGTAATCTGAATGAGTAGCCGGTGACAGCGTTGCGGATCATCTGACTGAACGACCAAAAATGGTCGGCGGCCGACCGTCCTCTTTTTGCGTTGTCAGATGGACCGTTTATTCTCGGTCGAATGACCGCTTCCGGGAAATTTAAAGGAGCTGGCGAGCGGCGAGGATGGGGCGCGTTGCTGCCTACGGTCGCGCGCGGGGACTGTCAGGATTTCCGTGTGTGGCCGGGCATAATGGGCAACAAGGAGTCCCACTATGTCACGACGCAAAGAACCTGCCATACCGAATGAGCTTCTCGATCAGCTTTTGGCGGGCGGCGCTGCCAGTGCCGCCTTCGAGCAGGGCGGTCTGCTCGATTCGCTGAAGAAGGCGCTGACAGAGCGTGCCCTGAATGCGGAGATGGATCACCACCTCGCTGGCGAAGACGGCGCCGGCAACATGCGCAACGGCTACGGTCGGAAGACGGTAATGACCGACACCGGCAAGTTGGCGATCGACGTGCCGCGCGATCGCCAGTCGAGCTTCGACCCGCAGTTGATCGCCAAGTATCAACGCCGCTTTCCCGGCTTCGACGACAAGATCGTGTCGATGTACGCGCGCGGCATGAGCACCCGCGAGATCACCAGGCACCTGCACGATCTATACGGCATCGACGTCTCACCCGATTTGATTAGCACGGTGACCGACGCCGTGCTCGATGAGGTCGCCACTTGGCAGCAGCGGCCGCTCGATCCGGTTTACCCGCTGGTCTTCTTCGACGCGATCCGGGTCAAGATCCGCGACGAGGGCATGGTGCGCAACAAGGCGATCCACATTGCGCTGGGCGTCCGCGCCGACGGCGCAAAGGAGGTGCTCGGCTTGTGGCTCGAGCAGAATGAGGGTGCCAAGTTCTGGCTTCGGGTGATGAACGAGCTTCGCAACCGTGGCGTTGAAGACATCCTGCTGGCCGTCGTTGACGGCCTGAAGGGCTTTCCCGATGCGATCACCGCAGTGTTCCCCGATGCGATCGTCCAGACCTGCATCGTTCACCTGCTGCGCAACTCGATGGACTTCGTCTCCTGGAAGGACCGAAAGAACCTCGCCAGCGCGCTCAAGGAGATTTACCGTGCCACCGACGCAGATGCCGCCGAAAAGGCGCTGACAGCATTTGAGGCTGGCCCTTGGGGGCAGCGCTATCCCGCCATCGGCCAGAGCTGGCGGCGCGCCTGGGGCGAGGTGATCCCGTTTTTTGCGTTCCCCGACGAGGTCCGCCGGATCATCTACACTACGAACGCCATCGAAGCTTTGAACTCGAAGCTCAGGCGGGCTGTCAGGGCCAGGGGACACTTCCCCAGCGACGAGGCCGCCACCAAGCTGCTCTACCTGATCTTGAATCGGTCGGAGAAAGAGTGGAAGATGCCACCACGTGAGTGGACCATGGCGAAGGCGCAATTTGCCGTGATCTTCGGCGAACGTTTCATCAGAGCCATGGCGGCCTGATGATCAACCGCCCGGCCGCACACGGAAATCCTGACAGTCCCATGTCTGGGCCAACATTCCCAACCGATCCAACCGCAAGCAGCGCTTCGCCTTCTCGCCATGGCTCTACAAACAGCGAAACCTCGTCGAGCGCTTCTTCAACCGCATCAAGCAGTTCCGTGGCATCGCAACCCGCTACGACAAAGACCCGGCCAACTTCCTCGCCGCCATCAAGCTCATATGTGTTCGACTCTGGTGCGACGCCTAATGAGTCTACGCGCTAGAGCGT
>JBKBOF010000295.1:0-1959 GCA_046294955.1 Paracoccaceae bacterium
ACACCCCCTGCGGCACGCCCGCGTCATGGCAAATCTCGGCAAAGAGCGTGGCAGACAAGGGCGCAAGTTCGGACGGCTTCAGCACCATGGTGCAACCCGCGATCAGCGCCGGGGCCACCTTGCAGGCAATCTGGTTCATCGGCCAGTTCCACGGCGTGATCAGCGCGCAGACACCGATGCCTTCGTGGATGATGCGGGTGGTCCCCACCGTCTCTTCCCAGACCATGCTTTCGGCAGCCTTGATCGTGCTGTCCAGATGGACCTGCCCCGCCCACGTCTGCGCATCGCGGGACCAAGCGACAGGGGCCCCCATCTCTTGCCGCATGGCATCGGCAAAGTCGTCATACCGCGCGTTGTAGCACTCAAGAATGCGTCGGACCAATGCGATGCGATCAGTCACCGGCCAGATGGAAAACCCGTCGAACGCCGCCCGCGCGGCTGCGACGGCGCGGTCGGCATCCGCCACCGTGCCAAGCGCCACTTCGGCAAAGATGTCTTCCGTCGCCGGATTTTCGACCCCCAACCGCGCGGAGCCAGCAGGAGCAACCCACGCGCCGTTGATGTAAAACCTCAGGAGATTGCGATACATGCCTGCTACCTCACCGAAAATGAATGTTGTATCTGGCACGGATCGCAGCGTCGATTTCGGGGGCGATCCGGCTCCCGGCCTTGGCAAGGATAGCGTTCTTGCGCTCCAGCGCCTTTTCCAAAAGCAGTGGTTTGCCGGCCTCGTTCCATTCCTTCGGGCTCATCCGGTTGCCAACAATCGGGTAGGTATATTCGGTCTGCATCAGGCGCAGCGTCTGGTCCGACCCAAGATAGTGCCCCGGCCCGCCCAGACAGACCTGCTTCATCGCTTCGATACTGGTCGAATCCTCGGTCACGTCAATGCCGCGCACGCAGCGCATGGCCTGCCCTAGCAGATCATCGCCCAGCACCAGCGATTCAAGACAGAAGCCCAGCAGGCTCGCATGCATCCCCACCGCCTCATAGCACAGGTTCAAACCCGCCAGACCGGCCAGAGTGTTGGTGATCCCCTGCTCCCACCCGGCCTGCATATCAGGCAGCTTGCTGTCGGAAATGCCGCTGGCAGCCCCCCCCGGCAAATCGTAGAAGCGGTGCATCTGCGCACAGCCCGCCGTCAACAGCGCCTGTTCCGCCGACCCCCCCGACATCGCACCAGTGCGCAGATCGCTGACAAAGGGCCAGGTGCCAAAGATGCAGGGCGCACCTTTCTTGATGGAATTGGCATACACCACACCGGCCAGACATTCCGCCACCGCCTGCACGATGGTCAGCGCAATCGGCGCCGGCGCCGTGGCCCCCGCCTGCCCCGCCGACAGCAGCAGCATTGGCATGCCGCGGCGGATGCAATCTTCCATCGTGATGCAGGATTCTTCGGCAAACTTCATCGGCGGCACGACGAAACAGTTTGAATTGCTGACGAACGGGCGCTCCAGCCACTTTTCTTCGCCGCCCGCAACCATGTAGATAAGATCAAAGCAATCCGCGACATGCGCCGGATCGCTGAACGATGTGCCGACATGCTTGGTGGTGCCCGACAAGCTGCCATAGAGCGTGTTCAGGTCCATCTCGCGGTTGTCCACCACATCCCGGCAGACCATGGTGCGCTGATAGAAATGAATGTTGTCCAGATTGTCGACCAGCCGTGCGGCATCATACAGATCCTGGGCCGTGCTGTCGCGATATTCCAAGGTGAACGGGTCCACGATATGCACCGCCGCCCCGGCTGTACCGTAATGCACATTTGTCCCGGTCAGATGCATGTCCTTCTTTGGGTCACGCGCGTAAAGCGTGATGTCGCGCGCCGCCACTGCCAGCATGTCCTCGACCAGAGCGCGCGGAAACCGCAGCCGTCCGTCATCCCCCTGGATGGCCCCCGCAGCGGTCATGATCTTGACCCCCGAAGGTGGCGCCTGCGACAGGCCGATCTGCTCC
>JBKBOF010000296.1:0-1933 GCA_046294955.1 Paracoccaceae bacterium
TCTGCCCCCGGACCCCCGAGGATATTTTTGCCAAGATAAAGGGGCGCGGTGATGGCTGAGCCGTTCTTGATCGGCGAGGCCATGACCGGCGGGTATGGTGGCGCAGATATCCTGCATGCCTGCACCATTGCGGTGGATCCCGGGCAGATCGCCGTGATCGTCGGCCCGAATGGCGCGGGCAAATCTACCGCGATGAAGGCGGTGTTCGGCATGCTGAGGCTGCGGCAAGGGTCGGTGCGGTTGAAGGGCGAGGATATCACAGCGCTGAGCCCTCAGGCACGGGTGGCCAAGGGCATGGCCTTTGTGCCGCAGACTCACAACATCTTCACTTCGATGACGGTGGAGGAGAATCTTGAGATGGGGGCCTTCCTGCGCCGGGACGATATCGCAGGCACAATGGAGCAGGTTTACGGACTGTTTCCGATCCTCAAGCAAAAGCGCCATCAGGCGGCCGGGGAGTTGTCGGGCGGGCAGCGTCAGCAGGTGGCCGTGGGCCGGGCGCTGATGACGCAGCCCAGCGTGCTGATGCTGGACGAGCCGACGGCGGGGGTCAGTCCCATCGTGATGGACGAATTGTTCGACCGCATCATCGAGGTGGCGCGGACCGGGATTTCGATTCTGATGGTCGAGCAGAACGCGCGGCAGGCCTTGGCAATCGCGGACCGGGGCTATGTGCTGGTACAGGGCGCCAACCGCTTTACCGATACCGGTCAGGCCCTTCTGGCCGACCCCGATGTGCGCAAATCGTTTCTGGGGGGGTGAGGACATGCGTAAAAACACCGGCCGGATGGCCGCTCTCGCTGGTCTTGCCTTTCTGGTCTTTGCCACGACAGCGCATAGCGGCGAACAGCGCAGTTGTGACACGGACATTGCCATTTTTCCAAACGGCAGTCAGGAAACCGCACAATTCCACCTGACCGTTGCGGCGTCGGACGGGGCCGCGCGGATGGTTGTCAGGGGCAGCGGCGACTGGTCCGGCACCCGCACCCGCCACGCTAGTGGTGCCGATACGATTGCCTTCAGAACGCGGGCCGCGACCGAAACGCTGACCATCGGCCGAGTCGGAGACCTGCTTTGGGAGATCGCATACACCAATCAGACCGCATCCGACAGTCGCGTGGTTGCCTTTGTCGGCACCTGCCGTCCGTGGAAAACTCAATGATGCGCGCAGCGACGTTGTCCAGACCTCGTCCTGCGTCAATTCCCCCCGTAGCAAGGAGCCACATATGGACATCCTGAACGCCCTTGTAGCCTTCCTCAACTTCGTCTTCATCCCCGGTCTGGCCTATGGCGCGCAGCTGGCCCTTGGCGCGCTCGGGGCGACGCTGATCTATGGCATCCTGCGGTTTTCCAATTTTGCCCATGGCGACACCATGGCGATCGGCACGGTGTTCGTTATTCTGATCACCTGGGGGTTTCAGGCGATGGGGGTCAGCTTTGGCCCGCTGCCGACCGCGCTCCTCGCCCTGCCCTTCGGGATCATGCTGACGTCGGTGCTGCTGTTGGGCACCGACCGGGTGGTTTACCGCTATTACCGGCGTGTGAAGGCGGCACCGGTGATCCTGGTAATGGCGTCGCTTGGGGTGATGTTCATCCTGAACGGGGTCACGCGCTTTATCATCGGAACCGGCGATGTTGGCTTTGCCGATGGCACCCGGTTCATCATTGCGGCGGGTGACTTCAAAACCTGGTCGGGTCTGGATGAGGGGCTAGCGATCCGCACCAGCCAGGGCGTGACGGTTGTCGTGGCGATGATCGCCGTGGGCCTGCTGTTCTGGTTCTTGCAGAAAACCCGAACCGGAAAATCCATGCGGGCCTTTTCCGACAACGAGGATCTGGCGCTGCTGTCGGGGATCAATCCGGATCGCGTGGTGGCAGTGACCTGGATCGTCACCGCAGCTTTGGCGACGACGGCGGGTACGCTTTACGGTCT
>JBKBOF010000297.1:0-1915 GCA_046294955.1 Paracoccaceae bacterium
TGCCGATCCGGACCGTCCGCGCGACGTTGACGAAGATATCGTCGATGCCGACTTCGAGGATTTGGGCGAAAACAAGCGGAAGTAAGACCGCAGGAAACGGAATGAGGGGCGGTCTGGCAACGGACCGCCCCTGTCCGGTCCGGGAAAGGGGTTCATACCCATGGCAAAACGCGACTATTACGACATTCTGGGCGTGTCCAAGGGCGCTTCGGCCGAAGACCTTAAAAAGGCTTACCGCACGAAAGCCAAGGAATTTCACCCAGATCGCAATTCAGACAATCCAAACGCTGAATCCCAGTTCAAAGAGGTGAACGAGGCGTATGACGTTCTGAAAGACGCCGACAAGAAGGCGGCCTACGACCGCTATGGTCATGCTGCGTTCGAAGGCGGCATGGGCGGGCGCGGCGGGCATCCAGGCGCAGGTGGCAACGGCGACTTTGCTTCGGCGTTTTCGGATGTGTTCGAAGACCTGTTTGGTGATTTCATGGGGGGCCGAGGCGGCGGTGGCGGTCGATCCCGCGCTCAGCGCGGATCAGACCTGCGCTATAACCTGCGCGTGTCGCTGGAAGAAGCGTTCAAAGGCATCCAGAAAACCATCAACGTGCCCACCTCGAGCGCCTGCGACGTTTGTCGCGGCACCGGGGCTGAAGGCGGGGCCGAACCTACCACCTGCCCGACGTGTTCCGGCATGGGCAAGGTGCGGGCCCAACAGGGCTTTTTCACCGTCGAACGCACCTGTCCAACCTGCAATGGCATGGGTCAGATCATCAAGAACCCCTGCCGCGCATGTGGGGGACAGGGCCGGATCGAAAAAGAGCGCGCCCTGTCGGTCAACATTCCCGCAGGCGTGGAAACCGGTACCCGCATCCGCCTTGCCGGCGAAGGCGAGGCCGGATTGCGCGGCGGTCCGTCAGGCGACCTATACATTTTTATCGAGGTCAAGGAACACGCCTTGTTCCAACGCGACGGGGCCCATCTGTTCTGCCGCGTGCCCGTCAGCATGACGACCGCAGCAATGGGTGGCGAAGTCGAAGTGCCCACGATCGACGGAGGGCGGAGCCGGGTAAAAGTTCCGACCGGGGCACAGTCAGGCAAACAACTTCGCCTGCGCGCCAAAGGCATGCCCGCCCTGCGCGGTGGTGGTGTTGGGGATATGCTGATCGAACTGGCGGTGGAAACACCGGTAAACCTGACCGCGCGGCAAAAGGAATTGTTGCGCGAGTTCGAGAAACTGTCCGAAGAGAACAACCCTGAAGGCTCGTCCTTCTTTTCCAAGGTCAAGGGTTTTTGGGACAGCATGAAAAGCTGATGTCCGACCGCAAAAAGCAATTCATAGCCCGCCGGGAAACTGGCGGGCTTTTTGCATGAAAGTTCGCTGCGCACAGTCGTTAACCGTTCTTTCACCAACTCCTGTCACGCTTCGGAAATGACCCAACGTGGCTTTCAGGATGGCACCCTCCCCCTCTTCACGCCGAATGGCGATGAGGATGAGGCCAGGACCGCTGCCCTTCCGCACAGGTTGCCCTCTTACATCGCCGACCACCGCAAGCGCCTGCGTGACCGTTTCATGGCGGGGGGAGCAGCGTCGATGCCAGACTATGAGTTGCTTGAACTCTTGCTCTTTCGCGCCATCCCCCGGCAGGATGTCAAACCCCTTGCCCGCCTGCTCATCGACACCTTCGGTGATCTGAACCGGGTGATCACCGCCCCGATTTCCCGGTTGCAGGCGGTGAAAGGTGTGGGGGACGCCGTGGTTTGCGAACTGAAACTGTTCGAATCCATATCACAACGCATGATGCGCGCACGGGTCATGCACAAACCCGTCCTGACATCATGGGATGCGCTTCTGGACTATTGCCACACCACGATGGCGCACCGTGAAACCGAGCAATTTCGTATCCTGTTTCTGGATCGC
>JBKBOF010000298.1:0-1895 GCA_046294955.1 Paracoccaceae bacterium
ACGAAATGGGCTGGTACCATATGGTCGGGCAACAGCTTTGCCATCTCTGCCCTAAGCGCAGTCTCGTGCGCCGGGCCTGTGACATAGGCCACAAGCCGCAGATCGCCAGGCGCATCTTCGCGCGCCATCACCACGGCTTGCCGCACGCCAGGCTGCGCTTCCAGAACCGCCTCGATTTCGCCCAACTCAATCCGGTAGCCGCGTAGTTTTATCTGATGGTCGGTACGACCCAGAAAGTCGATCTTGCCATCCGCGCGCCGACGCACAAGATCACCGGTGCGATAGATCCGCGCGCCCCATGGGCAGGCGCGGTCCGGGCTGACGAACGGGTCAGGCTTGAACCGATCTTCCGTCAGATCCTCGTTCCGCCAGTAGCCGCGCGTCACCCCGTCGCCGCCGATCCACAATTCGCCCTCTATGCCCACCGGAACCGGCTGCATCGTACCGTCCAGCACATACATCTGCTGGTTGACCAGCGGCGTGCCGATGTTGCTGACTGGCTCGACCATGCAAACGTCCTCGACCGAAGACCAGATGGTTGTTTCGGTCGGCCCATACATGTTCAGGATGCGCGCTGCACTTGCCTTGCGCAGATCCTGTACCAAGGCCCCCGGCAGGGCTTCACCCCCCACCATGATGGTTTTCACCCCGGCCAAGGCCAGACGCGAGTCTTCGTTCATCGCAATCATCCGCGCCATGCTGGGGGTACATTGCAGATGCGTGACCTTGTGACGGATCAATTGCGCGGCGATCGAATGGTCATCGTCGGCCACACCGCCACCTGCATTGGCGCGCCGCACCACCTCGGCCAGCGGATAAAGCCCCTCCATAACCTGCTCAGGCGAGATGCCGTAGTCGATCAGACATGCCACTTCGCCCACGCCGATACGTTTGAGCTGTTCCACGCGCGCGAGGGCGTCATCGACGGTGCCAAACAGGCCCGAATCCTCGAAATAGCGTTGAAAGGCGAAATCCAGGATCGCGTCATTTTCTTCGGCACTCAAACTGCGCAGATCAATATCCAGCGGGTTGGTCACACCCTGCGGCTTCTTGAATGCCGGAAAGGCCCAGGCGTATTGCTTGACCAACCCGACCGCCGCCGCAAGATAGGCCTTCATCGGCCCTTCGGCCACACGCCGCACCTGCTCCCGGTCGCGACCCACATAGGTGTGCAGCATCAGCGTCACCAGACCGGTGTCGGGATCATGCCCAGCCTCGGCGCGCGCGTCGCGGTAGATGCGGATCTTGCCCGCCACTTCATCAACGGACTGGCCGAGCAGGTGCGTAAGGACATTGGCCCCCAACGTACCCGCTTCGCGCCATGTTTCAGGGTTGCCAGCCGTCGTCACCCAAAGCGGCAGCTCGCGCGATACTGGGCGTGGCTGCGTCACTACGGTGAACATCGACCCGTCGGAGGTTGGAAAATCAACGCCTTCGCCTCGCCAGAGCCTGCGGATCTGATCTGCCGTCGTGAACATCGCCGCCTTGTTGTGCGGCGGCGCGTTTTCAGGCCGCAGCACGAAATCATCCGGCTGCCAGCCGCTGGCAATGGCCAGACCCGCCCGGCCATTGGTCAGATTGTCGATCACTGCCCATTCCTCGGCAATGCGTGCCGGATGGTGCAGCGGCACCACGCAAGACCCCGCCCGCACACCGATGTTCTTGGTGACTGCCGCCACCGCAGCTCCTGTCACCGATGGATTGGGATATGGCCCGCCAAAGGCATGAAAGTGCCTCTCCGGCGTCCAGACCGCTACAAAGCCATGCGTATCCGCGAATTTCGCACCTTCCAGCAGAAGTTCATACTTCTTTGGCCCGGCGCCGTCATCGTTGCCCCAGAAATAGATCGAAAAATCCATCTTCTTTGCGGTCGTGATTCGGCCCGAAGACACCAG
>JBKBOF010000299.1:0-1867 GCA_046294955.1 Paracoccaceae bacterium
ATGCTCGCGGCATAGCTCGGCCACCGGCCCACCGCCTTCGGCCTCACGCAGGATCGCAATGATCTGCGCTTCCGTGTGTCTGCTTGTCTTCATTCGAAATCTCCTCGTTCATCTTGCCGAGAAAATTCTACTTATGCAGCCCCTTACTTTCAGGGGGGAATACCTTCTCTCCGGGCCGATATTCTCCGGACCTGTTAACCGCGTACAGTCCGGTTCAGAGCCCATGCTATTGAAATCAGGATATTTAAATTGGATACGCCCTGCGCGCGGTTTGCAGTTCCGTTTGCCAAGCTGCTGGAACCCGGATCGAACGATCAGCGAACGGCCCTATGCCGCCTGGGCCCAGCAATGCGCGACACGAACGGCGCGCCGCCCTTGCGTAAGGGTTTCGTCAACCGGTTGTAGCCCTAATAGCCATCGATCTGCAGGATGCCCTCGAAGCCGGTCAGGAAGGTTTCGGCATTCTCGCCCGCGCGACCGGGTGCGTAGAAGTAAACCACGCCGGGCGGGTCCTCGCCGCCCCAGGGGCGGTCATCGCGGGCCAGTGCCCAGAGATATCCGGTCTTCGTCGTTCCGCGCCCCGGATCCAGCACCGGGGCGGTGGTCTCATCCATGAACAACTTGCCGTAGCGCTTCAGGTGGTCGGCCAGCCGGTCCACCACTGGCTTCAGATGGAACGCGGCTTTGCCGACCCAATCCGCCAGAACGGCACGATGCAGATCAAGTCCCGCCCGTGCCAGGATCTGGCTTTGACGGTATAACGGCAGGTGATCGGCATATTTGCTGACCAGCACATGGGCGATGGCCGCCTCGGTCGGCAGGCCGCCCATGATCAGGTGGCTGGGCGCCGGTGCCTGTGTCACCCCGTCGGTGCAGGTGCGGCAGGTATATTTCGGGCGCACGGTGACCCCTCTCGTGCATGTAAACATGCACTGCCGGGCAGTGGATGACGCGCAACTGTGCCGGCACGATGTCCAGCCGCTCCGTGCGGTCTTCGCCGATCTTGTGCATGACGCCACAGCCGCAGGGACAGATCAGGCTCTCGGGCTCAAAGACTTTCTCGATGCGGGGCAGCGCGGCGGGAAGGTTGCCGATGGTGCGCCTGGGGGCGGGCCTTGTTGCTCCGTCACCCGCCTTGGCGACCCGCTTTTCCTTTTTCGCCTCGACCTCGGCCAACGCGATGGACAGGTCCTCGAACGCCAGCTGCCGCTCATCCTCGGTCAGCTTTTCCGACCGCTTGCCATGCAGGGCATGGTTCAGCTCGGCGATCAGATGCTCTTGGCGTCTGGTGATATCTTTGAGGGCCGTCACCTCTTCCAGCAATGCCTGAACCGCCGCACATTGTGCGTCGGGAAGGGTGGAAAGGTCAATGACAGCGGCGGCGAACATGCCCGATTTTTATCAAGATTCTCCGGCAAAAGCATGCGAAATCAAGCGGCTGATTCATTCTGCCGCAGCAGGCGGGCGGGTTTCCAGCGCCTTGACGCGGCGCCAGTCCAGCCCGGCAAACAGCGCCTCGAACTGGGCATGGTTCAGCGCCATGATCCCGTCCTTGATGGCGGGCCAGGTGAAGCGCGCATCCTCCAGCCGCTTGTAGGCCATCACCAAACCCGTGCCGTCCCAGTGAAGCAGTTTCAGCCTGTCAGCCCGACGCAAGCGGAACACAAAGACCGTGCCGGTGAACAGATCCTTTCGCAGCACAGACGATACCAGCGCGCACAGCCCGTCATGACCCTTGCGGAAGTCGACGGGTTTCGTCGCCACCATGATCCGCACCCGGTTCGACGGGAAGATCACCGGCTTACCGCCAAGGCGCGCACGACCGACGCGATCCGCTCCGCCGAGGCCCCGGCTTCCAGACGGATCA
>JBKBOF010000300.1:0-1820 GCA_046294955.1 Paracoccaceae bacterium
ATTCCGGCAGGCTGATTGTTGACAGGGTCACACCGGAAATCAACTTGTCCGGCCAGCGGCCATTGTAGCGCGCCGCGACCAACCCCAGCAGAATCGCCAGCGGCACCGATATCACAGCCGCCCAGAACGCCAGAAACAGGGTATTGCCCAATCGCAGCCCGATGGCCGTGGCAATATCGGTCTTGTTCGACAGTGACTTACCCAGATCACCGGTCAAAATGCCACCAAGCCAGTTGAAATAGCGGGTCAGCGCCGGCTGATCCAACCCCATCTCGGCGCGCAGGTTGGCCAGCGCCTGCGGCGTTGCCGACTGGCCCAGAATCGCCTGCGCCGTATCACCAGGCAGCGCTGCCACGCCAAGAAAGATCACCGCCGACACTGCAAGCAACAACAGAAGGCCCAGCGCAACGCGCTGGACCACCAATGTCAAAACCGGACGCACGCCCCGGCGTCCTTATGCCAGCCAGCACCGGGCATGGGCCCGCCCGTTCATCAACTCGCCATTCGGGTCGGGCTCCCAGCCCTGAACCTCGTCACGCACCGCTTCAACAAAATCGTTGAACATCGGCAGGATCAGACCACCTTCATCGCGCAGGATATGGGCCATCTCCGAATAGGTCGCCTTGCGCGTGTCCGGGTTCAATTCCGCCCGTGCGGCCAACAGCAATTCGTCAAACTTGGCGTTCTTGAACTTGGTATCGTTCCAGTCGGCGGTGGACAAATAGGCGGTTGCATACATCTGATCCTGCACCGGGCGCCCGCCCCAATAGCTGGCGCAGAACGGCTCGACGTTCCAGACGTTCGACCAATAGCCATCGTCGGGCTCGCGCTTGATTTCCAGCGGAATACCTGCCGCAGCGGCGGACTGCTGGAACAACTGTGCGGCCTCGACGGCGCCCGGAAATGCGCCTTGTGCCGTGCGCAGGATGATCGGGCTACCATCATGGCCGGATTTCTTGTAGTATTCGGCAGCTGCTGCGGGGTCGTATTCGCGCTGCGGGATCGTGTCGTCGAACAAGGGATAGGCCACGTTGATCGGGAAATCGTTGCCGATGCTGCCCAGACCGCCCAAAATCTTGTCCACCATTTCCTGACGGTTGATCGCAAGCTTCAGCGCCATCCGCAGGTCGTTGTTGTCAAACGGCGGCTTGTCTACATGCATGATGAACACATAGTGCCCGCGCCCCGCTACGGCCTTGACCTGCACGCCCGGCGCGCGCTTGAGCAATTCGGCAATCTTGGGGTCCACACGGTTGATCATGTGGACCTGACCCGATTGCACGGCAGCAGTGCGCGCGGTGCCATCGTTGATTACCAAAATCTCGGTCTGGTCTGCGTGGCCCAGATTCGGATCCCAGTAGTTGGCGAACTTCTCAAACCCGTGGCGGATCCCCGGCTCATGCACCACCACTTTGTAGGGGCCCGCACCGACTCCTTCGGTCGGGTTGTCCATCCCGCCATTCGGTTGGATCACAAGGTGATAATCTGCCAGCAGGAACGGCAGGTCGGCATTGCCGCTGGCCAGCTTCAATGTCACCGTATCGCCATCAGCCGACATCTCGGAAATGCCCTGCACAATGCCCAAGGCCCCGGACTGCGACTTCTCGTCGGTGTGACGCTTCAGCGTGGCGATCACGTCCTCGGCGGTGACGGTCTTGCCATTGTGGAATTCCACTCCCTGACGGATCTTGAACTTCCACTCCGTCGCATCGGCGTTGGCGCTGACTTCTTCGCCAATGCGCATCTGGATCTCGCCCGCCGCACTGACGTCCACCAACATCTCACCCCAGGAGTAGTTCACCGCAAACGGCACTTCCGAT
>JBKBOF010000301.1:0-1812 GCA_046294955.1 Paracoccaceae bacterium
CGCCGACAAGGGTTGCAGCAGGTCGTGGCTGGCGGCGGCAACAAAGCGCGACCGGCTTGCATTGGCGCGCTCGGCGTTGGCAAGCGCGTCTTCAAGATCAAGCGTGCGATCCATCACGCGGGCTTCCAGCGTTTCATTGGCACGACTCAGCGCCTCGATCGCGGCACGTTCGGCGGTCACGTCGGTAAAGCTCATCACAAAGCCACCGTCCGGCATTTCCTGTGCAAAGACTGCCAAGATCAGATCCGCGCCGCGCCGCACTTCGAACGACAACGGCTTGCGCCCTGCACCGCCCTGAACCCACGCCTCAAGCTGGGCGTCGGTCATCCCATCCGACAGGGTGGTGTGCTCGCGAAAGCGTTGCAACAGATAGTCGAACGATGCCCCGACCCGAAAGCGCGAGATCGGGATGGTCAACAATTGCCCCAGACGCGCGTTCCACCCAACCAAGCGGCCTTGTGCATCAAAGATCGACACGCCTTGATTGATATGGTCCAGCGTGGCGCGGATCATCCGGGCCTGATCGTCCAACAGCTTGCCGCGTTCCTGCCGTTCGCTGCGGATGATATCCGTGACATCGGTCTGCAAGATCACCGTGCCCCCATCGGCGGTGCGGTGTTCGCTGACTTGAACCCAACGATCCCAAATCATGCGAACGTTGAAGATAACATGCCGGTCCTGATGTCGCCGCTTGCGCCGCACCGCCCAGTCTTCGGGGAGTTCCCCATCGGGCAGCGCCAGGAAATGCGACCGGCTGACGCGATCAACATAGGCGCCGAAACTCAGACCGGGGCGAAGGTCATCGCGGATATCCTCCATGTGCATCCCGAAGCGTGAATTGCACAGCACCAGAACGTCGCTTGCATCAAACAGCGCAAAGCCTTCCTGGATCGTCTCGATGGCATTGGCCAGATGCTGGCGCGCGGCTTCGGCGCTGCGCGTGGCATCCCCCAGCCGCGCGTTGGATTCGTTCAAAAGGTCAAGCGCATGTTCCAGATCGCGGGTCCGGTCGCGGACCTGATCTTCCAGCATGGCCGCACGTTGGAACTGCGCATAGGCCGCACCGCCGTCATCTGTGTCGGCCTCGACCCGACGCATCAGCACCTGCGTGATGGCCAGCAATTTTTCCATCTGCCGCTCTGGCGGGTCCGTCGGATTGATCAACGTGGCGATCATGCAATATCCGGCGGATAGATTGCCACCCCGGTCATGGTCTGGTTCACATGCATCGAATTCCACTGTTCGCCATAGGTGGAAAAACCCAACACCCGATGGGCCCGCAACACGGCCGAAATCGCGCCCGACTTTTGCTTTTCCAGCGCTTCCATCCGCCGCAGGATGCAATCGCAGGCCAATATCGCCGCCGGAGCCCCGTGGTCCGACAGACGCGACAGTTCGGCATCCAGATGCGCCACCATGTCCTGCGGTTCGGCGAGCGTCAGCACCAGCCCCTCGTCGATGGCGGAAAAGAAAATCAGATCGCCGTTGGCATCCATACGCTGGATCGCGCGCACATGATGCCGCCCGCCCACCCGCACCACCACCGGATGCGCGGCAAAGGTGAAGGTGGTCAACTGCCCCGGATCCTTGCCCAACAGCCGGGCATATTCCTGCGCGGCGGGCTCGGCGTTGATCTGACGCACGATCCGTCGGACCGGGTCGGCCTGCGTCACCACCATGCGCCGGTCGGTCGGCACCAAATGATCAAGATTGAACACCTTGACCCGGCAATCGGTGCGCACCACCATCACCACGGCGGCATTGCTGATCGCCTGCCCCTGCCAGAGGACATGGGTTTGCACAAACCGGGTG
>JBKBOF010000302.1:0-1800 GCA_046294955.1 Paracoccaceae bacterium
GGCCGAGTTGACTGCCATGCCGGATCAGGGCACCGCGCGGGCGGATGTTGGACTTGTGTTCGATTATGCGTCGGCCTGGGCATGGCAGACACAACCGCAAGGCCATGATTTTGATTACTTCCGGCTGGTGTTCCACATCTACAAAGGTTTGCGTCGTCTGGGCCTGAACGTCGATATCCTGCCCCCGGACACCGCAGATCTGTCGGCCTATCCACTGGTCCTGGCCCCGGGTGTGGCCACTTTGTCAGACGCCTTTCTGTCGGCCCTGACAGTGCACAAGGGTCAAAGCATCATCGGCCCGCGCAGCAACTGCAAAACGGTCGAATTCGCAACGCCGGTGCCTCTGCCGCCGAACCTGCCGGGATTGCAGGCCACGGTGATGCGGGTGGAAAGCCTGCCGCCGGATGTGCCGGTGCCGCTGGTAGCCGGTGGAAATCTGCTGCACTGGCGCGAAAAGCTGGACACGACGGCGCGTGTGGTGGAGGTGGCGGGCGATGGCTTTCCCGCCCTGATTGGTGCGGATGGGCTGCATTATCTGGCCGGTTGGCCGGACGAGGTGGCGCTGGACCGGATCCTGACCGCTGCGTGTCACCGCGCTGGGCTGGAGGTGGACCCACTGCCCGTAGGTCTGCGCCGGCGGGACAGTGACACGCACCGCTTTTGGTTCAATTACAATCCGGTTCCGGTGGAATGGGCGGGCGTCACGATCCCGCCCGCAGGTGTGCATTGGGTGGCGCTTTAACCGCCCTTTACTTCGTCGGCCTGCACGATCAGAACGGCGCGGCTGAACTGCGGGGCCGCAATGTTTGAAGTCTCAACCGATCTGGTCGTCCTGTTGATGTTTGCGGCGTTTCTTGCCGGTTTTGTCGATTCCATCGCTGGTGGTGGCGGGCTGATTTCTGTGCCTGCGCTGCTGTTGGCGGGTGCATCCCCGGTCGAGACGCTGGCCACCAACAAATTGCAAGGCACCTTTGGGGCGGGGACCGCGATGCTAAGCTATGCCCGCGCGGGGCATGTCCGGTTGCGCGATCAGTTTGGAATGGCTGCTGTCAGTGCCCTATCCGCTGCGGGGGGCGCCTTGGTCGCCCATCTGATTCCGGCCGAGGTGTTGCGGGTGGCTATGCCTGTGGTGCTGGTCGCAGTCGCCATGTTTTTTGCCATCAAGCCGGGGCTGACAGATCTGGACAGGGTGCAGCGGATGAAACCGGGAATATTCACCTTTACCGCCGTACCCCTGATCGCCGCCTATGACGGTTTCTTCGGGCCGGGGACCGGCAGTTTTTTCATGCTCGGGTTCATCCTTCTGGCGGGATATGGGGTGCTGAAGGCGACGGCCCATACCAAGCTGTTGAATTTCGCCTCAAACATTGGCGCACTGGCTGTCTTTGCCTTTTCGGGGGCAACATGGTGGGCAGTTGGCTTTGCCATGGCATTGGCGCAGATCGCAGGGGCGGCCTTGGGGGCGCGACTTGCAATGCGCATTGGTGCCAAGCTGATCAAACCGTTGCTGGTGACCACTTCAACCCTTATGGCCGCAAGGCTGCTATGGCAGGTCTGGAACTAGCACGGCAGAATGCTGCGTGCTGGGCCAAGGTTGGCTGACGAACGCTCAGGAGCCCCAATCCGCCGCCTGCATTTCACGCAACCTGCTTGCAGTCCGTTCAAATTCAAAGGCGCCTGTGCCTTCGATGTACAGCCGTTCGGGTTCATCGGCGGCCGAACAGATCAACCTGACACGCGCCTCGTACAAGGCGTCAATCAAGGTGACAAACCGCTTTGCTTCGTTGTAGTTTCCTGCGG
>JBKBOF010000303.1:0-1760 GCA_046294955.1 Paracoccaceae bacterium
AGCGGCACGATCTCTTCGACCTCGACGACGCAGACTTTTCCGCATGTGGCGGCGGGCGGGTTGAAGTTGCGGGCCGTCTTGCGGAAGATCAGGTTGCCGGAAGGGTCGGCTTTCCACGCCTTGACAATGGACAGATCCGCGACGATGCCGCGTTCCATGATATAGTCCTGCCCATCGAAATTCATCACCGGTTTGCCCTCGGCGATCACCGTGCCAACGCCGGTCTTGGTGTAGAAGCCGGGGATGCCTGCGCCCCCGGCCCGCATCCGTTCCGCAAGGGTGCCTTGAGGGTTGAATTCCAGCTCCAGCTCCCCGGACAGATATTGACGCATGAATTCCGCGTTTTCGCCGACGTAGGACGAAATCATCTTTTTCACCTGCCGCGTTTCCAGCAGAACGCCAAGACCGAACCCGTCAACGCCAGCGTTGTTTGACGCGACCGTCAGATCCTTGGTGCCCGCGTCGCGGATGGCCGAGATCAACAGTTCGGGAATTCCGCACAGGCCAAAACCCCCACTGGCGATGAACATTCCGTCAAACAGCAACCCGTCAAGCGCTGATCCGGCATCTGGATAGACTTTTTTCATGGCGACCTTTCCCGCAAAACTTCAGGCCATAAAGCGGAGGAACGACGGGGAAGTCAATTGCCGCGGTGCAGCGTTCGCCCTCAGGGGTGCGAGAACACTAGGAGTATATCGCCGTCCGCAATCAATGTCATATGGCCATCGTCGGACAGGTCAAAGCCTGCGCTTTTGCCCAGCAGGTCAAGGAACCGGGATTCGAATGCCATATGGTCCGGTGGGCAGGCCATCCGTGTGGACTTGGCCGGTCCAAAGCGCAACTCGGCCCCCGTTTGCGCAAGAGTGCCGGAAAATCGGTTGCAGCCGGAATGGCCCGAATAGCGGCTGCCTTCCACGGTCAGCGTCGCTGTCAGACCGGCGGCCAAGGGTTGGTTTTGCATCCGGTCCAGAAGCCAAGTGCCTTGAAGCAATGTCATAGGGTCGCCTCCGCAGCCCGACAGGGGTGGGTCGGTTCCCAGACGGGCGGTTGCCGGATGGGGCAGGCCGGTTTCGCCATCCCGACACAGGTCGGGCGCAAGAGAAAAGGTCGGCAATCCGGGGCTGTGCCAGACCACACTGTCGCCAACAACCTGCGGCACCAAGGGAACCGATCTGCCCGCGGTGCCATCCGGCAACGAATAGTCGGCACCCGTTGGCGAAAGCGTTGCGCGCCACGCCGGATCGCTGCCGCGCAGGGTCACTGGCGCGCGGATTGGGTCGGGAAAAGCACTGCATGGGGGCAGGGCCTCGCCTGCCCAGGTCAGAACCATCTCTGTGTCGGTGCTGTCCAAGGTTGTCGCTGGCGTTCGTCCATCGCTGAACGCACGGCCTGAGTCAGCCGTCACCGGTTTCAATTCGACCAGTGTGTCGCCGCGCTGGATCAGCGCATCATGCCCGGTGTAGCCGATCTGCACCAAGGCCGGGCCACACGCCAGCCAACTGGAAAAGCCAAGCGGCGTCTGCGCGCGCAGAAGAATGGTGCCAAGGTCGATGTCGTGGTCGCCTGCGGGCAGATGCAGAGGGGGGCCGAGCCAGTGCTGCCCCTCTGGCGTGCGGATCTTCGCCCGCAAAAGTCCGGGTTCGTCAGAGATGGTCAGACGAAAGGATTGTGAAGGCACGGTACTCGCCTCACTCTGCTCGTGCTGGCGACCGTCCGGCCAAAGCACTTCGACCGTGAGACTGCTGCCCGTTGGCAGGATT
>JBKBOF010000304.1:0-1745 GCA_046294955.1 Paracoccaceae bacterium
GATCACTTCACCTGCCAGATACTGGTCGTCCTGCATCTTGAAAAACGCGCTGCGCGGGGTATGACATTCGCCGCAATGTCCCAGATGATCCACCAGATAGGCCCCGCGGCGCAGAATCGGGTCATCCATCGGTGCAAGGTCGCGGCTGCCAAGAAACAGGGCGTTCCAGACCATCACCCCGGTGCGGATGTTGAACGGGAACGGCAGGTCCGTTTCGTGCTCTGGTGCCTTTTCGACCGGCGCTTGATCCTGCAACCAAGCATGAAGATCGTCGATATCGTCGTCCGTCATGCCCCGGAACGACGCATAGGGCATAGCGGGATATAGCCGCCGTTTCGGGCCGACTCCGCGGCGCAACGCGGCTTCCAGATCGTCCCGGTCATAGCCACCGATGCCAAACTCACGCGACGGGCTGATGTTGCTCGCGACAATGGTTCCCATCGGGGTTTCAACCCGGTAGCCGCCAGAAAGGTCCTCGCCATGGCAGGACATGCAACCCGAGGCTCGCGCAATATATTCGCCACGCTCGATCTGTGATGGGGCGGCTGCCTCGACCCCTTGCGACTGTGCGAGCCCCGGCGCGGCCAACATCACCGCCGCCGCCACAGTCAGGCAGAACCATTGGCGCGACACGGATGAAGCAGCACGATTGCTTGCACGTACACTTGGTCCAGACGTCTGTTTTGTGGCTTCTGGCACTGATCACCTCACTTGCTGTTTCGGTCCGCGTCATATGGAGCGTGGTACTGGTGTGCTCTCGACACCCTTGTTCCGCACTGGTGGCCTCCATCCATCGCTTTTGAACCACAACCATCGCCACAACCGTTGTCGGGGCGCGGACCGGCCCAGCCACGAAGAACCGCCCTAAAGACATCTGCGCGGGGGCAGGAATTACGGCTTGTTGCTCGATCAGTTGCGCTGCGGCGCCTCGATGTTCTGGACCATGACATGATCGATGAACGCGATCAGTTTGGATTGCGTTCCGTGGTAAATGCTGCCGCTGCGCACGGCACTGCGGCGATCAACAGCCAGTGTGGCGTTTTTTACGACGTGCCTGTCTCTGTACCGCGCCTCTCTTGTCGGGTGGCACCCGACACGTCGGACTGGATCGGCACCCCGGAAGTGGCTTCGCGAAGGTTCTGGCACCGGAACGAGTTGATCAGGCTGGTGTTGATGGTTTGTCACGCAAAACCTCAGGAGTCTTACATGTTTATGCACAATAAACGGTTGCAATACACCGTGCGGGTATCCGAACCAAATCCCCGCTTGGCCCGGATGATCATGGAACAATTCGGCGGGGCCGATGGCGAGCTTGCTGCTGCGATGCGCTATTTCACCCAAGGCTTGGCCGAAGATGACATGGGCCGTAAGGACATGCTGCTTGACATCGCCACCGAGGAACTAAGCCACCTCGAAGTTGTCGGGTCCATCATCACCATGCTGAACAAGGGGCTCAAGGCTCAGATTGCCGAAGGCCAGATGAAAGAGGCCGACCTCTACATGATGATCGGCACCAGTGGCACCAGTGTAAAGGAGTCGATCCTGTTCGGTGGCGGGCCCGCGTTGTGCGATTCCGCAGGGGTTCCGTGGACGGCCGCCTATGTAGACAGCCGTGGTGAGCCGACGGCCGATCTGCGGTCCAACATCGCTGCCGAAGCCCGCGCCAAGATCGTGTACGAGCGCCTGATCAACATCACCGACGATCCGGGCGTCAAGGATGCGCTTTCCTTTCTGATGACACGCGA
>JBKBOF010000305.1:0-1679 GCA_046294955.1 Paracoccaceae bacterium
ACCGGGGCTTTGGCCACGGTTCTGACCCCTGCGGCAAACGTCGCGGTCTTCCCCCGAGCGCAGGGTCGGCAGATGCAAGCGCACCATTCCAAACATTGGGAACGAAAGGGCAAAACCAGTGCGTTTTTTCCAAAGCAATCAAAGGACACAGACCCAATGCCCAATGACCATCATCGGCAGGACACCACGTCTGCACAACCGTCAGTGCAGGTCGTCGCGCAAGAAACACTGGTCGTCAACTTCCGCAATGCGCACGCTCTGGAAAAGCAGGTTATCGCGGTTCTCGAACCGCAGTTGGCCCTGCTGGGCGACTATCCCGATCTGCACGCCAAGGTAACACAGCACATTGCGGAAACGCACGAGCAGACCGATCGGCTCCAGGCCGCGCTGGAAGCCTGCGGCAGTTCGCCATCCATGGTCAAAGATGCGCTGCTGAGTGTGATGGGGCTTGGGCAATCCTCGGTTCAGGGCTTCAGTTCCGATGCGGTGCTGAAAGCCGTTGTCGCGGACATGATGACCGAACATCTGGAAATCGCGACCTATCGCACGTTGATCGTCTTGGCGGAAATGGCAGGCCGACCCGAGCTTTGCCCCGCGCTGGAGACATCGCTGCACGAAGAAGAGGCGATGGCCGACTGGTTCAACCAGAACCTGGAACGGCTGACGCGCCGGTTTGTCGAGCTGGAGGCTGCAGAGAATCGTCAGGCCGATGCCGTAGAGCCTGTTGCGCATCCCGGCGCGCCTTTGTCCGCCGCAAACCCCGCACCGACAGGGTCCTCGATGGATCGGGGCATGGGACAATCGCCGGCGTCCGGCAAAGGTCTGTCGTAGGTTTGACCCTCTGAAAACCGGGGATTGCGGGCATCCCGGGTCCCCAGCCTCAACCACCGATGAACAGCTGGAGAATACCGATGTCTCAGAGTGATCAAATCCTGCCATGCGTGACCGCGCCCCATTCTAATGGGCAACGCTAGTTGCGTGCGCTGTGTTGGCACGGCAAAGGCGATGTGCGCGTCGATACCGTTCCCGATCCCAAGATCGAACATCCCCGCAACGCAGCTGTCGCAAGGGCGGCACGATCTCGATCCCCGGCGTCTATGTCGGGATGGGAGACAAGTTGCCGATCAGGGCCGCGATGAACAAGGGCCTGACGTTTCGGATGGGCCAGACCCATGTTCAAGCCTACACCAAGCCACTGCTGGAGATGATCGAGGCGGGCAAGATCAACCCGAGCTTTGTGGTGACCCACACGACATCCTTGGAAGATGCCCCCGAGATGTACCAGAAGTTCCGCGACAAGGAAGATGGCGTGATCAAGGTCGTCCTGCGTCCAGGGGGGATGACCGGCGGAAGTGTTCAGCGCCCGCATGTTTCTCGGCAAATGCCCTTGCTACCAAACCGGGGTCCGGTCGCACCGGGGTTCTGCTTGGTATGGGACTTGGCGGTTTCTTCGACGGGATCGTCCTACATCAAATCCTGCAATGGCATCACATGCTCAGTTGCAGCTATCCACCATTCACAGTCGCCAACCTGGAGATCAACACGCTGGCGGACGGCCTTTTTCATGCGGCCACCTACGTCTTCGTCGCAGCGGGCGTTTTTATGCTGTGGCGGCAGGCGCGCCGACCGGGGTTCACCCTGTCGGGACGGGTTTTCGCAGGCAGCCTGCTGATCGGCTT
>JBKBOF010000306.1:0-1664 GCA_046294955.1 Paracoccaceae bacterium
GCGCCGCCGCTTTGCTATTTGCAGACGGGACGTGTTTGACCCGGCAGGAAGACATGGCAAAAGGCCAGGCGGAGCGACTTTTTCCGTTGCTCGAAGACCTGCTGATCGAGACCGGGATCAGCTGGAAAGATCTGTCGGCGATTGGCGTCGGGACAGGGCCGGGGAATTTTACCGGCGTGCGGATTTCGGTCGCGGCGGCACGGGGACTTGCGCTGTCTTTGGGTATTCCCGCCATTGGCGTGACTCGGATGGAGGCGGTGGCCCACGGCCTGCCACGGCCTGTCACCGTGGTTGAAGATGCCCGCAGAGGCGAGGTGTATGTGCAGCGGTTCAACAGCACTGGACCGGATCCCGCTTTCATTGCCTCCTCGGACGTGCTGAAAATCGAAGGGGCGGTCATCGGCTCCGGCGTGCGCTCCGACAGCCATTCCACCGCAGTGGCGCCCTTTGCGCTGACCGAAGCCATCGCCCTTATTGCTGCAACGCGACTTGGCACAGCATGCCCACGGCCCGCGCCTTTCTATTTGCGTGGGGCCGATGCCGCCCCGCCCAGCGATCCGCCCCCGGTGATCCTTGATGCCTGACGCGGTGGCATTGGCAGCGCTGCATGCTGCCTGCTTCACCCTTCCCCGGCCATGGACTGCATCAGAGATCACGGCGCTGTTCGACACACCACACGTTTTCGCGATCCACGAATCGGGTGGGTTTCTGATCGGGCGCGCCGTTGCGGGAGAGGCAGAACTGCTGACGCTTGCCGTCTCCCCGGACCTGAGACGTCTGGGCATGGGGCGCCGACTTGTTCACACCTTTCTGACCGAGGCCGCCGCACGCGGCGCCACCTCTGCCTTTCTGGAGGTCGCTGCAAGCAATTTCCCTGCCATAGCCCTGTACGAACAGACCGGATTCGCACCTGTCGGTCGCCGAAAAGGGTACTACAGGGGCCCGAACGGCACACAGGATGATGCGTTGGTCCTGTCTCGCGCCGTGTAACGCCGGGTCAGCATTGCCCGCGATCGCCGGAACCTTGATCAAAAGATCAAATCCCGCACGGCTGTTTTCAAATGGCACTTGACCCTTTGCTGCGACCCTGACCTAAATTGGTGATGATCTTGGCCACGCGGTTTTGTCGTGCGGCCTTGGTAGAAAAAATGCAAACGTCACAATGACAACCGGGAGACTTTCCATGACCATGATGAAGCACCTTTTGGGCGCCGCCGGCGCGCTGGCCATTTCGGCTGGCGTTGCTGCGGCGGAACCTGCGATCATCTTCGATCTGGGCGGCAAATTCGACAAATCCTTCAACGAAGCCGCTTTCAACGGTGCGGAAAAATGGGCCAAGGAAACCGGCGGCTCCTACAAAGAGCTTGAGATGCAGAACGAGGCACAGCGCGAACAAGCCTTGCGCCGTCTGGCCGAAGCTGGCGCAAACCCAGTTGTGATGACCGGCTTTGCCTTTGGGGATGTGCTAAACATCGTGGCCCCCGATTTCCCCGACACCAAGTTTGCCATCGTTGACATGGTCGTTGATCAGCCCAACGTGAAGTCGGTCGTGTTCAACGAACATGAAGGATCCTATCTTGTTGGCATGATGGCTGCGTTGGCGTCGAAAACCGGCACAGTGGGCTTTATCGGCGGGATGGACATTCCGCTGATCCGCAAATTCG
>JBKBOF010000307.1:0-1664 GCA_046294955.1 Paracoccaceae bacterium
CCGTGGTGGTTATCCTTGGTGCCTATATTGTGGCCACCGAGATCGCAAAGGCATGGTTCTTCCGAAACGAGGCCGCTTTACGGCTTTCCACATCGGTTGAAACCGGCGGGGTCACTGATGCGTATTTCTGAGAAGAGCATCCGCCGCGTCTTTCACGCAAGCCTTTGGGTCAAGGGTGCCCACAGCCTGACCGAGGTGCTGGGTGGCCTTGCGCTGGTATTTCTCACTCATGACCTGATCGTACGGATGGCCGCTGCCCTCACGCGTGCTGAACTGATCGAGGATCCGCGCGACATTGTCGCAAACGCTGTTCGCACGGCAGCCGTGGGGTTCGCGCCGGACGCACAGTCCTTCGTGGCCTGGTACCTGTTCAGCCACGGGTTGATCAAGCTGGTGCTGGTCGCGGCGGTATTGACGAACCGGGTTTGGGCCTATCCCGCCTTCATCGCGGCGTTGATCGGGTTCATTCTCTATCAGGTCTAC
The DNA here is from genome assembly GCA_046294955.1 of Paracoccaceae bacterium. GTDB lineage: Bacteria > Pseudomonadota > Alphaproteobacteria > Rhodobacterales > Rhodobacteraceae > Pseudotabrizicola. Next base: position 484 of record JBKBOF010000307.1, read on the forward strand.
AGGATGAGCTTCGATGTCACCTTTGTGCTGGTGGCGATCACCGTGCTCGATGTGGTCGTCCTGTTCCTCGCCTGGCACGAATACAGCTTTGTTCGCCGCGAACGGCATCGCCGACCGGACGCGGGCCGATGAACGGGGCGCCCGAACACATCAGACACCGTATCTCGAAATTCTTCATGGCGCGCGGCGTCGATGGGGCACTCGCCGTGGTCATTGCACTCGGCGCAGCGCTGCTGTTCGCCTTCATCAAGCTCGCGGACGTAGTCATCGAGGGTGAGACTCGGCCCTTCGACGAAGCCATTCTGCTCGCCCTGCGCATGCCCGGCGACGTCTCGCAACCGATCGGGCCACTCTGGCTGCAAGAGATGGTCCGCGACTTCACTGCGCTGGGGAGCATCGGCGTGCTGACGATCATCACCCTTGGGGTGATCGGCTGGATGGTGTTTTCGGGCAAGCAAAGAACGGCTGGGCTGGTTCTCGTCGCCGTAGTGGGCGGCGTGGTCTTTTCGAGCCTTCTCAAGCTGGGCTTTGCGCGGCCGCGGCCCGATCTTGTCCCCCATTCCGTTGCGGTTTTCACCAACAGCTTTCCCAGCGGCCACGCGATGATGTCGGCGGTCGTCTATCTGACCCTCGGCTTTCTGGTCGCCCGGACGCAGCACGCGGTCGCACTGAAGGTGTATCTGCTGTCGCTCGCGCTGTTTCTCGCCCTGCTCGTGGGCGCGAGCCGGGTCTATCTGGGTGTGCATTGGCCGAGCGATGTTCTGGCTGGCTGGGTGGTGGGCGCCTGCTGGGCGCTTCTGTGTTCATTTGTAATGTCGCGGCTTCAGGAAACCGGGCAGATCGAACCAGAAGAAAGTAACGACGCCGATGATGTATGAAACGGTCAAACGCCCACAAGGCGGCCAGTGCGTCGAACGACCGCGGCTCATTGTGGGTCAGGCGCCTGTGGCCATAGGTCAACCGCCCTCGGGCAGGTGCCAGATCGCATCACCTTCGCTTGCAAGACGCCAGCCACCAATAATATCTGGAGGTGAGTAGTTTTCCCGTGTCGGTCTTCTGGCACCGTCGAAACGATGCCGATCCGCGGGGTAATCCCCCATTTTTAATGGGGTGCCTTCGTAGAGCTTACGCGGCCATTTTCAGTTTCTGGGCGGGGGTAATGCCGCCGATGCCCATGTTCG
>JBKBOF010000308.1:0-1653 GCA_046294955.1 Paracoccaceae bacterium
CCGCCCCTCCTCGTTCGGCCGGACCCGAGGTTCCAGCACCGTAATGTGGCGCGAAGCCAGCTTGCATCGCTTGTCGGGGCCTATGCCGTAATGCCGGTGATTTTTGCCCTTCCGGTCATGCAAGCGGTGCCCGACACCAGTTTCGTCAATGCCTGGTTCGAGATGGTGTCGTGTTTCACCACGACTGGTGCGACGGTTTATGACACGCCTGGTCGTCTTGCGCCGTCACTGCACCTGTGGCGTGCGACTGTCGGCTGGCTGGGGGGGCTGTTCATTCTGGTCGCGGCCGCCGCCATTCTGGCACCGATGAACCTTGGCGGGGTCGAGGTGATGTCGGGGCGCGCGCCGGGGCGGGGTGCCGAGGGGCTGAGCCAGATCACCCGCGTGGCTGACCCGGCACAACGGTTCATGCGATACACCGCGTTGTTGGCGCCGATCTATCTTCTGCTGACGCTTGGGTTGTGGCTGCTGCTGATGATCGCGGGCGAGGTCAATCTGACGGCGCTGGTCCACGCCATGGGCACGCTGTCCACCTCTGGGATCGGAATAGAGGGTCATCTGAGCGCATTGTCATCGGGCCTGTGGGGCGAGGCGATGATCCTTGTGTTCCTGGTTCTGGCCATCACTCGCCGGTTTTTTCCCGGGACACAGTTTTCCAACGTGCAGGGCCCGTTGCACCGTGACCCCGAAGTGCGGCTGGCTGTAATCCTTGTCACCGCGACCACGCTGGTTCTGTTCTTGCGCCATTTCATCGGGGCGTTGGACGTGCAAGCAACCGATGACGCGGCATCGGCATTCCGTGCGCTTTGGGGCACATTCTTCATGGCGGTCAGCTTTCTGACCACCACTGGATACGAATCCGGCGAATGGATGGCGGCACGCAGTTGGTCTGGTCTTCCCAGTCCCGGTCTTGTCTTGCTGGGTTTGGCGATGATTGGTGGCGGGGTGGCCACCACGGCTGGCGGGGTAAAGCTGTTGCGCGTCTATGCGTTGTTCCGCCATGGCGAGCGCGAGTTAGAACGGCTGATCCATCCTTCGTCCATCGGTGGCCATGGTCCGCAAGCCCGTCGTCTGCGCCGCGAGGGGGCCTATTTTGCGTGGCTGTTCTTCATGCTTTTTGCGCTGTCTATTGCCTTCAGCACAGCGGCCTTGTCGCTGTTGCGCCTGCCGTTCGAGGATGCGCTGGTGCTGACCCTTGCCGGGTTGTCCACCACGGGCCAACTGGCCGATCTGGCGGGGGCAGCGCCGATCCGCTATGTCGAACTCGGTGCTTTTGCCAAGGTGTTTTTGGCCTTGGTGATGGTGGTGGGTCGGCTGGAGACGCTTGCCCTTTTGGCCTTGCTTGCACCGTCAAGTTGGCAGCGCTGACAAAGGTAGATGTAAAGGACTGATTTTTGGGCTGGAATCTCTGCGATTCGCGCACCATACTCATATCCAATGCGCCAGCGGCAGGCCAAAAAGCCGAGGGACAGGGATAGATGCGCAAAGAATAAGGGCACAAACAGAATGGCCGGTGATAAACAAAACTTGCAGGACGCCTTCCTGAACCATGTTCGCAAGGCAAAAGTTCCCGTAACTATTTTTCTGATCAACGGTGTGAAGCTGCAAGGCGTCATTACCTGGTTTGACAATTTTTGCGTTCTTTTGCGGCGT
>JBKBOF010000309.1:0-1643 GCA_046294955.1 Paracoccaceae bacterium
CGCGGCCGACACCCTGCCCGATTATCATCTGGCCGAAGAGCCGGGCGACATCATCACCGTCCGCCGCCGCGATGTGGTGGTGGTGCCGGGGGGGCCGGGCGGCCCGGTTCTGAAACCCGCCACGATCGAGACCGCGCGGGGCATGATGCCGGGCTGGGATATCTATGCGCTGGAAGCCGACTGGCGCGAGATCTGGCAGCGCTCGGGCCGGCCAAGGCTGCGCAGCCCGGATGCGGCGTTTCTGGGCTGGCTGAAAAAGCGCGGCTGAGCGGGCGCGCGAATGTGGCGAAACCTGTGCGGCCCTGACCGGCCGCGCAGGCAGAACACCGAAACCCTGATCACAAGGTTGCTTCATGAAACGTTTCTTCTCTGTCCTCCTGGCTGGCATGCTTGCGGTTCCGGTCGCTGGCCCGGCCAGTCGTGCCGATGCCGCACAGGTCGGCTTTGATCTGGTGGTCACCGCGGCCCCCGGCGGCCTGTTTGCGGGGCAGCCCTCGTCGCGCGGCGGGGTGGTCTATGATGAGGATCTGGTGCCGACCGGTTTCGGCAGCAGTGTCGCCCTGAGCCGGAGCGGCGGCAACGGCACCCTCGAAGATGCGACGCTGGGCCTGTTCTTCGATTTTGGCCCCTTTACCTTTACCGGGGCGGATGCGCTGTCCGAACCGGTGTTCACTTTCGTCAGCGGCGTCCTGCGCTCGATCCGCTATGTCGTGACCTCCGGCTCGACACCGAATGATCTTGTCGCCTTCGGGGTCGGGCAGTTCACCTTTCTGATCAACCCGGCCATCCGTTTTAGCGGCCATGTCTATTTCGTTCAGGCCCGGGTCGATCCGCTGGCCCCGGTCCCGCTGCCGGCGGGTCTGCCGCTTCTGGCCGGCGGGCTGGGGGGGATGGTGCTGCTGCGCCGTCGTGCCCGGCGGGCCTGAGGCCCGGTGATCTTGCCCCCGGTGAATTTGCCCCTGGCAAACGGCCCCCGTCGCGGGGCCGTTCTGCTGTCTGGCCTCTGGCCGGGACAGCAATGGCGGCCCCTTTCGGGACCGCCATCTTCGTCGCAAGGATTTTGCTGCTGAAATGCCGGGCTGAAATGCGGGGAAAGGAGATCAGGCCGGGCGGAGGTCCTGGGCGGGGACGTGACAGGATTGTATCAATTTACCGGCCCCTGGCGGCATCCGTCCATGGAAACACGCCAGGAATTGGTTAAGAAACGGGGGGTTAACAGTCTGTTTCCAATAGAAACCCTATAATTACAACCAGAGCGCGAACCGGTTGCGAGAGACGCAGCAAAGCCGGTGGATTGGTGCTGCAATCGCAGGGAATGCCCGCCCGCGTGATCGCCGTGCCTTTGGGCGGGATGAACGGCTCTGCGGGGCAGGCGGGCCCGATTCGGGGCCGCAGCGATGGTCCTGCCAAAGGGCCATCCACCGTTTCGTAAAATGGTTTTTGGCATCCGCGTTTAGGGGATTGTCGCTGAATCAGCACAGATCAGCCCAGAAACGGCCTGATTTCGGCGGAATACCGGACATGGGCAGAGCGCTTTGTCACCGGGGGATCGCATCTGATCGTCTGTTGTGATCGAGGCATGGTCAGGGCGAAAGACCCTGCAGGCATACGGGTGGGACAGGCATGAAACTCGGAATCGGAAC
>JBKBOF010000310.1:0-1592 GCA_046294955.1 Paracoccaceae bacterium
AGCATCGGCACCGCGGCCCACACACCGTACAAAGCCATTGCAAGCGGCAGCCCAAGCCACAGCACCGTCAGTCCCGGCGACATCAGCGGCCCGATCACAGTTGCGTCCACGGCCAAGCCAAGAGCAACACCGGCAAGCCCGATCCAGATCGGGCGATGATCGGCCATCGGGGCCAGACCACGCGCTGTGGTCAGCGTCAGCGCCAGCATCAGGAACAGCACCGCCACACCGGTGCCGATCGGCGCCCGGCTTTGTTCCTTCGCGATGCGGGCCGCACTCAGTTCTTCCGGCGTCAACGCCTTGGCCTGCTCGACACCCCCCGCAGCAGCGATTGCGGCCTGCTCGGCCACCGCTCTGTCCCATGCCTTTTGCCCGTGCAACGCTATCATGCTGGTCTTGCACTGGTCAGACACCGAGGTACGCAACGATGCCGTCTGGCCCGAGTCGCTGAAACTCGCCACCGTCATATCCTGCGATCCCACGACATTGACCTGCGCCAGCATCATAAGGCCCGCGATCAAACCGAACGGCACAATCAGGAACCACAGCGTTGCCTCGCGCCGCGTGATGAGCTGCCCGTTGCCTTCGGACAACTGGATGGCCGGCGCCTTTGCCGGATTGGCCAACGCAAATCCGAATGCATAGGCGGCATAAAGAAAGGCCAGCAACAGCCCCGGCAGGATTGCGGCCTGAAACAGTGTGCCGACCGACACCACCGCCGCCTTGCCAAGATAGGTCAGCGCATCGCCGCAGCCCGCAGCCTGCGCCCGCACTTCCTGGCCCGCAGCATACAGATCACCCGCCATGGTGCCCAACAGAACGATCACGATCGACGGAGGAATGATCTGGCCAAGTGTCCCGCTTGCCGCAATCACCCCGGTCGCAAGCTGCGGACTGTAGCCCGCGCGCAGCATTGTGGGCAAGCTCAGCAGACCCATCGTCACGACTGTCGCCCCGACAATCCCGGTCGATGCCGCAAGAAACGCCCCTACGACGACAACAGACACCGCAAGGCCACCGGGCAACGGGCCAAAGACGCGTGACATCGTGGTCAAAAGGTCATTGGCGATCTTCGACCGCTCCAACACAATACCCATCATCACAAACATCAGCACCGCCAGCAGCGTCTCGATCGACGCCCCCGCAATCACCCGCTCGTTCATCCGATTGACGATGAACGACAGGTTGCGGTCCATCGCCAGCTCCCAGCCGCCCGGAAACAAGGCGACCTCACTTCGCGGCAAGTCCGGATAGCGAAAGGTCGTGATGTCGATCATCGCGATGCCTTGCGTCTGCAAGGCCCGGTAGGCATCCGATCCCGTATCGATCGCCTGATGGATCAATACTCCGGCACTGTCGAGTGCGGCAATGATGCCGAAGGCGATGATCCCAGCTCCGCCAATTGCAAATGCAACAGGAAAACCAGAGATGATGCCACCAAACAGGCACAGGAAAACAATAATCAGACCGACTTCAACGCCGTCCAGACCGAAAAGCATGATGCCGCCCGCCTTCTAGTGTGTTTGCAATTCTTGGGTGCTGTCGCCGGGGGCATCCCGGTCCAGATAGCGTCCCTCGGACCCCGCACCTTC
>JBKBOF010000311.1:0-1592 GCA_046294955.1 Paracoccaceae bacterium
CGGCTGCACGTGCATCACTCATGATCCCGACAAGGAAGGTTGGAGCAAACTCATTCTTTATCGTGGCCGCACGAAGTTGAACTTTCTTGAGATCGCCCCAAAGATGATGGACCGCGACACGGTTCTCTGTCCTGAACATGCGAAGGCCCTTCATGAAGATGTGTTGGTGAACTTTCCAATGTTCAGCGAGTTGTTTAACGCATCGCCCGCCGGAACTGCATAAACCCTACCTGAGACGACCATCACCGGGAACCATGACAGGGCGGGGGAAACCCCGCCCTTTGTCGTTCGATCTTGACGTAACGTCATTCTATACACTTTTGGGGGCGTCACAGTGTTACAAAATTGCCTGTAAGATATTGATTCTAAATAAAATCATGGCGGTTCGAGTCCGTCATCACCCACCAGTCAACCCTTGATTACGATCCGGCAATCTTAGCCCTAAACCGGGCAAACTATGCCCGGTGGGATAAAGATCTGTCCCGTGATCAGCTGCACCCGCTTGTGCCGCCGCAGGTGTTGCACTTCATGCATGTTCCGTTGCGGACCAGCGTGTAGTTGCCGCATTCGCCGCAGGGGTCGCCCTCATAGCCCTGCATCTTGGCCTTCACGCGGGCGTCCATGCCGGTGGCGGTGCTGATGGCATAGGTCGAGGTGCTTTCGGAAAACCCCGAGGCGCGAGCCTGCGGGACCAGCGTGTTCAGGACCGATACCGGATCGGTGCCATTGGCCAAGGCTGTCGCCCCCATGCCGCCTTGCAGCACCACCAATTCTTGCGGCAGGCGCTTGCGCAGATAGCCGGTAGACGAGATCTGGCGCAGCACTTCCAGCCCACGGCTGGCAGCGGCGTCATTCACCGGGGCGACGTTCGGCTTGCCTTCATCGTCGCCGCGGCCAAGGTCGTCGAATGACGCGCCAGTGGGTTTGACATGGGCCAGGTCTGTGCGGTCCAGATAGCTGATCGCCAGTTCGCGGAAGATATAGTCCAGGATCGAGGTGGCGTTCTTGATGCTGTCATTGCCCTGCACCATACCGGCGGGTTCAAAGCGGGTGAAGGTGAAGGCCTCGACAAACTCTTCCAGCGGCACGCCATATTGCAGGCCGACGCTGACCGCGATGGCGAAGTTGTTCATCATCGCGCGGAAACCTGCACCTTCCTTGTGCATGTCGATGAAGATCTCGCCCAAAGAACCGTCCTGATACTCTCCGGTGCGCAGGTAAACCTTGTGGCCGCCGACGATGGCCTTCTGGGTATAGCCCTTGCGCCGTTCGGGCAGCTTTTCGCGGTGGCTGCGCACGATTTCCTTGACGATCACCTTCTCGACGATCTTCTCGGCAATCACCATCGCCTTTTCCTGCAAGCTGCCGGTGGCGAGGATTTCTTCGGCTTCCTCGTCATCTTCGATCAGCGCAGACGCGAGCGGCTGCGACAGTTTCGACCCGTCGCGATACAGCGCATTGGCCTTGATGCCCAAGGAGTGGGACAGCTCATACGCCGCCAGCGTTTCCTCGATTGATGCCGAATTCGGCATGTTGATCGTTTTGGAAATCGCACCCGAGATGAATGACTGCGCGGCGGCCATCATGTAGAT
>JBKBOF010000312.1:0-1527 GCA_046294955.1 Paracoccaceae bacterium
CGGGGAAAGGGGATGTCATGCCTCAGGCGTGACTTACGCGACTACGCCGACTCCAGTGAACATGGCTCGCGTTGGCCTTTCCCCGTTCTTCATCGCTTTGCTTTTTTCGTCCAACGTATCAACTTTCATCACCCAGCTCGTCTGACTTCCTGCCTGCAAGCTGGTACAGCAAAGGAACGTCTGAAAAACCTGCTGTTTCCGGCGTGATCTGGTAAGCTGGGGCAACGCTTTCGAGGAGCCCATCCGATGCCGAAACAGCCCGCCTTTCCCGGCCTGCGGGATGCGATGAAGAAGAAGGTGACGCGTCGTGAGCAGTTTCTGGCGGAGATGGAGACGGTGGTGCCCTGGGGGCGGCTGCTGGCACTGATTGCGCCGCACTATCCGAGGACCGGGCCCAAGGGCGGGCGGCCACCGATGCCGCTGGAGACGATGCTGAGGGTCTACTTCCTGCAGAACTGGTATGCCCTCAGCGATCCGATGACCGAAGAAACGCTGTATGACAGCGAGGCGATGCGCCGCTTTGCCGGGATCGAGCTGGGCGACGACCGCATTCCGGATGAGACCACGATCCTGAACTTCCGGCACCTCCTGGAGCGGCACGGGCTGACCGAGGCGATCTTCGCCGACGTGAACGCGCATCTGGCCAGCAAGGGGATCACCCTGCGGTCGGGCACCTTGGTCGATGCGACAATCATCGACGCGCCCTCGTCCACCAAGAACAAGGCCAGGGCCCGCGACCCCGAGATGTCATCCACCAGGAAGGGCAACGAGTGGTATTTCGGCATGAAGGCCCACATCGGCGTGGACGTGGACAGCGGCGTGACCCACAGCCTCGACACCACGACCGCCAAGGTCCACGACAGCCAGGTCTGGGACGCCCTTCTGCATGGTGATGAAACCTCGGTCTGGGCCGACAAGGGCTATGTCAGCGCCGAGCGCGAAGAAGCGTTCAAGGGTCCAGGCAAGATCTGGGGTGTCATGCGCAAAGCCCCGAAGGGCGGTTCGCTGCACCCCCTCGACGACCGGATCAACCGCCTGATCGCCATGATCCGAGCCAAGGTCGAGCATCCCTTCCGGGTCATCAAGCGCCAGTTCGGCCATGTGAAGACCCGCTACAGGGGGCTGGCCAAGAACCGCGCCCAGCTCTTCACGCTCTTCGCGCTCGCCAACCTGTTCCTGGTGCGACGGAGGCTGACCGCATGAGAACGAGTCTGCCCGGAAACTGCCGAACCGCCACGATGGCGGGCCTCAAACGGCGAAATCCGCCCTCCGAACGCCGCCAGACGTCCAAAAAGGCGCTCAAACCGTCGTCTCGGCGCAGCCGAACGCGTTGATCAGACGTTCCTTAGGAAGTCGATATGCGCGCCTGCATCCAGCCGGTCTGCATCGGCGGGGATCAGGGCCAGGCCATCGGCGCTGGCCAGAAGGGCGATGCGCGCGGCGAAGTTCGGCGCCATAAGTTCCGCCACCGGCAGGCCATCGGGGCCAGCGGGCCGCAGGTTGGCAGGGCGAAATTCGGCGCGTCCC
>JBKBOF010000313.1:0-1512 GCA_046294955.1 Paracoccaceae bacterium
TCTTCCTGATCGTGGGTCACGAAGATAAAGGTGATGCCGGTGTCTTGCTGAAGCTGCTTCAGTTCCATCCGCATGGCTTGGCGCAGCTTCAGGTCCAGCGCCGACAGCGGTTCGTCCAGCAGCAGCACCTTTGGCTGTGGTGCCAAGGCGCGGGCCAATGCCACACGCTGTTGTTGACCACCGGAAAGCTGCGCGGGCAGGCGGTCCGCAAAGTCCGACAAATGCACCATGTCCAGCATCTCGCCCGCCCGCTTGCGGCGCTTGGGCAGATCGAACCCTTTCATCTTCAGGCCAAACGCCACGTTGTCGATCACCGACATATGCGGGAACAGCGCGTATTGCTGAAACACCGTATTGACTGGGCGCAGGTTCGGATCCAGTGCCGCGATATTCTGGCCAAACAGCAGGATCTCGCCCTTTGTGACAGCCTCGAACCCTGCGATCATGCGCAAAAGGGTGGTCTTGCCGCAGCCCGAAGGCCCCAACAGGGTGAAAAATTCATTGTCCAGTATCGACAGGGATACACCATGCAGCGCAGTGAACGTGCCATAGGTCTTGGTCACGCTGCGGATGTCGATAGCGGTGCTCATAGGATCGGGCTCATGTGTCTGGTCCATACCCCCGGAATGTGCCATCAAAAGCTAATCACGGGTTTTTCCGGGGTATATACCCCCAACGAGGTATGAACGCCGATGCGGGCTTTGCCCAATCTTGCCGAAACCCAGTTGGCCGAGGCGATCCGGGCCATCGGGCAGGCGGGGTTCGAACAGGCGTTGGCGTCGTTCTTTCGCGCGGTCTGTGCGCCTGACAACCTGATCATTCTGGCCTATCGCACTGCCGGTGCGCCGCTTGCACTGTATCGGCAGACGGACCATCCGCAGGTGTTTGCCGAGCTGGACCAGACCTATCTGGCCGGGGCCTACCGGCTTGACCCGTTCTACGACCTGCACCTGCGCCGCGCGCCGGTGGGGGCGTATCGGATGGCCGATATTGCGCCGGATGCCTTTCAGCGCAGCCGGTATTTCATCGAGTATTACGATCAGACCACCCTGATCGACGAAATCACCTTTGTCGCCTATCCTTCGCCATGGGTGACGCTGAACCTTTGCCTTGGCCGTGACGCATCGTCGGCGCGCGGATTTTCGGTTCGTGATGTGGAAACCTGCCAGCGCATCGCCCCGCTGGTTGCGGCGATAACCGAACCGCATTGGGCCAGCCTCGCCCGCGCGACGGGGCCTGCCGAAGACACCCCGGCCCTGCTGGCGGATACCGCCCGGGCGGCGCATGGCATCCACCTGTCACCGCGTCAGGCCGAAGTGGCGCTGATGATCCTTCGAGGCCATTCCACGGTGTCGATCGGTCTGCGGCTGGGGCTGTCGGCGCAAACCGTCAAAGTGTTTCGCAAACAGCTTTATGCCCGCTGTCGGATCTCGTCGCAGGCCGAACTGTTTGCGCTGATGCTGCCTTTGTTGAAAGGCGGCGATTCCGGTCAGACATCGGCCGCCTGATGCG
>JBKBOF010000314.1:0-1507 GCA_046294955.1 Paracoccaceae bacterium
GCGAAGGGGTGCTGCAGGTTGAGCTGGCGGCGCTGTCTTATCAGCGGACCCGTCTTGTCCGCGCCTGGACCCACCTTGAACGGCAACGCGGTGGCTTTGGCTTTGTCGGCGGGCCGGGGGAAACCCAGATCGAGGCCGACCGCCGGGCGATCGACGATCAGGTGATCCGCCTGAAACGGCAACTTGCCAAGGTGGTAAAGACCCGCGAGCTGCACCGCGCCGCCCGCAAGAAGGTGCCGTTTCCGATCGTGGCCTTGGTCGGCTACACCAACGCGGGAAAATCGACGCTGTTCAACCGGATGACCGGTGCCGACGTGCTGGCCAAAGACATGCTGTTTGCGACGCTTGATCCGACGATGCGCGGTGTCGTTCTGCCTGCGGTTCAGGGGGGCACCGGTCGCAAGATCATTTTGTCCGACACCGTGGGGTTCATCAGCGATTTGCCGACCCAACTGGTTGCCGCGTTCCGGGCGACACTGGAAGAAGTGCTGTCGGCCGATCTGATCTTGCATATCCGCGATATCGCCCACCCGGAATCGGCGGAACAGGCCGCGGATGTGATGGACATTCTGACGTCGCTTGGGGTCAACAAGGCAACGCCAGTTCTTGAGGTCTGGAACAAGCTGGATCTTGTTGATGGCTCGGCGCGTGACTCTTTGGACGCGCAAACCGTGCGGCGCGGCGATGTCATTGCCGTGTCGGCCCTGACCGGGGAAGGCATTCCCGGGCTTCTGGACCGGATATCGCTGTCGTTTGATGAGGAAAAGACCGAACGCACGTTCACATTGCCGTTCAGTGCCGGCAAGCGGCATGCGTGGCTGCACGAACATGGCGTGGTCGAAGACGAAAACCAGAGCGATGAGGGCTGGACCGTGACCGTGCGATGGACCGCCCGGCAGGAAAAGCGGTACCGCGACCTCTGAACATCCGAAGCTGCACGGCCGGTCCCGCTTGGGGCGGCGGTGCGTGGCAGTCTCGCCGTTGGGCAACCACATCGATGCCGGACGCGGCCGGTGCGCACAAGATACGCGCAGGCAAGTCGGGTTCCGGCCCCATGGATGGGATTTTCTCTTGCGCTTTGCGCAGACGCGTGAAACAGGGAACCGCCAAACGATCACTCCTTTGGAGGCTCCTATGGAGATTCGCGAGGCCCTTACTTTCGACGACGTTCTTCTGGTTCCGGCGGCATCATCGGTGCTGCCATCCGAAGCCGACACGGCGACCTTTGTCACCAAATCCATCCGCATGAACATACCGCTTTTGTCCAGTGCGATGGACACCGTGACCGAAGGGCGCATGGCCATTGCCATGGCGCAGGCGGGCGGGATCGGAGTGATCCACCGCAATCTGGATCTTGAGGCGCAGGCGCGCGAGGTGCGGCGGGTCAAGCGGTTTGAATCGGGTGTGGTCTATGCGCCGATCACCCTGACCCCGGATCAGACACTTGCAGATGCAAAGCTGTTGATGGAGCGATATAATATAACAGGCTTTCCCGTGGTTGACGCGC
>JBKBOF010000315.1:0-1502 GCA_046294955.1 Paracoccaceae bacterium
TCGTCGAATTCTGTCAGGAGCTGATTGATCGCGGCCTGCCCGACAAGATCAAATGGGGCATCAACACCCGCGTTACCGACATTTACCGCGACCGTGATCTGCTGAAATTCTACCGAAAGGCGGGGTTGGTGCATGTGTCCTTGGGCACCGAAGCCGCAGCGCAGATGAAGCTGGACCTGTTCAACAAGGAAACCACTGTCGCCGAAAACAAAGAGGCGATCCGCCTGCTGCGTGAGGCCGATATCTTTGTCGAGGCCCAGTTCATCGTGGGGTTGGACAACGAAACCAAGGAAACGCTGGAAGAAACCTTCCAGATGGCCTGGGACTGGCAGCCCGATCTGGCCAACTGGGCGATGTATACACCCTGGCCCTTCACCCCGCTGTTCCAGGAAATCAAGGATCAGGTCGAGATTTTCGACTATTCCAAATACAACTTCGTGACCCCGATCATGAAGCCCGCCGCGCTGACGCGGGGTGAGCTTTTGGACGGCGTGATGAAGAACTATCGCCGCTTCTACATGCGCAAGGCACTGTTCCACTACCCATGGCGCGGCACTGGTTTTCGGCGGCGGTATCTGCTCGGCTGCCTGAAGGCGTTCCTGAAAGCCGGGGTCGGGCGCACCTTCTATGATCTTGGAAAGGCGGGATATTGGGGCCCACAGACCAAGAACTCTGTTGATTTCCATTTTGACGAGACGCGCACCATTGCAGACGCACAGGTCGCCGATTGGGACGCCAGCGCCGACAAGGTGCGGCGCCACAAGGAACGTCAGGAAGCGGTGCGCGCCCAGATGAAAGAGCGCGCGGCAGAACGGACATTCCAGCTTCCTGCCGATGCCACGGTCCCGATGGCCTGTGGTGGCGGCAAACAGCAGATGCAGGAACCGGCGGAGTAGGGCGGATGGACGGCGGTCGCGGTCCCGTGCAGGGTGGGGCGCAGATCGGTCCCAATGCTATCTTGCAGACCGCTGGTGTGCTTGACCACTACGAAGGGCGCAAGGTTCGCGATCTGGTAATGGATGCGGCCGGTGTGCTTCTGCCCCCACCTGATTCGGGTATGGTTGCCGAAGAAGACTGCGCCGCCGTGCACAGGGCGGTGCGGCAGGTTTTGCCAGATCGTGCAGACGATCTGTTGCGTCTGTCCGGTCTGGCGACTGGCGACTATATCCTGCGCCACCGGATCCCACGGCTGGTTCAAGTGCTGTTGCGCCTGATGCCCGCCGCGCTTGCGGCGCGCGTGCTGACCCGTGCCATCACGCAGCACGCCTGGACCTTTGCAGGCAGCGGGGCGTTCCGGGTGGTGGGATGGCGCCCTCTGACGTTCGAGGTCCGCCACAACCCCTTGATCGCGGGCGAGAAGGCAGATCACCCCATGTGCCATTGGCATGCCGCGGTGTTCGAGCGGTTGTTCCAACGGCTGGTCTGGCCCAGCGTCGTGGTGGCGGAAGTGGCGTGTGAAGCGGCAGGCGGATCAGCCTGTGTGTTTCAGATTCTCCCGTGCG
>JBKBOF010000316.1:0-1490 GCA_046294955.1 Paracoccaceae bacterium
GCCTGTTCGATGCCATAGCTGTTGACCAGAATCCCGATCATGCCGATGCGGAAGGAATTCATCAGCACGGTCAGCGGGGCCGCCATCAGGAACAGCACTGCCTTGTGCCAGAACGGGCCGCGATACAGGATGCCGAACAGATAGGAAAACGACAGGATCGGGAACAGATAGCGCAGGCCGGAACAGGCCTCGGCAACCTGAAGCTTGTACACGCCAAGGTCGATCACATTGCCTTCAAGAAACACTGGCACGCCGGCAAGCGCCACAAACCAGACCCCGATTTCGGATGAGATGGTTTGCAAGAAGATCGACAGCTTCCAATAGACGAACTGCGGCAGCGGCAGCATGAACACCAGATGCACTACCGGTGCCCAATGGGTGCGGCCGCGTTCCCAGCCAAAGCCGGTCAGCACCAGCCCGCCGAACCACAGGATCAGCGCATAGGCCACCACATCGGGGATCCGCACCAGATTGCCCGCAATGCCGACCAGAAGCGCCAGGATCAGCAGCGCGATGCCGGGCCAGCGGGTGGCGGGCTCGCCCGGCACCACCGGCGGGGCATGGCGCAATTCGCGCAAGAAAAGATACAGCGAAATCAGCGGGATCAGCGGCCCGTGCGAATATTCCGGCGTGATCCAGGCCATACCCAGCGAGCGCAGCCCCAGCCAGTAGATCGGCAGGGCGGCAAGGGTCAGAACCGCCAACCAGATCAGGCCGGACAGGCTGACGCCGGGGGCAGTCAGGCGCATCGAAGAGGTCGGTGAGGAAAATGTCATCGGCGGTTCCCGGTGGACTACGCTGCGGTAAAGTCATCTGCCGCCCCGAAGGACGCATGAACAATAGCGCGCACTATAGCCCGTTCCGCCCGGTCTTGCGAGCACTCACAGCCGCGGAATGCCTTGGAAACGCTTTGTTTACCAAAGCAGAGTTAGCGCGGACCGCGCGCTCAGTCCCAGCTGCGCGACAGGCCGATGAAGACGGTGTTCGAGGTCGCGGACGGGCTGGTGGCGGTGTCGCGGCTGCGGTGGGTCAGGCCGGTGTTCAGCGACCAGTCCTCGGTCAGGGCGTGCGAATAGGTCAGCCCCAGCGAGCCATTGGTGCTGCTGCCGCCGCCGCCGGGCTGGCGGCTTTCGGACCATGTGGCGGTCACGCCCAGCTTGCTGCTGTCGTTGATTTCGTGGCTGTAGCCCGCCGAAAGCAGCGTCACCAGACGGTCGGTATCGTCCGAACTGGTCGATACACCCCGGCTGAAGCGCAGGTTGATTGCACCCGTCGGCAGCTCGCGGCTGTAGCGCAGGGTGCCGGTCAGGTTGCTGTTGCCGGCAGTGCGGCTGGCACCGACAGTAAAGCCGAAGGTGCTGGTCTGGGTTTCATAGCTGCGGCCGAAGGACAGGCTGGTGGTGCGGATGCCACCGGGCTTGTCCGCGACCGACAGCGCCACCGAGCCCCCGCCATTGACAAATTCACGGTTGAGGCCAAGGCTGAGCGTA
>JBKBOF010000317.1:0-1489 GCA_046294955.1 Paracoccaceae bacterium
CTTCGTTCTAGGCAGGCCAGTTCCTGATCTTGTAGGCGGGGGGTATAGGTTTGCTCATACTGTACAGCTACAACGCTGGATGCACGAAATGAATCTCTCACGCGATCAGTGGACCATATGTAACCGCCCCATGCGCAAGAGGTATTTCCAGAGCTGATTTTGGCGCGTCATCGGGTGCTGACATATGTCCGGCCTCATAATGCGGCGTTCCATATGCCGCGGGCCCGTATGGTGTTCGAAGGTCGGGTCCAGATCAAAGCCACGTGCTCAATGGCACTCTGTTGCACACTGGTTCTCCCGATCCCATCTCACGACTGTTGCGCCAAACTGCTCCTTGCCCCCTTCCGCTCCGACGTCCTCGCGACCGACAGTCGGCTTACGCCGCTGCGACCGGAGACTGGTAGACGCCACCCCGGGCCATCAAGGCCCAAACGATCCGCGCCATTTTGTTCGCCAGGGCCACCCGCACCAGCATCGGTGGCTTGCGTGTCAGCATCCCGCCCAGCCACGTCCCGGGCTTGGCCGTGGCATGAACATGGCGTTTGATGATGACGCTGTTGGCGCCAATGATCAGCAAGCGCCGCAAGGATCGCTCGCCCATCTTTGTTGTCGCGCCGAGACGCTGCTTGCCGCCGGTCGAATGCTGCCGTGGCACCAGACCCAGCCAGGCGGCAAAATCGCGCGCCTTGCGAAAGGTCTCGGGTGGCGGGGCGAGGGCCGCAATGGCCGTGGCGATCAGTGGACCAATGCCCGGCACCGTCATCAGCCGTCGGGCCACGTCATTCGCTTTGGCTCGGCGGGCTATCTCAGCGTCAAGCGTGCTGATCTCCGACTCCAGATGGGCGAGTGCCGCGATCAGAGCCTTCAGCGTGGGGATGGCATCGGCAGGAAGGCCGCTTTCTGGATTCTCGACAATTGCAATCAGCCGCGAGGCATTGGCGGCCCCTTGGCTCGCACGATCTGCCCGAACTCGGTCAGATGCCCGCGAAGAGCATTGATTGCCTGCGTGCGCTGCCGGATCAGCAACTCCCGGACGCGAAAGACCATCGCCGCGCCCTGAACCGCTTCGCTTTTTACAGGAACGAAGCGCATCGTCGGGCGCACGGCAGCTTCACAGATCGCCTCAGCATCCGCGGCATCGTTCTTCTGACGCTTGACGAAGGGCTTGACGTAGGCCGGCGGGATCAGTCGCACATCATGGCCCAGCTTGCTGATCTCACGTCCCCAAAAATGAGCACCGCCACAGGCCTCCATCGCGACAACGCAAGGTGGCAGCTGGCTGAAAAATTCCAGCACCTGAGCCCGCCGCAACTTCTTGCGCAGAACTGCCCGCCCTGTGCCATCAGCCCCATGGACCTGAAATACATTCTTCGCCAGATCGAGTCCGACCGTGATAATCTCAGACATGACCGCTCCCCTTTGTGGATCCTCGCAGACCCACCTTGGCACACAGATGCCGTCGGGGGGCGGTTACATCATCAAAGCCGTT
>JBKBOF010000318.1:0-1444 GCA_046294955.1 Paracoccaceae bacterium
CTGCGGGCATAGAGCAGCAAGAGGATCAGAACGAGGCTCATCAGGATCATCGACACCGCAGCGCCGAACGGCCAATTACCCAAGGACTTCTTGAACTGTTCCTCGATCAGCGACCCGATCATGAAATTCTTGGCCCCGCCCAGCAGATTGGGGGCCAGAAACGCGCCCAGCGACGGGATGAACACCAGCAGGCAACCGGCGATGATGCCGGGCTTGACGATGGGCAGCACGATTTCGCGCAAGGTGACCCAGCGGCTGGCGTAAAGATCGGCGGCGGCTTCGGACAGGGCAAAGTTGTAGCGTTCGACCGCCGCATAGATCGGCAGCACCATAAAGGGCAGATAGCTGTAGAACAGGCCCAGTTGCACGGCAAAATTGGTGTTGATCAGCGCAAGCGGCTGCGAAATCAGGCCCGCTCCCATCAGCGCATCGTTCAGGGGGCCGTTCTCGCGGATCAGGAACCGCAAGGATACCGTGCGGATCAACAGGTTGACCCAATAAGGCACGGTGATCAGGAACAGCCAGACGCCACGGGTCGCGGGCGCGCGGGTGGCAATGAACCACGCGGTCGGAAAGCCGATCACAAGGCACAGAGTGGTGGCCACGGTGGCCTGTGCGATGGACCGGCCGAAGACGCCGATATAGGTCCATTCAAGGCTGGGTGGTTCATCCCCGAACAGGCCACGGTTGACAAAGAACTGGTCATAGGCGGCAAAAGAGAATTCCCAGATCACGCCGCCACGCATTTCCTTGGTCAGAAACGAATAGACCGCCATCAGTGCTACCGGCAGCACAAGGAACACCCCGATCATCACCCATGTCGGCACCAAAAGCGGCACGCGGGCGCTGCGATAGGTGGTTTCGGCATTGGTGCCGTTGTCAGGCGCCGGGCCGGCCATCAGTCAGCCAGAAGGCGCGCTGCACCTTCCTCCAGATGCAGGCCGATGCGCGCGCTGGGTTCGGGGACATGCGCCCGCGCGGCGTTCTGGATGCGGATTTGCAGCGGGGTGCCGCCGTCGAGCCGGACGAGGATTTGCAAATCGGTGCCGAGGTAGATCACCTGATCAACCGTTGCCGCCAGCCCCGTGCCCGCAGGGGCCAGCGTCAGCCGTTCAGGGCGGATCGACAGGTGGTGGCGGCCGGGGGTGTGGGTGGCGGTGGAGCAGATGACACTGTGGCCGCCGGGCAGGATGACCTGCGCCTGATCACCGGTGATGCTGACGACCTCGACCTCCAGCAGGTTTGTCTCGCCGATGAAATCCGCCACAAAGCGGTTGACCGGGGTTTCATAGATGTCGCGCGGGGTGCCGATCTGTTGCACATGGCCTGCGCTCATCACTGCGATGCGGTTCGACATGGTCAGGGCTTCTTCCTGATCGTGGGTCACGAAGATAAAGGTGATGCCGGTGTCTTGCTGAAGCTGCTTCAGTTCCATCCGCATGGC
>JBKBOF010000319.1:0-374 GCA_046294955.1 Paracoccaceae bacterium
TGCGACTTCTCGTCGACGCAGAGCACGACCGCACGGTCCGGTGGGTCCAGGTAGAGCCCGACGATGTCGGTGACCTTTTCCTCGAACATCGGGTCGTTCGAGACCTTGAACCCCTTCACGACATGCGGCTTCAGGCCGGCGTCTGCCCATATGCGACCCACGCTGGAGGGCGAGATGCCGACCGCATCGGCCATCATCGCGCGGCTCCAATGCGTGGCATTTGACGGCGCTTCCTGCACGGTCTTCGCGATCACCTTCAGCCGGACATCCCTCGGCAGGGGGGGCACGCGCGACGGCCGCGTCTTGTCCCGCTTGAGCCCCGCCACGCCCTCATCGAGATACCGTTCCTGCCAGCGCCCGCCGGGGGGCGGCGG
>JBKBOF010000319.1:384-1413 GCA_046294955.1 Paracoccaceae bacterium
TTCCTGCCAGCGACAGACCGTCGGCTTCGACATGCCCGTCCGCCGCATGATCTCAACGGTGCCCTCGCCGTCAGCCGTCGCCAGCACGATGCCCGCCCGCCAGGCGAGCTTGCGCGGCGTGTTGCGATTGGTCAGCAGAGCTTGAAGCTCGGCGCGGTCGGCGGGGCCAAGATAAAGGCAGATGTCGGAGCGTCTCATCTGCCCATCATGCCACGACAGAGCAGGATTGGGACTCTTATGTCAGGCGTGGAACACTAGTGTTGAGGGCTATGGATCGGTCGGGTCTTCCCGGGTGGCTTTCCCGGACGGCCGCCGACGTTCCGACAGCGATACTGGCCTTTGTCGTGGCTGCTGTCGTCAGTCTGTCGGTTGCCGCGTGGCGTGTGCTATTCGACGGTCTGGAGGCCGTGTGGCATGCACCTTGGCTGGTGCGTGCGACCTTTTCCTATTCGCCCTATTATGTGCTGGGGCTTTTGCTTTATGGGCAGCGCGCCCTGTGGGCCCGCCTTCACAGGGTTGATGCGTTGCTGATCGCGGTTGTCATAGGGCTGTGGCTGCTGCCGGTGCTGCCGGGAAATATCGGAAAACTCGAGATCATCTTGCGACGTGAGCTAACGGTCTGTGCGGCCCTGTTTACGCTTCTTGCCCTGTTCCAGGCTTGGTTTTCCCGGCCTGGAAAGCTTGGGGCGCTGCTCTCTGACAGCATCTACACAGTTTACCTTCTGCACTATCTGATGATCTACATCCTTGCCTTCGCTCTGCGCCCGGTTCTGCCGGATGGCAGCTCTCAGCAGTTTTGGGCGATCTCTTTGCTGACGGCGCTGGTGACCCTTGCCTTGCACCAGATCATCCGGCACCATGCGCCATCCCTCTTGTTCATTCTGAATGGTCGCAAAATGGCAAAGACAAACACCACGACCGCCGTGTAACGCTTGGATTCAGCCGCGCCGGAACCGCGCGCTCAGTCCCAGCGGCGGGACAGGCCGATGAAGACGGTGTTCGAGGTCGCGGACGGGCTGGTGGCGGTGT
>JBKBOF010000320.1:0-1361 GCA_046294955.1 Paracoccaceae bacterium
CATGACCGTCTTCATCCTTGGCAAAGCGTTCCACGCTCAGGCGAGAAGGTGTCTCGGCAGCAATCATATCGCGGTCCATGTCCTATGTCCCTAAATGCCATGTGTCCCGCCCCCACGGTCCACTGGCCACACACGTCGTCCACGCATCCAAACGCAGCAAGCGCGGCAAAAATGTGGCAAAGCCCTTGGTAGGGGCGATGCGTGCAGGACCGTGGAAACGATCGTCCGACCCACCGTTCATTGTCACTCCGGCCGCAACAGCCATCATAACTTGGCGCAGCAGGATGATGGTCAATCCGGCGATCTACCGGGCAATCCCGGCGATTCGATTCGAATTTTTCCGACCTTTCCGACACCTTTTGCGGTGAACTGTTCACAAACTGTCGATAGGCTTGCCAAGGGCGCGGTTTTCGCGCCTGCCTGACAGGAGGGATGGCATGAATAGGGATGGAGAACCGAGCTTTCGGGAATCCGTTGATCTGATGTTCAATCGCGCCGTGCAGTTGATGGACCTCAGCCCCGGACTCGAACAGAAAATCCGCGTCTGCAACTCGACCTACACAGTGCGCTTCGGGGTGCGGCTGCGCGGCAAGATTGAAACCTTTACCGGCTACCGGTCGGTCCATTCCGAACATATGGAGCCCGTCAAGGGCGGCATCCGCTATGCCTTGTCGGTCAATCAGGACGAGGTCGAGGCGCTGGCAGCATTGATGACCTACAAATGCGCGCTGGTGGAAACGCCATTTGGCGGATCAAAAGGCGGCCTTTGCATCGACCCGCGCGCTTGGGATGAACATGAGTTGGAAGCCATCACCCGCCGCTTCGCCTATGAACTGATCAAGCGCGACCTGATCCATCCGGCGCAAAACGTGCCCGCCCCCGACATGGGCACTGGCGAACGCGAAATGGCATGGATTGCCGACCAATACATGCGGATGAACACCACCGATATCAACGGCAAGGCCTGCGTTACCGGCAAGCCCCCGCATGCCGGCGGTATTCAGGGCCGGGTCGAAGCGACGGGCAGGGGGGTGCAATACGCCTTGCGCGAATTCTTCCGCCAGCCCGAGGACAAGGCCAAAGCCGGCCTGTCCGGCGATCTGGACGGCAAGCGCGTGATCGTGCAGGGACTTGGCAACGTGGGCTATCACGCGGCGAAATTCCTGTCCGAAGAAGACGGCTGCAAGATCACTGCCATCATTGAACGCGACGGCGCGTTGCAGGATGATGCTGGGCTGCGGATCGAAGACATCCGGCAATGGATGGTCAAGCATGGCACCATCAAGGGCTATCCGTCCGCATCCTATGTCGAAGACGGTGGTGCGTTGCTGGAGGCCGAGTGTGACATCCTAATCCCGGCT
>JBKBOF010000321.1:0-1326 GCA_046294955.1 Paracoccaceae bacterium
GCCTTCGCCCGCTGCCAACGCACCACGCGATGCAGAATGTCTGCGCGCGGATCCAGACCAAACAGGTCATCGCTCAGATCGATCGAGCCAGCCTTGCCGCCGTCAAGTTTCAGAACATCAAGTTTCATGCTTCACCCCCTTCGACTGCCACTTCGGCAACCGGAGCAGCAGCGGAACGGATAGCCGCAGGCAGCGGAAGATCAGCCGGAGCTGCCTTTTTGACCGCGTCCTTGATCGTCACCCAACCGCCTTTGGATCCGGGAACTGCGCCCTTTACCATGATAAGACCACGGTCAGCATCAGTGCGGATCACCTGCAGGTTCTGCGTGGTCACACGCACAGCACCAAGATGGCCAGCCATCTTTTTGCCCTTGAACACCTTGCCGGGATCTTGGCACTGACCGGTCGAGCCGTGCGACCGGTGCGACACCGACACACCGTGCGACGCACGCAAACCGCCAAAGTTGTGACGCTTCATCGCGCCAGCAAAGCCTTTACCAATCGATGTGCCAGCAATGTCAACGAATTGACCAGCCAGATAGTGGTCGGCGGTGATTTCAGCGCCGATCTCGATCAGACAATCCGGTGTCACCCGGAATTCCGCAACCTTACGTTTGGGCTCCACCGAAGCCTTGGCGAAGTGACCACGCATCGCGGCAGAAATCCGCTTTGCCTTGGCCGCACCAGCACCGAGCTGAACAGCCGTGTAGCCGTCCTTGTCAGCGGTGCGCTGAGCCACAACTTGAAGATTGTCCAAATGCAGAACCGTTACAGGCACCTGCTTGCCATCTTCCAGAAACAACCGGGTCATGCCCAGTTTCTTTGCAATAACGCCAGAGCGCATCTCTTATGCCCCCTTACACTTTAATTTCGACGTCAACGCCAGCAGCGAGGTCGAGCTTCATCAGCGCGTCCACGGTTTGCGGGGTCGGATCGACGATATCAAGAAGACGCTTGTGCGTGCGGATTTCCCACTGGTCACGCGACTTCTTGTCGATGTGCGGACCACGGAGAACCGTGAATTTCTCGATCTTGTTCGGCAGCGGGATCGGCCCGCGAACCTGAGCGCCTGTGCGTTTGGCCGTGTTCACGATTTCCTGGGTGCTGGCGTCCAGCACGCGGTAATCGAAGGCCTTCAGGCGAATGCGAATGGTCTGACCTTGCATTTCTTGTTCCTTCGGAACGTAGACGGGGCAACATGCCCGGCCCATAGGTTCACATTTGTTTATGGTCTGCGGCGGGCGCGGGCTCGGGGGGCGGCGGGGGGGACAAAACCGTGAAACCCCAGAAAACCAGGGGGGTGGGGTGCCGGAGTGGGTGTTTTTG
>JBKBOF010000322.1:0-717 GCA_046294955.1 Paracoccaceae bacterium
GTGCGGTGGCCTCTCTCCAGCGCCGGCTCTGCGGCGCAGGCTCGGCACCGCGTCGCGGGGTTGTCGGCGCGCACCTCTTCGACCCCGCCGCACCCAGTGCAGGTCCGCAGACGGGTCGCGCGGTTCCGAGACCTGGCGCGCGGCGCGACGGCGCCCGTGCTCGCCGCAGTGCCGTGCGCGAGGGTCATGCAGGTTCCTGTCGATGATCGGTCGGCATCCGCCGGGTGGACTCCGGGGCGGCGGGATCCACCGGCTTCCGGCTGGACTCCGGCATCCGCGGGGCATCCACCCAGCGCATCCGCTCAGGTGTTTGAATTCACGATGTTTTCAGCGCGTTGCGGGTGGAAACTGGACTCCGGTGGCTTCCCAAAAATCCGGCCCTGTCGCTGGCGATGTCCCGCGCTTCGCCCGCCAGCATACGTTTAGGCCCGAAAAGGAACCGGAAAACAGAGGCTTGGCGGCCTGGACCCCGGCTGGACCCCGGAAGCCAGCCCCGGTGTCCACCTCGGGATCAGCGTCGGTTCGCCTGAGCGCACGACCCCGAGTATATCGCCATGGATAGCGTCAGCGGGGCGATCCGTCTCGCCGTCCGGTGTCTCGCAGGAAATTGTCTCACGCGACTGTCGAGCCTTGACACACTCAGTGCGCCGCCTGCGCCACCACGAACTCCATCGACCGCTTCCTCGGCACCTGCTTCCCGTTCAGTCGCCAGACGAT
>JBKBOF010000322.1:727-1316 GCA_046294955.1 Paracoccaceae bacterium
CGCCGGTTTGCGGTGGCACGGCTGATACCCAGCTCCCAGCAGATCGGCTTCCACGGCTTTCGGTTCGCCCGGAGCCAAAGCAGGCGCGCATCGGCAGGGTCGAGCCAGCGCAGCCAGAGCAGAGCATCCTCGGCCTGCGTGATGTCACGCGGCCCGGGCTTGGGTCGGCGCATCCGAGGCTCCTGGCCGACCTGGTCGGCGAAGCTGTGGAAGTACTCGGGCCAGGCGTTGAAGTAGCCGTGCGGCTTCACCTCGGGCAGCGACCGGAACACGTCGGCCGCGCTCTCGAGCCGGTCCTCGACCATGGTAGGCGTCCACTCAGCCATTCGCGGCCTCCCGGTCGCCCGCGCGTGGCCCATACAGCTTCTCACCGAGTTGACGCACCAGCTCGCGCTCCGGCCAGGTCAGGCGATGGTCGTCAACGGAGACGGCGAGCACACCCTCGTCATGCCAGCCATCGCGCTTCACCTGGTCGGGATCCCGACGCGTGCCGCCGTAGCCTTTCGGATACCACCTCATCCCAGGCCTCCGTTCGTCTCGAGCGCCCAATGGAGGATCGCGATGGCGTCGGCCTCGTTGTCGTCGGCGG
>JBKBOF010000323.1:0-1314 GCA_046294955.1 Paracoccaceae bacterium
CCCGGGATATTTATGAACAGATGAACCTCAGGCACGCAGGCCCAGGCTTGCGATGCCGAGGGTTTGCAGTACCTTTGCCTCGATCTGGGCTGCGTCCATGCCGGCGGCGCGATACATCGCTTCGGGCGAGGCATGGTCGATGAACGTGTCGGGCAGGACCATGGAGCGGAATTTCAGGCCCGCGTCAAAAACGCCGTCTTCGGCCAGAAGCTGCGCCACATGGCTGCCAAAGCCGCCGATGGCGCCTTCTTCGATAGTGATCAGCGCCTCGTGATTGCGCGCAAGGTTCAGCATCATGTCGCGGTCCAGCGGTTTGGCAAAGCGGGCATCGACGACGGTCGGGGTCAGGCCCCTTTGTGCAAGACTTTCGGCGGCTTTCAGGGTTTCGGCCAGCCGGGTACCGAAGGACACCAAGGCAACTCCATTTCCGGACTGGATCAGGCGGGCCTTGCCGATGGCCAGGGGCGTGCCGCGCGACGGAAGTTCGACGCCGACGCCATCTCCGCGTGGGAAGCGAAAGGCGATGGGGCCCTCGTCATGTACGACAGCCGTCGCGACCATATGGGCCAGTTCCGCCTCGTCTGCCGCTGCCATCACCACCATGCCGGGCAAGTTGGCAAGGAACGCCACATCGAAGCTGCCGGCATGTGTCGCACCATCGGCGCCGACCAGACCGGCGCGGTCGATGGCAAAGCGCACGGGCAGGCGCTGGATGGCGACATCATGCACCACCTGATCGTAGCCGCGTTGCAGGAAGGTGGAATAGATCGCACAAAACGGTTTCATGCCGCCCGCAGCGAGGCCCGCCGAGAAGGTCACGGCGTGTTGTTCGGCAATGCCCACATCAAAGCAACGGCGGGGAAAGCGGTCGGCGAACAGGTTCAGGCCGGTGCCGTCGGGCATCGCCGCAGTGACGGCGACGATTTTTGCATCCCGTTCTGCCTCGGCGATCAGGGATTGCGCGAAAACCTTGGTGTAGCTGGGTGCGTTGGAGGCGGCTTTTGCCTGCACTCCGGTCAGCACGTCGAATTTGGCGGTTGCATGGCCCTTGTCGCGGGCCGCCTCGGCCGGCGCGTAGCCTTTGCCCTTCTTGGTCAACACATGCAGGAGGATGGGTCCTGTGGCCCGCGCCTTGGCGGTCCGCAGGATCGGCAGAAGTTGATCAAGATCGTGGCCGTCAACCGGACCGATATAGGAAAAGCCCAATTCTTCGAACAGGGTGCCTCCCATCGCCATCCCCTTGAGCATTTCCTTGGCCCGGCGCGCGCCATCCTGAAAGGGTTGCGGCAAGAGGCCAAGCGCGCCTTTGGCGGC
>JBKBOF010000324.1:0-1312 GCA_046294955.1 Paracoccaceae bacterium
AAGTATGGGGCTGCGTAAGTAGAATTTTCTCGGCAAGATGCATGAGGAGATTCTGAATGAAGACAAGCAGATACACCGAGGTGCAGATCATCGCGATCCTGCGGCAATGAGGCGGGTCAGGAATTGATCCAGTGGATCAATTCCCCGCCGAATGAAGGCGGTGTGCCCGTGGCCGAGTTGTGCCGCGAGCATGGGATGAGCAACGCATCGTGCTACACGTGGCGGGCGATACGAGCCATTGTGGCGCCATTGGTTCGCGCCCAATGGCGAGTGCGGGATGGATGCGTCCCTGATCAGACAGAGCGAGCCATTGTCCGCCATTGGTCCGAGGGCAATGGCGAGCGCCATGGAAGTTGAGAACCGTCGGCTGCAACGGATGTATGCGGACCTCGGCATGCAAGCCCATCTGCTGAAGGAGGCTCCCGGAAAAAAGTGACCCGGTCATCTCAACGCCGCGAGATGGCCGAAACGGCGGTAGAACGACGGGGCGTCAGCATCGCTCTGGCGTGCAGGGCCTTCGGTGTCAGCGAGACCTGTCATCGCCGTGGCCCGAAGCTGAAGGCCGAGAACGAGGTGATCGCCGATCTGCTGGTCGGGCTGGCCGATGCCCGCAAGACCTGGGGGTTTGGCCTGTGTTTCCTGCACCTGCGCAACGTCAAGGGTCATCCGTGGAACCACAAACGCGTCTATCGCATCTATTGCGAGCTGGAGTTGATGCTGCGGATCGAGCCCCGCAAGCGGCTGAAGCGCGACAAGCCTGATGCGCTGGCGGTGCCGCAGGCCCCAACCATGACCTGGTCGATGGACTTCATGGCCGACCGGCTGGGGGATGGCCGGGCGTTCCGGCTGCTGGACGTGCTCGATGACTTCAACCGCGAAGGGCTGGGGATCGAGGTGGACTTTTCGCTGCCCGCCGAGCGCGTGATCCGCAGCCTCGACAGGATCATCGAATGGCGTGGCAAGCCCGGCACAATTCGGGTTGATAACGGCCCGGAATACATCAGTGGCAAGCTGCTGATCTGGGCCGAGAAGCGCGGTATCACCATCCAGCACATCCAACCCGGCCAGCCCCAACAGAACGCCTACATCGAACGCTACAACCGCACCGTCAGGCATGAATGGCTCGACCAACACATCATCGAAACCATCGAGGAGGCCCAAGACCACGCCACGCAATGGCTTTGGACTTACAACAACGGCCGCCCGAACATGGGCATCGGCGGCATCACACCCGCCCAGAAACTGAAAATGGCCGCGTGAATTCTACGAGTGCACCCCATTAAGATTGGGAGGATTACCGTCCGGGGACAGG
>JBKBOF010000325.1:0-1306 GCA_046294955.1 Paracoccaceae bacterium
GGACGCCCCGACAGCATCGCGAAACGGTCCATAAAACGCGCTGGCATACTTCGCGGCATAGGACATGATCGTCACGTCCTTGTGACCTGCGGCTTCAAGTGCTGTCCGCATCGCCGCAATCCGGCCATCCATCATATCGGACGGGCCCAGAATATCGGCCCCACTGTCGGCCTGCGCCAAGGACATCTTGACCAGAGCCTCGATCGATTCGTCATTCAAAACGATGCCGTCGCGCACCAGCCCGTCGTGGCCGTTGGCGTTGTAGGGATCAAGCGCCACATCGGTCATCACGGCAATCTCGGGCACTTCGGATTTGATCGCGCGAATGGCCCGGTTGGCAAGATTGTCAGGGTTCCACGCTTCTTCGCAGCCGACGGTCTTTTTTGACGGATCGGTATAAGGAAACAGGCAGATCGCCGGGATGCCAAGGCTGGCCGCCTCTTCTGCCGCCTTGACCACCAGATCCACGCTCAACCGGTTTACGCCGGGCATCGACGCAATCGGTTCGCGCAGGTTTTGTCCGTCCCGCACGAATACCGGCCAGATCAGGTCGTTCACGGACAGGGTATTTTCCTGCGCCAACGCCCGCAGGGCAGCGGTGCGGCGCAAACGACGGAAACGCGAAGTGGGTGTCGGGGCAACGGTGGGGCGCATGGCGGGGCTCTTGTTTGGGCGGGGGGGCTTGCAGGTTTTGCACTTGCCTGCCATGGAAAGGCGCAAGGCTGCAAGCCTCGCGCGTGAATTCAGGCAAAAGGTGCGACCTGTCGTGAAATGGTATGAACTGATCTTCGTGCTGATCGACATGCGGTCGTTTTCCAGCCTGTGGTATTGGATTGCGCTTGCCGTGCTGTGGTCGTCAGTCAGCCATTGGGTGCTTGGGGTGCCGTTCGATCTGATCAACCGGGCCCGCAAGCACGGGGGCGAGGCCGCAGAAGATCTTGCCGCCCTAACACGGATCAATGCCCGTCGCATGCTGTATATCTCGCGCAATGGCGGGCTGTGGGGGATCGGTTTCACCGCGTTTTTGCTGACCATTCTGGGGATGCTGGCGATCCTTTACCGCGTCGAACTGGCGCAGGCGATCTTTCTGATGTTCGCCCCGATGGTTCTGGTCACCTACCTGTCACTTCGCGTGGCCTTGCGCGTTGAACGTGATGCGCCGATCGGCGAAGCACTGGTGCGGGTCTTGATGCGGCATCGCTTTGTTGTGCAGTTGATCGGCATGATCGCCATCTTTGTCACCGCCATGTTTGGCATGTTTCAGAACATAAGCTGACGATCAGCCCTGCGGCAGGCCTTGACGGGC
>JBKBOF010000326.1:0-1271 GCA_046294955.1 Paracoccaceae bacterium
CGACCGCAGACGCCGCTCGGGGCTAGAGCGTGTCGCGTTCATTCGGGTTTGTATCCTGCGGCGATGAAGTAGTTGAGGCATTCGTCCTCTGTGAAGAGGTCGCAGACGGCCCCGACGGCTTTCCAGAGGTCATCGTAGGTTCGGGCGGCGGCTTTGCGCAGGAGAGCTTTCAGCTTGGCGAAGGCCATCTCGATCGGGTTGAGGTCGGGGCTGTAGGGCGGCAGCGGCAGGAACCAACAGCCGATGTCGCG
Organism: Paracoccaceae bacterium; assembly: GCA_046294955.1. Lineage (GTDB taxonomy): Bacteria > Pseudomonadota > Alphaproteobacteria > Rhodobacterales > Rhodobacteraceae > Pseudotabrizicola. Next base: position 252 of record JBKBOF010000326.1, read on the forward strand.
CAACATGGCTGAGGCCTTCGGGCTTTTGTGGCTGGACAGGTTGTCCAGGATGATCACGTCGCCAGGCTGCAGAGTCGGGGCGAGCTGGGTCTCGATGTAGAGATCGAAGAGCTCACGGTTGATCGGGCCGTCGATCACCCAGGGTGCATCGAGGCGGTCGTGGCGCAGGGCCGCGATGAAAGTCTGGGTCTGCCAGTGGCCGAAGGGCGCGTGATCGACCAACCTCTCGCCGCGGGGTGCCCAGCCGGTGGTCTTGGCCATGTTGGTCTTGATGAAAGTCTCGTCAATAAACCCGATCCGCGTCAGCATGTTGGCCATGAAGGGCTGGCGCCGGGTGATCCAGATGTGGCGTGCGGCGGCGACCTCGGGCCGCTTCTGCTCGACGGCTTGCAGGTCTTTTTTTGTGTGTCAGCCCGAGGTCGCGCAACAGCCGCCAGACCGAGCCGCGATGCACCACCATGCCATGCGTCGCGGCAATCTCGCCGGCCAGTCCGGCGGCCGTCAGGTCCCGCTTCTCCGCGATCCGGCGGGCGACCCAGTCCTTCAGGGAGGACAACTTGCCATGCCCGCCACCATTGCCCTGGGCCTTCGGAACGAGACCCCCGGTCGCCTTCATCAACTTGACCATGTCGTTGACGAACCTGACCGAGACCCTGAACCGCGCTGCCGTCGACCGATGGGTGTTCCCCTCCGCAACATGGTCCACCACCCGCTGCCGGAGCTCTACAGGATGCGGCTTTCCCATCATCGACCCCCATATCTGCCTCACAGACAGGGAATCACGGATCAAGCCTCAAGGGAATCCTGAATCGCGAAGACCGCGACACGCTCTAAAAAGCTTGTTTAACTGGCAAAATCCGGCAATCCTTCCGTCCAGTCGCAAGCCACTTGGGGAATGTTGGTTAATGAGGCCGCTGATCCTATTGCTCTTTCTTGGAGTTGGGGGATGCGATTCGGCATTCGACAGCCAATTCAGGGTAGCGGGAGCGGGGCTGCAGCTGCACACTAGGGTCAGGACCC
>JBKBOF010000327.1:0-1262 GCA_046294955.1 Paracoccaceae bacterium
ATGATGATCCCCCACGTCAACACGAACTGGACGTAGAATTGCAGCCCCATCAGCAAAAGACCGTTCTGGATGAACCCCAGGATCAGCACGCCGATGACGGTCTTGAATATTGTGCCGGCCCCGCCCAGAAGCGACGCCCCCCCAAGAATGACCGCAGCCAGCACCCCAAGTTCCAGCCCCTGACCCACCGTATTCTGAGAGCCAAGCGAACGGCTGGCCTGGATCAACCCGGCAATTGCCACGCAGCCCGAGGAGATCAGGTAGCACATGAAAACAGTCCGCGCCCGTCGAATGCCTGAAAACGTTGCCGCTGTACCACTTCCGCCCACCGCATAGACCTTGCGCCCGAAGGGGGTCTTGGAAAGGACGATTCCCAGAATGACCGCCAGCGCGATGAAGATAAGGATCGGCACCGGAATGCCAAAAGCGCTGCCCTGCCCGAACACGCCGAACCAGGTGTCCCCCTTGTTGGCGATGTCCATGTTCTTGCCACCCGAATAGGTCAGCGTCAGGCCGTGGATCGCTGACAGCATCCCAAGCGTTACGATCAGCGAATTTAGCCTTAGGTATCCGACCAGAAACCCGATGAAAGCCCCCAGACAGAGCGTCATCGCAAACATCGCGGGAATGGCAAGGGACGGTCCGATCTTGTCGTGCAGATCGAGGACGACAATGGTCGAGAAAGACATCATGGAACCGACTGAAAGATCGAGGTTGCCACTGATGACCACGAAGGTCACGCCCAAAGCCATGACTCCCAGAATGGTCGAGGACCGCATCACACTCAGAACATTGTCCGGTGACAGGAATTTGGGATTGGCAAATGTAAATGCGACTATGAAAGCTGCAAACGCAATCAGGATACCCTGTCGTGCCAGAATGCTGCCGATCTGTTGTTTGGTCATTGTGGCCATGATCCCCTCCCCTAGGTCGCTGGCGGTCCTTGTCGTGCTGGTCGGTGCTCCTCCCCGACACCGATGTTCAGATTAAGGTCATCCCTCCGTCAATCATGACGATTTGCCCGGTCATGTAGTCGCTGTCTCTTGATGCAAGGAATGTCGTCGTTCCGGTGATGTCCTGCGGCACCGCCACGCGGCCTTTCAGGATTTCTGCCGAAAACTCCTCCATCGCTTGCCCGGGTCTCTGGGATGCCCCGATCGCAAGCAGGTCTTGATCGACCTGATTCCACATTTCGGTGGCCACCACGCCGGGCGCAAAACCTGTTACGGTGATGCCGTGTTTCGCCAGATCGCGCGCACCTG
>JBKBOF010000328.1:0-1246 GCA_046294955.1 Paracoccaceae bacterium
CCAAAAGGATCAGAACGATGACATTTGTCGCGACGACAGTACTGGCCTTCTATCTGGTGATTGCCTTGTTCTCGCTGTACATGACCCATCAGGAACGCCGCTGGAACCAGCAGGTCGATCCGCTGTACGGGTCTTTGGGATATGTGTTGTGTGTTGTCTGGCCGGTGACGGTCATGCTGTTTGCCCTGACCATGATGCTGCAACGCCGGTCGGCCTGAGACGACCTTGCGCAGCACGATGGCATGAAGGCCGCCCTTCGGGGGCGGCCTTTGTCATTTCAGGGGCGGTTTGCGGGGCCGATGCCCGGCGGGCCGGCCCCAGTCCTGTTCCGGAATGAACAGTCCTATTCCGGAATGAACCGTGGCAGGCGGGCCAGCAGGACGCCCATGAAGCGTTGCATCCGGGCCTCGGCCTCGGCCTCGGTCTCGCCCCGGCCGATCGGGGTGACAAACCGCACCAGCGCGCCATCGCCGCGGCCGCGTACCAGCATGTCGCGCACCACCGAGATCTTGACCGCGAAATCATTGGTCATGCGCGTGCCGCGCTGTTCGAACCAGTAATAGACCAGCTGCTTGTCCAGCCCCTTCTGGATCACCGCCCGGTTCACGGTAAAGCTGCCATAGACCGTATCGGGAATGGTGATCCGGGTCGGTGTGATCGAAAACACCTCCCATCCACCAACCGGCAGACAGACCTCGGGCGAGTGGATGGCCTGTCCTTCGGTCTGCTTTTCATACCAGGCCGAGAAGAAGCTGACATAGCTGGCCTCGCCGGGGGCCTGATAGAAGGCGTTGATGTAGTCATCGGCCCCCAGCACCTTTTCGGTGGCCTCTTCCAGACGGCTGGAACTGCCGCTCCAGTCCCCGATGTTGCGCGGGAACAGGATGAAATTGTCACGCTCGATCTGGGCGGGTTCCGGCAGCGGCATCATCAGAAAGCCGGTGGCGATGATGACCGACACCGCGGCCGCCGCCACATGGCCCGCCTTGGGCACGATCGACAGCACGCGGCCGAAATGCTGGCTGAAGCCCGAGAAATCCAGATCGATGGTGTCGGCCAGCGGCTTGGGATCGCGCGTCAGGCGCTGCAGGCCGATGGCCGACAGGAACAGGATGCCGATGCAGGCGCCAAAGATCACCCAGCCTTCAAAGAAGTGCAGAAAGCCTTCGGCCTGTTCGATGCCATAGCTGTTGACCAGAATCCCGATCATGCCGATGCGGAAGGAATTCATCAGCACGGTCAGCGG
>JBKBOF010000329.1:0-1246 GCA_046294955.1 Paracoccaceae bacterium
CCAATACACGGGCATCTGTTCTTTGGAGATTTGAAAAATGGCAAAAGAGAAATTTGAGCGGACCAAGCCGCACGTCAACGTGGGCACGATCGGTCACGTGGACCACGGCAAGACCACGCTGACGGCGGCCATCACCACCGTGCTGGCGGCCAAGTTTGGCGGCTCGGCCAAGGCCTACGACCAGATCGATGCGGCTCCGGAAGAAAAAGCCCGCGGCATCACCATCAACACCGCCCACGTGGAATACGAGACGGCCAACCGCCACTACGCCCACGTGGACTGCCCCGGCCACGCCGACTACGTCAAGAACATGATCACCGGTGCCGCCCAGATGGACGGCGCCATCCTGGTGTGCTCGGCCGCTGACGGCCCCATGCCCCAGACCCGCGAGCACATCCTGCTGGCGCGTCAGGTGGGTGTTCCTTACATCATCGTCTTCCTGAACAAGTGCGATATGGTCGACGACGCCGAGCTGCTCGAGCTCGTCGAAATGGAAGTGCGCGAACTTCTCTCCAAGTACGACTTCCCCGGCGACGACACCCCCATCATCAAGGGCTCGGCCAAGCTGGCGCTGGAAGGCGACAAGGGCGACCTGGGCGAGCAGGCCATCATGCGCCTGGCTGACGCCCTGGACAGCTACATCCCCACCCCTGAGCGTGCTGTGGACGGTGCCTTCCTGATGCCTGTGGAAGACGTCTTCTCCATCTCTGGTCGCGGCACCGTCGTGACCGGCCGTATCGAGCGTGGCGTGGTCAAGGTCGGCGAAGAAATCGAAATCGTCGGCATCAAGGTCACCCAGAAGACCACCTGCACTGGCGTGGAAATGTTCCGCAAGCTGCTGGACCAGGGCCAGGCTGGCGACAACGTCGGTATCCTGCTGCGCGGCACCAAGCGTGAAGAAGTCGAGCGCGGCCAAGTGCTGTGCAAGCCCGGCTCCATCAAGCCCCACACCCACTTCACGGGTGAGGTGTATGTACTGAGCAAGGACGAAGGCGGCCGCCACACCCCCTTCTTCAACAACTACCGCCCGCAGTTCTACTTCCGTACGACGGACGTGACCGGTGCCATCGAGCTGCCCGAGGGCAAGGAAATGGTGATGCCTGGCGACAACGTGTCGATCACCGTCAAGCTGATCGCCCCCATCGCCATGGAAGAAGGTCTGCGCTTCGCCATCCGCGAAGGCGGCAAGACCGTGGGCGCCGGTGTGGTCGCCAAGATCCTGGCCTAATTGCAAGGAACGAACATG
>JBKBOF010000330.1:0-1227 GCA_046294955.1 Paracoccaceae bacterium
CACGCCCGCGCACGGGATAGCCGTGGCTGGATGACAGCTTGCCGGCCCCGCCTGCGGTGATGGTCAGGATCAGGTCTTCCGCCGCCGACATTTCGGCATAGCGTTCGGGGCTAAGCTGGTCTGCGGCAACGCTCTCTTCGTCTTCATCCGCTTCAACCTCGTCTTCTACCGCGCCGGCAATCAGACGACGCTGCTTGAGATAGGCCTCGCGTTCGCCCGGCGTTGCCTCGAAGTGGCGGATGATCGCCATGGAAACGACAGTGTCGCCATCCGCCAACCGGATGCCGCGCACGCCGGTCGATCCTCGCGATTTGAACACGCGGATGTCGGTGGTGGAAAACCGGATCGCGCGGCCCAATGCCGTCACCAGCATCACGTCGTCATTTTCATCGGCAATCGCGGCATTCACCAAGGACACGCCTTCGGGCAGGTTCATGGCGATCTTGCCGTTGCGTTTTACGTTGGTGAAGTCGGACAAATCGTTTTGGCGCACATCACCGTCGCTGGTCGCAAAGACGATCTGCAACGTTTCCCATTCATCCTCGGGCACATCAACCGGCATCAGGGCGGCAATCGAAACGCCTTGTTGAATGGGCAGGATGTTGACGATGGCCTTGCCTTTGGCGGTGCGACCCGCCAGCGGCAGGCGCCATGTCTTGAGCTTGTAAACCATTCCATCCGTGGTGAAGAACAACAGCCAGGTGTGGGTGTTGGCAACGAACAGGGTCGTCACCACATCGTCTTCTTTCGTGGCCATGGAAGACAGGCCTTTGCCGCCGCGGTTCTGGGCGCGGAATTCGGCCAAGGGCGTGCGCTTGATATAGCCGCCGCTTGTGATCGTCACGACCATGTCCTCGCGTTCGATCAGGTCTTCGTCTTCCATATCGCCGGCCCAATCGACGATTTCGGTGCGGCGCGGTACGGCGAACAGGGCACGCACTTCGCGCAATTCGTCCGAGATGATTGCCATGATCCGTTCGCGGCTGCCCAGAATTTCAAGGTATTCCTTGATCTTGGCGGCCAGTTCTTCCAACTCGTCCGTCACTTCCTTGACGCCCAGTTGGGTCAGGCGTTGCAGCCGAAGTTCTAGGATGGCGCGGGCCTGCACTTCGGACAGGTTATAGGTGCCATCGTCGTTCATCGTGTGGCTGGGGTCGTCGATCAGCAGAATATAGGGCGCGATGTCGGCCGCGGGCCAGCGACGTGTCATCAGCTTTTCGCGCGCCT
>JBKBOF010000331.1:0-1219 GCA_046294955.1 Paracoccaceae bacterium
GCTTGCGGCCGTCTGGCGGCGAAAGCCCAAAGCAAGGGTGATGATTCATTCCGACCAGGGAACGCAGTTCACCAGCCGCGAATGGCAGCTGTTCCTCAGCCAGCACAATCTGGAGGCCAGCATGAGCCGCCGCGGTAACTGTCACGACAACGCTGTGGCCGAAAGCTTCTTTCAACTCCTCAAGCGGGAACGCATCCGGCGCCGCACCTACTTGACCCGCGAAGCCGCAAGGCAAGACGTGTTCGAATACCTTGAGGTGTTCTACAACCCGAAGCGCAAGCACACGAACAACGGCATGCTGTCGCCCGTTGACTTCGAAATCAGGCAGCAGAAACTGAACGAGGCAGGCGTCTAGGAAACTAGGGGCACCTCACTCACCTCACAAGAGCGCCCAACATTTTGGGCTACCGAAACCGAACCTCAGAAAAAGCTGTGGTCACATCTGGCCGCTGAACAGCCGCACGGCTGGCGCCGATCAGAGTCTCGGCCATCGGTGCAGAGACCAAGGGCCATTCGGTCAATGCAGCGCGCAAAGCTGGAGGCGTACGGCCAGACAACACCGACATGAAAGTTTCCGATTTGCTGAACCATATTTCGAGATCGTCGAGGTGCAGCATCGCTGCGAGGCATGCGTTGTTCATCCCGTCCAGCCATCGGGTCAACCGCTCTGTCGGAGGACCGCCGGCGCGCAGCCCCCCTGCCCCGCCCATTGCTACCGGTGCGAATATCGCACCCCTCCCTTCGGCTGCAGCAATCCGGCCTGCCGTGACCGCAGCTTCTATCCGGTCACCATGCTGACCGAGACCTGCCAGGCTCCAAAGGTGGAAGCCCAGACAAGCCCGGGTGATGGGGTGCAAATGTCGGGCAGCTTTCATCAAGCCAAGCCAGCCATCGGCGCGATCGGTGAAACGCTCGGCATCAGCCGTTATGTTCTCAGGGTCCCTCCGGTCGAGAAAATCGGCTAACCCAGCTTCGGGGCCAGGCCCTCCAGTGAGACGCCGAACGGCCCATCCAACACGAGACAGCGCCCCAGAGTCTTCCTGAGAGCCAGACAGACGAAGCGCGATCCAGAGTGCAAGGCGGTCAGGGCTGACTCGATCGCCAACGAACCAGCTCAGATCTGCAGCCTCGATCAGAGCAAATCTGTGCCTCCAACCCGATGGGCCGCGTCGCAGACTGTCGACAAGAGCTCCCAGTCTTCCGTCGACTCGTGCGAGGC
>JBKBOF010000332.1:0-1203 GCA_046294955.1 Paracoccaceae bacterium
TGCAGACCTCCAGCCTGCCGCGGGATTCATGCGGGTGGGCTGGTAGGGTAAGCGTCTCGGCATGAGCAAACCTGAGGCTGCCCGCTAGCGCACGACGAACTGGAAGTCCTACAATGAGGCTTTGAGGCGGCGCGGCTCGCTGCTGATCTGGCTGGACAAGGACATGTGCTGGCACGGCAGTGCGAGCGGCAAGCGGGGCCGCAGTCCGAAGTACAGCGAGGCGGCGGTCCAGTTCTGCCTGACCGTTAAGGGCCTGTTCAATCTGCCCTTGCGCCAGGCCATGGGTATGACGCAGAGTCTGCTCGGGTTGGCCGGACTGGACTGGCAAGTGCCCGACTTCAGCACGGTCAGCCGGCGCCAGAAGCGTCTTTCGGTGACGATCGGAGCGCAGCCGACGACGACGGGATTGCACCTGCTGGTCGACAGTACAGGCATCAAGATGCTGGGCGAAGGCGAGTGGAAGACGAAGAAACATGGTGCCGACTACCGTCGCCAATGGCGCAAGATCCACCTTGGCATTGACGCGGCCACGCTGGAAATCCGGGCGATCGAGGTGACCGACAATGCCACCGGCGATGCCCCAATGCTGCCGTGCTTGCTCGACCAGATACCCACCGAGGAGGTTGTCGCGAGCGTCAGTGGCGACGGCGCCTACGACACGAAAGGCTGCCACGAAGCGATTGCACAACGCGGAGCGCAGGCACTCATTCCGACACGCAAGAACGCCAAGCCATGGAAGGACCAGCGTCCCGGTGCCAAAGCGCGCAATGCCATCCTGGCGGCCACCCGCCGGCTTGGCCGGAAGATCTGGAAAAAGTGGAGCGGGTATCACCGGCGCAGCCTTGTCGAGACCAAAATGCGTTGCTTCAAGCTGCTTGGTGAACGCGTCATGGCGCGCGACTTCGACCGTCAGGTCGCCGAGCTCCACATCCGGGTCGCCGTCCTGAACCGCTTCACCGCCCTCGGCATACCCGTCACCAAGGCCATGGGATAAGTCCGTCCGCGGAAAGGGAAACTCCGTCCTGACTGCGATTTCTGCAACAGAGTCCCTTTGAACAGTTCACCAAGACCAACAATCTACCGTGCCTGTCGGTCCTGAGAACCTTCGCATCGGCGGACCAGGTGTCGCTCGACAATTTGCCGAGGCATTTTGTTCTCAAGCCAGCGTCGCTTTGGTCTGGAACCGGCGTGATGTTGCTTCAC
>JBKBOF010000333.1:0-1181 GCA_046294955.1 Paracoccaceae bacterium
TGGAGCTGATCAAACCCATCACATGGTTTCCGCCGATCTGGGCCTATCTCTGTGGCGCGGTCTCGTCGGGCGTGCCCTTGTCGGGCAATTGGCCGATTGTGATCCTCGGTATGGTTCTGGCAGGGCCGATCGTGTGCGGCATGTCTCAGGCGGCGAATGACTGGTGCGACCGGCATGTGGATGCGGTGAACGAACCGCACCGGCCGATCCCGTCGGGGCGGATTCCGGGAAAGTGGGGCCTGTATATCGCGCTGATCATGTCGGTTCTGTCATTGGCCATCGGCTGGCTGTTGGGTCCTTGGGGCTTTGGGGCCACGGTGGTTGGGGTTTTGGCCGCCTGGGCCTATTCGGCCGAACCTGTGCGCCTGAAGCGCTCGGGCTGGTGGGGGCCGGGGTTGGTGGGCCTGTCGTACGAAGGGTTGCCGTGGTTCACCGGCGCTGCGGTTCTGCTGTCCGCCGCGCCGCGGTTCGAGGTGGTGATGATTGCGCTGCTTTATGCCCTCGGCGCGCACGGCATAATGACACTTAATGATTTCAAGGCGCTGGAAGGCGACCGCCAGCATGGCGTGCGCTCGCTTCCGGTGGTGCTGGGGCCAGAGGTGGCAGCGCGGATCGCCTGTACCACGATGGCGATGGCGCAGGCGGTCGTGATCGCGCTTTTGTTCCTGTGGGGTGCGCCGTTTCACGCCGTCGCGGTAATTGCGCTTTTGTTGGCGCAGATCGTGGCAATGACCCGCCTGTTCCGCGACCCCAAGAAATACGCCCCTTGGTATAACGGCACCGGGATCGTGTTCTACGTCTCGGGTATGATGATTTCGGCTTTTGCCTTGCGTGATATGGGTGGGCTGGGATGAAGCTCAACTGGTTTCAGATCGTCCGGCTGGGGCTTGTGCAAATGTGCCTTGGCGCGGTGGTGGTGCTGACGACCAGCACCCTGAACCGGCTGATGGTGGTCGAACTGGCCTTGCCTGCGCTGGTTCCAGGGCTGTTGGTGGCACTGCACTACGGTATCCAGATCACCCGGCCCAACTGGGGCTTCCGGTCCGATACAAAAGGCAATCGCACGGTTTTCATCATCGGTGGCATGGTTGCCCTGGCTGCGGGCGCTTTTTTTGCGGCGCTTGGTGTGGTGACCATTCCGGCGCAACCGACGGCGGGACTGGTGCTGTCGGTGGTGGCCT
>JBKBOF010000334.1:0-1153 GCA_046294955.1 Paracoccaceae bacterium
ACTGTGCTGACGCCGCCCGTCTACAACTGGCTGCGCCGCAAGTTCCGGCTACAGGTGGTGGATGTCGAAAACGTGCATTGAGATGCGCGGTCAGGATACGGATGCTTACCGCCCCGCACCGTCTGGACTGGAATGTTGGGTCAGTCTCTCAGCACCCGCCGTGTAGGGCGCTTCATCAAGGGCGACAACCCGAAGAAAGGTGTGAATGAGCAAAATTACCCCCAACATCTCCAGCAGCTCCTCGTAAAGGATCATTCGCGGCCAGTTCTGCCCCAAGGGGAAACGCTCAAGTGTGCCGAGCCAGACGGCCGCGCCGATCGATTCCACAACCACTGCACCCAGCACGAACAGACCAGCGGATAAGATCAAGAAGAAACGAACCCGTCTTTCGAGGCGGATCAGGAAGCGCAGATACAGAAGCCCGACGGCAAGAAGCAGGCCAAGGCCGAAAAATACCCCTGCGAAGGTGAATTTAAGGACGGCAGCTCCCTCAAGGTGACGACCCAGAATGTCTCCCACCGACTCGTGGATCGTCCCGGCGTCGCCGGCTGAAAGAACCAACCCGAGTCGCACCAGGCCGATCCAGTAGGCACTGTTCGGATAGCCGCGATCCCGGTGCATCTGAAAAATCACAAAGGCCAGAAAGGCGGCGACCAGCCAGAGCGAGGAACTGAACCACGTTGGGACGTTGGCCTCTTCGGTAAGGTCGAAGGTTCGGGCGATCTGCGGTCCCCAGAATGACGCCCCTTTTACTGTCACAACATAGGCAAGCCCAAGAAACAAGGCCATGAGTGCCAGCGCGACGGGAAACCAGATGGGATGCAAGGCGGCACGGATATGCGCCGTTCGGACCGCGTGCAGATTCTTGGCAAAAGACTCTCTCATCATGACAATATCAAAAATAATTCATGGCGCGGCAATGACGATATTGAGACGTGGGGTTATCTCTGGCAATCCCTGCACTGTCTGGATCCCGACCCTGATCGATCATCCCTTATCAAAGACCCTACAAGCCTGACCCCGTGATCATCCGACCCGTCTCGATGCGCAACTCCGCGTCGGCCCAGGTCGCCGCACCGGCCCGGTGACTGATCATCAGCACGGTCTTGCCCGCCATCAACCCGGTCAGATTGGCGCGGATGCGGTCCTCCAG
>JBKBOF010000335.1:0-1150 GCA_046294955.1 Paracoccaceae bacterium
CTCCCGCAAGGTCGCCTTCGGTGATCCGCTCAACCCCGAGACCCAGGTCGGGGCGATCATCTCCAAGGCGCATCAAGAGAAGATCGCGGCCTATGTGCGCGATGCGGTGGCATCGGGCGCAAAGCTTGCTCTTGGCGGCGAGGCTGTCCGTCATCCTGGCCTGCCCGGCGATTTCTTCCGCCCGACCGTGATTACCAATGTCAGCCCTGACATGCCGATTGCCCGCGAGGAGGTTTTTGGCCCGGTGCTTGCGGTTCTGACCTTCAAGACCTTGGAAGAGGCGGTCGCACTCGTCAACGACGCGTCCTATGGCCTGTCGGCGGGCGTCTGGAGCGAGAATGTGCATACCTGCCTTGCCTTCGCACGGCGCGCGGAGGCCGGCACCGTCTGGACCAACACCTGGATGGATGGTTTCCCGGAAGTCGCTTTCGGCGGCTTCAAGCAGAGCGGCCAGGGCCGCGAAAATGGCCGCTACGGCCTCGACGAATTCCTGGAGATCAAATCGGTCGTGATGCGCATCGGCAAGACCAGACCGAACTGGGTGCGCGACTGACTTCCGGGAACGATTGAAAGCAACGCATCAAACAGGAGGAAAACATGCGTAGCCTTTTCAAGACCATGCTGATTACCGGTACCATGCTGGCGGGGACCGCCGGCATCTCTCATGCCACCGATGTCGAGGTGCTCCACTGGTGGACCTCGGGCGGTGAAGCTGCAGCCCTGAACGTTCTGAAGGAGGATCTGAACACTAAGGGTATCGGCTGGGTGGACATGCCGGTCGCCGGTGGCGGCGGTGAAGCGGCGATGACGGCACTGCGTGCCCGCGTCACAGCCGGCGATTCGCCGACCGCCGTCCAGATGCTCGGCTTCGACATTCTCGACTGGGCAGAGCAGGGTGCGCTCGGCAATCTCGACGAAGTCGCCAACGCCGAAGGCTGGGACGAGGTGGTGCCGGAAGCGCTGCAGAAGTTCTCGAAGTATGACGGTCGCTGGATCGCAGCGCCCGTCAATGTGCATTCGACCAACTGGGTCTGGATCAACAAGGCAGCCCTGGATGCCGCCGGTCTGGGCGAGCCTTCGACCTGGGAAGAACTGGTCGCCGTGCTGGACGCGATGCAGGCCGCAGGGATCACGCCGCTGGCCCATGGCG
>JBKBOF010000336.1:0-1149 GCA_046294955.1 Paracoccaceae bacterium
CCCAGACGTTGGCACGGATTTTGGACGTGCCCTTCACCATGGCGGACGCGACCACGCTGACAGAAGCGGGCTATGTCGGGGAGGATGTTGAAAACATCATCCTGAAACTATTGCAGGCCAGCGAATACAACGTCGAACGCGCACAGCGTGGCATCGTCTATATCGACGAGGTCGATAAGATTACCCGCAAATCAGACAACCCCTCCATCACCCGCGATGTCTCGGGCGAAGGGGTGCAGCAGGCGCTTCTGAAGATTATGGAAGGCACCGTGGCGAGCGTGCCGCCGCAGGGCGGGCGCAAGCATCCGCAGCAGGAATTCCTGCAAGTGGACACGACGAACATCCTGTTCATCTGCGGTGGTGCCTTTGCTGGCTTGGAAAAGATCATCGCCCAGCGGGGCAAAGGGTCGGGCATCGGCTTTGGCGCCGATGTGAAAGACCCGGAATCGCGCGGGGTGGGTGAGTTGTTCAAGGAACTGGAGCCCGAAGATCTGCTGAAGTTCGGGCTGATTCCGGAATTCGTGGGTCGTCTGCCGGTGATCGCCACGCTGACCGATCTGGACGAAGCAGCGCTTGTCACCATCCTGACCGAGCCAAAGAACGCCTTGGTAAAACAGTATCAGCGTCTGTTCGAAATCGAGGGCGTCAAGTTGACCTTCACGCCAGACGCACTGGTTGCCATCGCCAAACGCGCCATCAAGCGCAAGACCGGTGCGCGGGGGCTGCGGTCGATCATGGAAGACATCCTGTTGGATACCATGTTCGAATTGCCAGGGATGGAAGGTGTGCAGGAAGTCGTGGTCAAGGACGAAGCGGTGAACGCCGGTGCCAAGCCAATGCTTGTGTACACCGAAGCGCCGAAGAAAAAGGAAACGGCAAACGCGGGCTGATGACCCGCGCTTGTGTTTCTGAAATGGGCAGGCCAAATGGCCTGCCTTTTTTGTTACGTCGTGATGCGGGACAAAGCCCGTGTCGGCGGCAGATCGCCATGGCGCTTCGGCAAAAGACTGCTTTGGCGACCTTGGGGCGGCTTCGGGCAATAACCAGCCATCGGCATCGGCTTGACACTGGACCTTGCCCGCCATTTCGGCCATATCAGGCACAAGCAACCGGAGGCCTGTCCATGTATTTCCTCAAGCGCCTGCTGAC
>JBKBOF010000337.1:0-1145 GCA_046294955.1 Paracoccaceae bacterium
CCCGTCAGATCGAAAAGCTGCTGAGCCATGAGTATCTCCTGTTGAGTTGGCGCTCGACAGCGCGGATTTGGGCGTTTATGTTATCGTTAACAAACACTGTCAAGCACCGGAATCGCCAGACCATGACAAAACCTCATATCCTGCAAGTTGGACCTTATCCGGAATGGGATCAGGGTCCACTCGACACGGCTTTTCACATGCACCGCTATTTCGACGCGTCGGACAAGGCGGCCTTTCTGGCCGAGGTGGGTCCGCAGGTGCGCGGCATTGCCACGCGGGGCGAGTTGGGGGCCAATGCGGCGATGATCGCAGCCTGTCCGCAGCTTGAGGTGATCAGCGTCTATGGTGTGGGCTATGACGCGGTGGACCTGACGGCTGCACGGGCACGCGGCATCCGGGTCACCAACACGCCGGATGTGCTGACCAATGACGTGGCCGATCTGGGCGTGGCGATGATGCTGATGCAGTCGCGCGGCATGCTGGGGGCAGAGGCCTGGGTGCGCGACGGGTCCTGGTCGGCCAAGGGGCTTTACCCATTGCAGCGCCGGGTCTGGGGGCGGCGCGCGGGGGTGCTGGGTCTTGGGCGGATCGGGTTTGAGGTGGCCAAGCGGCTGGCCGGGTTTGACATGCAGATCGCCTATTCCGATGTTGCGGCCAAGGATTACGCGCGCGACTGGCAGTTTGTGGCCGATCCGGTGGCGCTGGCGGCGCAGTCGGATTTCTTGTTTGTCACCTTGGCGGCCTCGGCCGCGACACGCCACATCGTAAGCACTGCGGTGATCGACGCTCTGGGTCCGCAGGGCATGCTGATCAACATCTCGCGCGCGTCGAACATCGACGAGACGGCCCTGCTGGATGCGCTGGAATCGGGGCGGCTGGGGTCTGCCGCGCTTGACGTGTTCGAAGGCGAACCGGCGTTGAACCCGCGGTTTCTGGCGCTGCCCAATGTGCTGCTGCAACCCCACCACGCCAGCGGAACCTATGAAACGCGGGCTGCCGTGGGCAAGCTGGTGCGCGACAACCTGACGGCGCATTTCGCAGGACAGCCCTTGCTGACACCGGTGCTGTGATGCGGGCCATCGTCATTCATGCCGCGCACGATCTGCGCATCGAGGATCAGGCGCCCGAGGTTGCAGCAACCGGAC
>JBKBOF010000338.1:0-298 GCA_046294955.1 Paracoccaceae bacterium
AGTCCCGATCAGGTCAAGCGGGAAGGCTGGGCGGAACAAGGCGTGCTGGCCGTTGCCGTCGATGACCAGCGCCTGACCTGGCCTGAGCGCGAACTGGTCCGCCAGTTGGGCGAGAAACTCTACGGCAAGCGCCCTGCTGGGCAGGAGGTGCGTCATGGCTGACTGGACCCGGACGATGGTCGAGGACCGGATCGAAACCGCAGCCGATGTATTCCGCGCGCTGCCGGGAGTGCGGCCGCAGGGCTATTCCAACGCCTGGCCGGAATACTTTCACAGCTTTGGCGACAAGGTTGCCCAG
>JBKBOF010000338.1:308-1093 GCA_046294955.1 Paracoccaceae bacterium
CAGCCCGAAACCCGTCGCCCACACCCAGGCCCGCGCGCCATCACCGAGGCGGAGGCGGCATTGCTATGGTTGCGCTGGCTGGAACCGCAGGACGCAAGGCTGGTCTGGTTGCGGGCGAACCGGACCGCCTGGAAGCCGATCTGCTGGGAATTCGGCATCAGCCGTGCCACGGCGAACCGGCGGTGGGAGTATGGGCTCAGCGTCATCTGCTGGCGGCTGAACGGCAAGCGGGTGCCAGCCAAGCGGTCGATGGACCACGTGATCCAGCGTGCGCGATGATCACGACCGGCACCCCGCTGTTCAAGTTCCGCCATGTTGGCGATGGTGACGCAGCAGATCATCCGGCGCGAAAGGGGTTCAGCACTGTCGCCCCCAGTCCGGCGACGTCCGAGCCGTTGCGGGTGACCAGCGTCAGGCCATTCACCTTGGCCGTTGCGGCCAGCAGTGCGTCGATCACCGGCACCGGGCGCAATGCGTTCATCCTGCCCCACTCGTCGGCCACACTGGCATCCACCGGCAGGATGCGCTCGGCGAAGGCCACTGTCACGTCGCCCAGCCACCGCTCCAGGGCTGCCGCCTTTTGTGGGTCGCGGGCACGGGCCAGTTCGACCCCCTTGCGGATTTCCCCAAGAACGAGCGGGCTGAGAAACAGATCGCCTTCGCTCACTCCGGCCCACCACGCGGCCACCCCGGGATCGCAGCGATCCCCCTTGCGCAGTTCTGAAATGACATTGGTGTCGATCAGAAAGCTCACAGGGTGATCTCGCGACCCATGTCGCGGGGCC
>JBKBOF010000339.1:0-1059 GCA_046294955.1 Paracoccaceae bacterium
TTCGGCGGCATCGAGCATGACCAGAATCTAGCAGATCAGTCGCCGCCGATCCCGCAAAAAGACGAACCCTGAGTCATCCTGCCGCAGTCATTACACGGCTTCTGGAGCCCGCGCTTCCACCGCCCGAACCCGCCGCCAGTCAAGCCCAGAGACCAGGGCCTCGATCTGCGCGTGGCTCAACGTCATCAGTCCGTCCTTTACCGCAGGCCAACTGAAGCTGTGCTCTTCCAATCGCTTGTAGGCAAGGACCAGACCGGTGCCGTCCCAGTAGAGCAGCTTCAGCCGATCCGCCTTCTTGGCACGAAAGACGAAGACCGTGCCGGTGAAAGGATCCTTGCGCAACTCGTTCTTCACCATTGCAGCCAGGCTGTCATGGCCCTTGCGGAAGTCGATGGGCTTGGTCGCCACCATGATCCGCACCCGGTTCGACGGGAAAATCACGGGGCGGCCCGCAACGCCATGACCAGTTCCACAACCCTTGCGGCGGGCGTGGCAGCATCCAGCCTCACGGTTACAGGGCCAATCAACAGATCAATCGACGCCGTCGCGACCGGCGTCTCGATGGGCTGCCCCAGAGCCATGGCTGCCGCGAACTCCGCCCCCGCAATCTCAGGCACAACCAGCTTGCCATTCCGCGCCAGCGTCCGCCACGCAGACAGGTGGCTCGCCTTCAACGAATGGCGGCGAGCCACGTCGTTCACCGAGACACCTGCAACAAGCGTCTCCGCCACGATCCGCCCCTTCACCTCATCCGGCCACTTCCGGTTCCGACGGCCACGGCCGCCAGCCGGGAGAAGCTCCAATGCAGACTCCATGCAGAAACTCCGTCCCAACAATAATCACGGTCCAATGAACCGATCACGATGCCGGGCGGAAGGTGGGGGGCAGAGAACGCTTACGGAGATCGGACATGGTAAGACGGAAGTTCACGAAGGAGTTCAAGTTTGAGGCTGTGAGGCTGGTGACTGAGCCGGGCGTTGCCGTGGCGCAGGCGGCCCGTGATCTGGATCTGGGCGAGGGCGTGCTGCGACGTTGGATGCGGGAGGCCGCAGAGGCTGC
>JBKBOF010000340.1:0-1034 GCA_046294955.1 Paracoccaceae bacterium
TGCTTGATCAGCGCGCCACGACGGGCAGGCTGATCATGGGATCATCGCTCAAAGGGGCCATGGTTTCCAGCGTCATGTATCGGGCGCGCTGAACGGCCCATTCGTCGTTCTGTTCCAGCAGCAGGGCACCGACCAGTCGGACGATGGCGGCGTCATTCGGGAAGATCCCGACGACATCGGAGCGCCGTTTTACCTCCTTGTTCAGGCGCTCGATCGGGTTGGTGCTGTGCAGCCTGGTCCTGTGCTGGCGCAGGAAGGAGATGTAGGCCAGCACGTCATGCTCGCTCCTCGCCATGGTTTCTCGAACCAATGGCGCAACCATGGCTCGATCCATCAGATCGGCCAGCCTGGGCCAGCGCGGGCGCAATTGCTCGGCCACCTTGCGCCAGGTTTCGCCCGCATGGGCGCGGTCGGGCTGGTCGAAGGCCTGGCGGATCGCGGCGGCGACGACAGTGTGCTGGCCGCGCGAGAGTGAGCCATTGAGGCGCCATTGGTTCGAGCCCAATGGCGAACGCGAGCGCGTTGCGCATCCAGTGAACGCGGCAGCGCTGCCCGTTCCGGCTACGATTGATCCACTGGATCAATCGCTTGACGCCTCCACCCTCGAACACGCGAGCGATGGCGGCCTTGAGGCCGGTGTGCGCGTCGCTGATCACCAGCCTGACTCCGTCGAGGCCCCGGGCGCGCAGCGAGCGCAGGAACTCGGTCCAGAACGTCTCGGCTTCCGAGGGGCCGATGCCCAAGCCGATGATTTCCCTGCGACCCTCGGTGTTGGCGGCAACGGCGATTATCGCGGCCACCGGCACGATCCGGCCGCCCTGGCGCACCTTGAGGTCGGTGGCGTCCAGCCAGACATAGGGCCATTCCCCGGTCAGCGGGCGGTTGAGGAACTCGCCCACCCGCCCGTCATTCGCCATTGTCCTCGGACCAATGGCGGACAATGGCTCATTCCTTGCACAGCTTCGAGACGGTGCTCTTCGAGATGCCGCTCAGTCCCATCGCCTGCACCAGCTCGTCGACGCGGCGGGTCGAGA
>JBKBOF010000341.1:0-1015 GCA_046294955.1 Paracoccaceae bacterium
ATGTGGGTTTTACCCGTGCCTGGGCCACCGATCAGCACCACATTGTCGGCGCCCTCGATGAACGCGCCCCGGTAGAGCTGCTGGACCATGGCTTCATTGATCTCGCTGGACGCAAAGTCGAAGCCGGATAGGTCTTTGAAGGCGGGGAAGCGAGCCGCCTTGAGCTGATAGGCGATGGATCGAACCTCCCGCTCGGCGAGCTCGGCCTTGAGCAGCTGGGACAGGATCGGCACGGCGGTATCGAAGGCGGGAGCGCCTTGTTCGAGCAGCTCGCCCACAGCCTGCGCCATGCCATGCATCTTGAGGCTGCGGAGCATGACGACGATGGCGCCGCTGGCAGGGTCATGACGCATGACGCTTCTCCTTGCGCAGATCATCATAGCGTTCGACATTGGCCATCGGCTCGCTGACCAGTTTGAGCGCCTGGGGCGCCGTCACCGGCGGCGTGGAGATCGGTTTTCCGTCGACCAGCCTATAGAGCAGATTGAGGATATGGGTCTTGGTCGGAACGCCAGCCTCCAGCGCCATGGTGACCGCCGTCAGCACCAGTTGCTCATCATGATGAAGAACCAGCGCCAGTATTTCGACCATTTCCCTGTCGCCGCCGGGATTGCGCAACAGATGTCGCTGCAGACGCTGGAACGCATCGGGTAGCTCAAGGAAGGGCGCTCCGTTGCGCAGGGCGCCGGGTTTGCGCTGCACGACCGCCAGATAATGGCGCCAGTCATAAACCGTATGACCTGGACCGTCGTGAGAGCGGTTGATGATGCGCTGATGTGCGCAGATTGGCTGCCCCTCGGCGACGACCTGGAAGCGATCAGGATAGACGCGCAGGCTGACAGTGCGATTGGCGAAAGAGGCCGGTACGCTGTAGCGATTGCGCTCAAAGTGGATGAGGCAGGTCGGCGATACCCGTTTGCGATATTCCACAAAACCATCGAAGGGCCTGCCCGCAACCATCAGACACTCAGATTCATCGGCCCAGGCATTGGCAACCGATCCGGGTTCGATCCCG
>JBKBOF010000342.1:0-752 GCA_046294955.1 Paracoccaceae bacterium
GCCAGGAGGCAAATGGCGGATATCGTCGACAGGCAGACCCGCTCGCGGATGATGTCCGGGATCCGGGGCAAGGACACGAAGCCGGAAATGGTGCTGAGGCGCGCGTTGCACGCGCGCGGCTTCCGGTATCGGCTGCATGGAAAGGGTTTCCCCGGTCGGCCGGATATGATCCTCGCGAAGCACCGGGCCGTCATCTTCGTGCATGGCTGCTTCTGGCACCGTCACGAAGGCTGCCGTTATGCGACCACGCCCGCGACCCGCCCCGAGTTCTGGGCAGAGAAGTTCGCCGCGAATGTCAGGCGCGATCGTGCGGCATGCGAGGCGCTGGTGGCAGATGGGTGGCGCGTGGCAACGATATGGGAATGCGCGTTGCGCAAGCCGAACCAGGTCACGGCGACCTGCGCTGCGCTGGTCTCATGGCTGGCAACTGGCGCGCCGAGTATCGAGATCGGCGAAGGCGACATTCGCGACACGGAATTACCGGAGGAGTGCTGAAAGCAACCCTGGCTGATCTTCCGATCGCATCGCTTCATCGGCGAAGGTTCGATCTCCGTTCCATCTCGACGGGCAGCCCCTGTCGTCGAAGTCAACAGCCTTGCATCAACCGAAACGACGATATTTCAATATCTTGCATGAACTGAACCTTTGCGCGTCCAGTCAACAGGTCCGGAGAATATCGGCCCGGAGAGCACGCATGCGCGCCCTTCGGGGCGTAGCCCGGTTAACAGCCCCACCGGCATAACCCTCGAAAA
>JBKBOF010000342.1:762-1000 GCA_046294955.1 Paracoccaceae bacterium
CCCACGGTGGGCTTGCACCCACTCCGGTTTTCGAGACCGGCGCGATCGACCACTCCGCCACCTCTCCGTGTCAGCGGTCGCCGTGCCGTTTATTGCAGGGCGCAAGCGGGTGCAAGCAGGTTTTTCCAGGTGCACCCTCATTCGTCAACCGCCGGCGCTTGCGGGCGGCCGCCGGAGATCTGCCCGGTTCCAGGGTAATCTCCCCGGCATTGTCCCCAGTGGTGGTGGTGTAGGAGGA
>JBKBOF010000343.1:0-342 GCA_046294955.1 Paracoccaceae bacterium
GCCTCGAGCTTGTCGCGCACATCCGCTGAATAGGCGCGCGCTGTGCCGCCTATCTCCACGGTGTCGGGAATGACATTGAGCGCTTCCGGATTGCCGGCCTGTACCGAACAGGCGCTGACTACTGCTGGCTGCAAGGGATCGATCACACGGCCGACGATGGTCTGTAGCGAGGATAGGAATGTGCCGGCAGCGGTTATCGGGTCCTTGCCGAGATGTGGCTTGGCACCGTGGGTGCCGGTGCCGCGGAAAGTGATGCGCCAGCTGTCGGAAGAGGCCAGTTGCGGGCCTTCGACCACGGCGATCTCGTCTGGGTCGAGGCCAGGCATATTGTGCAGGCCATAG
>JBKBOF010000343.1:352-999 GCA_046294955.1 Paracoccaceae bacterium
TCGACCATGCGGCGGGCGCCGCCGCGCCCTTCTTCCGCAGGCTGGAAGATGAAATGCACCGTGCCGGAGAAGTTGCGGGTCCGGGCCAGATGGCGCGCAGCGCCAACAAGCAGCGTTGTGTGGCCGTCATGGCCGCACGCATGCATCTTGCCGTCTATCTTCGATTTGTAGGGTCGGTCGGCCTTTTCCGGCATCGCCAGCGCGTCCATGTCGGCGCGAAGACCGATCACGCGTGTCCCATTGCCCACCTGCAATGTGCCGACGACACCGGTGCCTCCGAGACCAAGCGTGACTTGCAAGCCTGCTTCTTCCAGCAGTTTGGCGACGATTGCGCTGGTGCGGGTCTCCTCGAAGCCGAGCTCCGGATATTGATGCAGATCGCGGCGAAGTGCCGTCAGGATGCTGAGGTCAGCGGCGATGTCTGGGTTGATCTGCATGGGTCCTGGGTGCCTTGGAAACCTGGGAAAGAAGCGCGGGATGTGGGTGTGCCGGCCCATCCAGGCGCATGAGAAGGTTACATTCGTGGTGCCATTGGTATAGATGAAAAGTTGAGCAATTTGAACCGTTTCGTTGTGCCGGGCAGTGCTTTTGCACCCGTGGCGCTGGCTCCACTCGAGGACGACCGCATGCAGCCCCATGATTTCTGG
>JBKBOF010000344.1:0-986 GCA_046294955.1 Paracoccaceae bacterium
ACTCTGGGGTCCACCACGGCATCCATCCCGAGACCGATTGCGCGAGCGGTCTCCCACACGCGCCTCTCCCGAGTATATCCAATTCATACCCTCGGGAGATGGTTTCTGTCTCTGCGTAAAGTGTCCGGCGGACACTTTCCCATGTGGCGCGCAGGGTTACGCGCCACTGGCCAGTTCGATCACCCGTTGCTTCGACAGGTTTCGGTTGAACCGCCGCTTGTTGAGAGTCAGCGCGATGACAGAAATTCCGAATTGCCAATGCTGATTGGCCGCCGAGCGATGCAGACCGACGGCCCAGCAGATTTCCTTCCAGCGTTCGCCATGCGCTTTCATCCAGACGATCTTGCCGTCGATCGGCTCGAGGCAGGCCGTCCAGGTCAGCGTCTCCTCCATGCGCGCGATGTCCCTCGGCGAGGGCGAGACCCGCATGGGCTTGGGCTCCTGGCCCACCTTGTCGGCGAAGCCGTGGATGATCTCGGGCCATGTGCTGAAGTAGCCGTTGCGCCGGGGCTCGGGCAGACGGCGAAGGATCATCCCGGCCTCGGCGAGCCGCGCCTCCACCTCGTCTGGTGTCCAATGGGTCATTCCTGCACCTCTCGTTGTGTCGGGCGCGCACCGTAGAGACGCTCGCCGAGTTGCCTCACCAGTTCCCGCTCAGGCCAAGTAAGTCTCTGGTCGTCAAGGGAAACCGCCAGAACGCCGTTCGGCGGGCTTACGCGGCCGCACTGCGGCCACGGTCCCGCCTCACCCTTCCAGCCGTCGCGTTTGACCCGCTCCGGGTCGCGGCGCTCGCCGCCGTAGCCGCGGGGATGCCACCTCATTGCAGGCCCCCCTTGGTCTCCAGCGCCCAGAGCAGGATCGCGATGGCGTCGGCCTCGTTGTCGTCGACAGGGCTGAACCCACGGGCGCGGGCCGCGGCGATCATCGCCTCCTTCGGCGCGTTGCCCTTGCCCGTGGCATGGCGCTTGATCGTGCCGACCGGGACG
>JBKBOF010000345.1:0-954 GCA_046294955.1 Paracoccaceae bacterium
CACGGATGGGCTCGCAGCCTATGCGCGGCGCGCCCGCTTTGACGGCTTCAACGGCATGATGGCGATCCATCCAGCACAGGTGCCCATCATCAACCAGGCATTCACGCCGACCCCTGAGGAATTGGCCGAAGCCCAGGCGATCGTTGACGCATTTGCCGCCAATCCCGACCAGGGCGCGCTCCGTTTCGCCGGCCGGATGATCGACGCACCGCATCTCAAACAGGCGAAACGTCTGCTTGAATACGCGGATGACCGCGCCTGAATTGGCGCCACAAGCTTACCACCGAGGATGACAGAAACGCCGCTGGCTTCATCCAGACGTCATCTCGGCGTGGCAAAGGACAAGGGAAACTCGGGAGCACCAAGCTTTGCCGCGCCTCGCCCTTGCCGCCATCACCAAGCGTTTTGACGATTTTCAGGCTGTCGACGGCGTCTCGCTCACCATCCCCGACGGCGCATTTCTCGCCCTGCTCGGTCCCTCGGGCTCTGGCAAGACCACCCTCCTGCGCTTGATCGCAGGGCTGGAGGTGCCTGACGGGGGTGAAATTAGCTTCGACGAGACGATCGTTGCCGGGCATGGCGCCTTCCTTCCTCCGGAAAAGCGGGGGATCGGCATGGTATTCCAGTCCTACGCGCTGTGGCCGACGATGACCGTACGCGGCAACATAGAATTCGGCCTGAAGGTCGGCGGATTGAAACCCCGGGAACGCGCCGCACGGATCGAGGAGGCGCTGAAGGTCGTCGGCCTTGCGGGTCTCGGCGACAGACGACCACATGAGCTGTCCGGTGGGCAGCGTCAGCGTGTGGCGCTGGCGCGCTCTCTTGCGACCCGACCCAATCTGATCCTCCTCGACGAACCGCTCGCCAACCTCGATGCACATTTGCGCGAGGCGATGCTTGCCGAATTCCGTCGCATCCACAGCCTGACCGGCTCAACCTTCGTCTTCGTCACCC
>JBKBOF010000346.1:0-235 GCA_046294955.1 Paracoccaceae bacterium
CCGACCGTGACAGAGGAGACGCGCTGATGCTGGGGATCGAAGGCGCCGTGTTCGGCTTCGCGCTGCTGCTGTTTCTGTTGTTCATCGGGCTGCATATCGCGGTGGCGCTGTTTTCCGTGGCCGTGCTGGGGGCGTGGTGGTTTTTCGGCGACGCGATGCTGCGCCCGTTCGGCACGATGATGTGGGGGACGCTGAACAACTTCCTTCTCGTGGCGATCCCGCTCTGTGTGTGCAT
>JBKBOF010000346.1:245-937 GCA_046294955.1 Paracoccaceae bacterium
TGCTGGTGCGCGGCGGTGTCACCGAACGGATGTATCGCGCGCTTGCGGGCTGGCTGCGGCCGCTGCCGGGGGGATTGCTGCACACCAATATCCTAGCGTCCACCGTGTTCGCGTCGATCTCGGGCTCGTCCGTCGCCACGGCGGCAACCATCGGCACGGTGGCCTTCCCGACCTTTCGGGCGCAGAACTATTCCGAACGCTGGGTGGCGGGCACGGTCGCGTCAGGCGCGACGCTGGGCATTTTGATCCCGCCGTCGATCAACCTGATCATCTATGGCGCGATCACCAACACGTCCATCGGGGCGCTGTTCGTGGCGGGCATCCTTCCGGGGCTGCTGCTGGCCGCACTCTTCATGGGCATCATCGTGGTCTGGAGCGTGCTGGACCCCGCTATCGCAGGCCCGCGGGGGGCCATGGCGCCCTGGGCGGAACGGCGGCAACGGCTGGTGGACCTGCTGCCGCCGCTGGCCATCTTCATGGTCGTCATGGGCTCGATCTACGGCGGCTGGGCCACCCCGACCGAGGCGGCGGCGGTGGGCGTTCTGGCCGCGCTGCTGCTGGTGGGGGCGTCCGGGCGCCTGCGCGGTGCGATGCTGCGCGAGGCGGCGCTGGCCACGGTCACGACCACGGCGATGACGCTCCTGATCCTGGTTGCAGCGTTCTATCTGAACTTCGTGCTGGGCGTGCTGGGG
>JBKBOF010000347.1:0-929 GCA_046294955.1 Paracoccaceae bacterium
CTAAGCTCGGACCCTGCCAGAACCTTGGGCGAAAAGACGAAATGACAAAGCATCATATTGATATTGAACGTGATTTGGACGCGACCGCTGTTGCGATTCCTTTTCGGACCGGCTCTTTCGGCGGTGTATCCATGACATCAGACAGCGGATCGGCGGATCGGGCGTCCAGCCTGTACAACCGCATCGTGAAGCGCGGGCTGGATCTGTTGTGCATCGCTCTGGGAACACCGGTGGTGCTGCCCGTGGTGGCGCTGCTGGCCTTGCTGGTGTTCCTGTCCGACCGCAGCAATCCGTTCTACTCACAACCGCGTGTGGGTCGCAACGGCCGCATCTACACGATCTGGAAATTGCGCACGATGGTGCCCGATGCCGACCGCCTGCTGGAGGCATATCTGGCCGAAAATGCTGCAGCGCAGCTGGAATGGGACACCACCCAGAAGTTGAAGGCGGACCCGCGCATCACCCGGATCGGGCGCTTTCTGCGCCGGTCGTCGCTGGATGAATTGCCGCAGCTGTGGAACGTGGTGCGCGGTGACATGAGCCTGGTTGGCCCGCGTCCGATGATGCCCGAGCAGCGCGTGCTGTATCCGGGCCGCGCCTATTACCGCCTGCGCCCCGGCATCACCGGTGCCTGGCAGGTGTCGGAACGCAATGAAAGCTCGTTTGCCGGACGGGCCCGGTTTGATACGGCCTATGCGTCGGACGTATCGTTCCTGACCGACCTGAAGCTGCTTCTGGCTACCTTCCGGGTGGTGCTGCGCGCCACCGGATACTGAACCGACAGGCATCCTGCGCGGGGGGCTGTGCGGGATGCGTTCCATGTCTCGGCTTTGTGCCTTGCCGTTTGCGCAAGGCCCTGCGACCCTGAGATTTCATGACATGAGAGAGCAAATGTTGCCCCGTTCCACCCCCCCCAGCCGATTCGTACC
>JBKBOF010000348.1:0-612 GCA_046294955.1 Paracoccaceae bacterium
GGCGGCATTCAAGCCATGATAGATCGGGCGGGAATGAACCTTGATGCCCGATGCGGAACCAGCAGTCGCCTTGGCGCGACCTGTTCCCATAAAAGCGACGATAAAAGCGGCAAGCGCCATCAAGCCGAACAGATATCCAGACATACGACCCCCTGAGCACAATGAAAACCGCCCGCCTTGATGGCGGGCGGCGGCAGTCAAATACTCAGATTAGGAACCGAGCTTCTTCGCGCCGGAAACGGCGTCCTGGACTTCCTTGCGCTTCTCGTCGGAAAGCGGAGTCAGGCCACGCTCGGCGAGATAGCCTTCCGGACCGAGAGCTTCGTCAGAAGTATACTCGGTGAGGAATTCCTTCATGCCGGGGATCACGTCGCGGTGAGCGTTCTTCACGTAGAAGAAGATCGGACGCGAAACAGGATAGGAACCATCTGCAATCGTATCGAAGGTCGGCTCAACAGCATTGACCTTTACGGCCTTCAGCTTGTCGTTGTTTTCATAGAGGAACGAGTAGCCGAAGATGCCTATCGCATTGGCGTCGGCCTCTAGACGCTGAACGATCAGATTGTCGTTTTCGCCAGCTTCGACGAACGGACCGTCCTGGCGCATGCGCGA
>JBKBOF010000348.1:622-929 GCA_046294955.1 Paracoccaceae bacterium
GTCAGCCTTCTGGAGATCGGCCATGCCCGGCAGGTCCTTACAGCCGTCGTGCATGACGAGCTCGACGAAGGCGTCGCGGGTGCCGGATGTCGGAGGAGGACCGAAAGCGATGATGTCGAAGTCCGGAAGCGAAGCGTCGATATCCGACCACTTCTTGTTCGGGTTGGCGACGAAACCGCCGTTGCCGTCCGGAAGCTCAGCAGCCAAGGCCTTGAAGATCTGCTCTTCGGTCAGATCCATTTCCGGAGCGCTGCGGGCATGGGCGATCGACAGACCGTCGTAGCCGATCAGGGCTTCGGTAATGTCT
>JBKBOF010000349.1:0-912 GCA_046294955.1 Paracoccaceae bacterium
AGAGGCGGGTTGCGATGTTCGCATTCTCGGCGATGCCCTGGAAGGCGAAGCGAGGCTCGTGGCCGAAGTCCAGGCGAAAGAGGCGCTGGCCTTGCAGCACTCCCTGCGTGCCGGGGATGCGCCGGTCCTGCTCCTCTCCGGCGGCGAGCTTACGGTTACACGGCGCGGCGATGGCATTGGCGGGCCCAATGCTGAATTTTGTCTGGCCCTTGCATTGGCTCTGGACGGCGCTGAAGGCATCCATGCGCTCGCTTGCGATACTGACGGCGTCGATGGTGCAGCCGAGGTCGCCGGCGCCGTCATCGGTCCCGAACTTTTGAAAAAGGCTGCCGAACTGCATTGCGACCCAGAGGCCGCTCTGCAACGAAATGATGCCCATTCCTTCTTCGCGGCGTTGGACGCACAGGTTGTCACCGGCCCAACCCTGACCAACGTCAACGATTTCCGCGCGATCCTCGTGCAGCCGCGGCCGATCGCATAAAGGCTTTAGCCGAAAATCCCGTCCACTGACGAAATCCGACGCGTGATGGGTGCCGGTGCTCGCTACATTGGCATGCCCGCGAGAAAGCCTGCGGTTGATATCTATCATGATAAATTATTGCATTCGAGTTATCTATGTGAATTAATAGCGCGCATACAGGATGCCAAATCGAAAGGATTTCCCCATGAAGAGGCTGTTCCGGAGCGCATTTGCCGCTGCCGCCTTGAGTGCCGCCATGATTGCCGCCCAGCCGGCGAGCGCGCAGACCCCGCCCAATGTTCTCGTCGTCGGTCAGATCGCCGAACCCAAGTCTCTCGATCCGCATACGGTGACCGCCACCAATGATTTCCGCATTCTGGTGAACGTCTATGACGGTCTGGTGCGCTTCAAGGACGGCACGCTGGAGATCGAGCCGGCGCTCGCCGAGAGCT
>JBKBOF010000350.1:0-884 GCA_046294955.1 Paracoccaceae bacterium
CCGAAGTCGTGCGCGTTTGTACGTCTTCCGGTTTAACTCCGAACGCTGGGACTACTGGTTTGGCGCGCAGTGTACGGTGGCGTCGCCTTAACGGATATGGATTGATCTGGGTGATATCCGCCGGTGATGACAAAGTTTTCAAACGTGGACACGGCTTCGCGCTACAAACGCCACCGCTTTCCTGCCGAGATCATCGCCCATGCGATATGGCTCTACTATCGGTTCCCGTTGAGCCTGCGCGATGTTGAAGACCTGCTTGCCGAGCGCGGGATCGATGTCTCGTTTCAGACTGTCTGCGAATGGACCGCAAAGTTCGGCTGCCAATTTGCCGATCAACTCCGGCGACGCTCGCGCGGCAACTTTGCCGACAAGTGGCATCTCGATGAGATGGTCGTCTCCATCAAAGGCAAGAAGTACTGGCTGTGGCGCGCCGTTGATGCTGACGGCTACGTTCTCGATGCTCTGCTGCAAAGCCGCCGAAACAGAAAGGCCGCTCTTCGGCTGATGCGAAAGCTGCTGAAGAGCCAGGGCATCACGCCCCGCGTGATGGTAACCGACAAGTTGCGCTCTTACGAAGCAGCAAAGCGCGAGATCATGCCAGGTGTCGAGCATCGCTCACATAAAGGGCTCAACAACCGCGCCGAGAATTCACACCTTCCTGTGCGACGACGAGAGCGGTGCATGATGCGGTTCAAGTCAGCGCGACAATGCCAGCGCTTCGTCTCAACCCACGGCCAGATCGCTAATCTTTTCCATCTTCATCGAAAATACCTGACCGCCGCCGATCATCGCCAACTCCGTGCCCACGCCATCACGACCTGGCGGGAAATCTGCTTGCCGCTTGAGGCGTGAAATTCACCCCGAAGCAACTATCGCGTCCTCGG
>JBKBOF010000351.1:0-872 GCA_046294955.1 Paracoccaceae bacterium
GACCCGCCTAGGATTTTCCCTTCCCGTAACACCAACACCCCCTCTTCAGAAAAGGTGCCTGCCATGAAAATACTGCTGTCCCTGACCACCGCGCTCGTTCTTTGCGCCGCCATACCGACCGAGGCGCAAACCCTGCGCTGGCTGACCCAGACCCAAGCCAACAACGCCCAGTATCCGGTTGAGATTGCCGGGATCGAGGCTGTTACCGCCGCAGGCATCACGGTGGAACGCAACGAATTCCAGGTGCTGGGCCTGAACCTTGGCGATGCGCTGCGGCTGGTGAATTCGGGCGCGTTCCAGCTTGCCACCACGCAGGTCGGATCGGTCGCCAAGGACGATCCGTTTCTCGAAGGCATCGACCTGATCGGGGTCGCCACCGATATGGCCGAGTTGAAAACTGCCGTTGACGCCTACCGCGAAGCCTTCAACGCCCGTCTGGCCGAGAAATTCGGCGTCAAGGCGATGGCGATCTGGCCCTTTGGTCCGCAGATTTTCCTGTGCAACCAGCCGATTGCGACGCTCGATGACATGAAGGGGCTGAAGGTGCGGTCCTTTACCGCGTCGATGTCCACCCTGCTGGAAGAGCTGGGCGCCACCCCCGTCACCCTCTCCTTCCCCGAGGTCTATCCCGCCCTGCAACGCGGGGTGGCAAGCTGCGGCGTGACCTCGCCCACCTCATCCAACACCGGCAAATGGCCCGAGGTGACGACGCATCTGCTGCCGCTGTCGGTGTCAGGGTCCGTGCAGGCGCATCTGGTCAATATCGAGTGGCTGAACAGCCTGCCTGCCGACACGCGCACCAAGTTCGAGGCGGCAATGGCGGGGCTGGAGGCAGGCCTGTGGGAACTGGCGACCACGACGAACGGCGTGGC
>JBKBOF010000352.1:0-862 GCA_046294955.1 Paracoccaceae bacterium
CCTTTGCCTCCGCGATCCTACACGGTTGGCGGCGGGCCAGAATGACGTGGATCAAAGCACCTGATCCGATTTGACGGCACCATGCGCCCCGGCGAAACGGTATCAGGCGACCCGAATCGCCGCACGACCGAGAGGGGACAGCCATGAGACGCATGATGACCGCCGTGATCGGGGCCGTCCTGATGACGCTTCTCACCCTGTCGTTGGCGCAAGCGCAGGGCACCACCTACGACCTGCGCAGCGCCGAATTCACCCTCCCCCCCGGATGGACACAGATCCATTCCAGCCGGGATCAATCCTATGATTTCACAAGCCCGGACGGGCGCTACCAACTCTGGGCGCGCTGGTGGTTTCCCGATGAGCCGCTGCTTGGCTACGACGACATCGTGCGGCACGAAAAGCGCAGCCTCGCCGGACAAGAGGCGCTGTTCATCCACACCGAGATCGGGGCCCAGCGGATGCTGCAACTCGCCTTCCTGCAAGAGGATGCCGAGGGCGAGATCTTTTTGTGGCAGGTGAGCGGCACCGATGTGCCGTTGGCCGAGCACGAGGCAATGTTCGTCGCGCTGCTGGATGGTCTGGTGCTGAACGGCAAGTCGGCCAGTGTCGCGCAGGCGACGCCCACCGGATTGTCTCCGGCCCCGCAAACCGCCCCCGCCGCTGGTCAGGGCGCAATGTATCGTGACCCCGAAGGCGTCTTTGCCCTGCCCCTCCCCGATGGGTGGAGCGTGCAGACCACCACCTCGGATGGGCTGCGGCAGGCGGTTCTGGTGTCACCCGACCGGGACGCGATGCTGCTCGCCACCGTGGCCTTTCCGGCCCGTGGCATGACGGCGGCCGAGGTGCTTGATGAGCATCTGGG
>JBKBOF010000353.1:0-835 GCA_046294955.1 Paracoccaceae bacterium
GGGGCAGTCAGGCGCATCGAAGAGGTCGGTGAGGAAAATGTCATCGGCGGTTCCCGGTGGACTACGCTGCGGTAAAGTCATCTGCCGCCCCGAAGGACGCATGAACAATAGCGCGCACTATAGCCCGTTCTGCCCGGTCTTGCGAGCACTCACAGCCGCGGAATGCCTTGGAAACGCTTTGTTTACTATTCTGCTGCGGTTCGGGGCGCGCTGGAAGATGTGAAAGCTACGGCGCCTGTTAAGATATGTTAATGTTTTTGGGACGCAGGGGGAAAGCCTTCCTGTGGTTTCGCTTATCCACTCTTCGTTTTTGGAGCCCATACTTTGAACCGTTTGCATTATCTGGATCATCTGCGTGCATTTGCCATGCTTACAGGTGTTTTTGTCCACGTCACCACATTGGCTCATTTCGGTTGGCTGGAGTTTTTTGCAACAGCATCTGACCATTTCCGGATGGGAACCTTCTTTGCGGTGTCAGGCTTTTTTGCCGGTATGATATTGGCACGGCGCTCGGTCGGCACCTTTTTGGTGTCGCGGCTTCAGAACCTTGGCATTCCGCTGATGTTCGGACTTTTCATTCTCAATCCCGTCACGCTTCTGATGATCTATAACTGGAGGGGCGGATCTGCGGGTCTGGGTCAGCTGGGGGAACTGATTTTACTGTCTTTCGGGCCACAGAGCGAGGTGCAGGGCCATTTTGTCTGGCACTTGCATCTTTGGTTTCTGGTGTCACTGCTGTGCTATAGCTGCGTTGCGCCGCTAGTGTTCCGAGTCTGACACATGCTACCGATTTCCCCTGATCTGATCGAGAGCATCAAGCGCTCGGCGCTCGCGG
>JBKBOF010000354.1:0-821 GCA_046294955.1 Paracoccaceae bacterium
CAGGCATTGAGGGCCTCAAGATCAGCGAAGGCTGGCATGCGCTGCCACAACCGGCGCCGGGCGTCCTGAACGTTCTTCTCGACCTGGCCCTTTTCCCAACCAGCAGCAGGATTACAGAACTCAGGCTCGAACAGATAATGGCTGGCCAGCGCCGCGAACCGCGCGTTGACCTGCCGCGCCTTGCCAGTGCCGACCTTGTCCACCGCAGTCTTCATGTTGTCGAAGATCCCACGGTGCGGAACACCGCCCAGAACCCGGAACGCCTGCGTCAGCGCATCGAACAGCATCTCATGGGTCTGCAGCGGATAAGCCCTGACGATAAAGGCCTTGCTGTGCGCTAGCTTGGTGTGGGCCGCCTGCAGCTTCACACGCTCGCCGCCGAGAACCGCCCAGTCCTCGCTCCAGTCGAACTGGAACGCCTCCCCGGGTGCAAACACCAGCGGCACGAAGGTCCCGCGTCCACTGGTCTGCTGCTCATATTGCCGCTGTGCTTTCCATGCCCGCGCAAAAGCGGCAACGCGCCCGTAAGAACCGTCAAATCCCAACACCACCAGATCGGCGTGAAACTGCTTCACCGTGCGTCGCTGTTTGCGCGACTTGGCAGCCTCGATCCGCAGCCAATGCGACAGCTTCTCGGCAAACGGGTCCAGCTTGCTGCAACGCTCGGGAACCCGAAACTGCGGCTCCACCGCGCCGCTGCGCAAATACTTGCGGATCGTGTTCCGCGACAAGCCAGTGCGCCGCGCGATCTCCCGGATCGGCATCCGATCTCGCAGATGCCAGCGACGGATAACACTCAGTAACGCCATGTCGATCACTCC
>JBKBOF010000355.1:0-817 GCA_046294955.1 Paracoccaceae bacterium
ATCGACTTCCAGGATTGCAGCTGGACATGGTGGGGGCAAGCCAGGTCCTCGACCGGCAAATCAATTCCAGAATGCGGACCTACATGCTCTACACGGATCAGAAGATGATTTCACTGCAGTGCATGTCGTCGAGCGACTCCGATGCCGTCGCTGCGGAGCGCTTCGATAATCTTGCGCCCCTCTGCGAACGCGTGGCCCTCAGCTTCACCCTGCCGGAGGCCTACCGGTGACGGTGATCGGTCCATCACGACCAAGCTTGCCACGATCCAGCCGCCGCCACTGCCCGCCATAAATGGCGTGGCGGGCACCCGCCACGATACGCCGCCTTCTTAAATCCCATCACCCAGATTCATTCATAGCTCATATGCGGCGCTGCGAACTCAGTCGCATGTCTGATAGTTTGTGGCAACGCAGATCCTCGCTCGCTTTTGGGCTTCGGCGAGGTTGGCAAGAGTCATCCTTTTGGCTACGTCGTCTCGGTTCGTGGGCGCTAACTCATTGCCGTTTGCTGCGCTGATATTGTACCACATATGTGCCGTCCCAAAGTCCTGGAGGACGCCATAGCCATTGTTGTACAGCACACCCAAGTTGTTCTGAGCGGCCGCATGTCCTTGGACCGCCGCCA
The DNA here is from genome assembly GCA_046294955.1 of Paracoccaceae bacterium. GTDB lineage: Bacteria > Pseudomonadota > Alphaproteobacteria > Rhodobacterales > Rhodobacteraceae > Pseudotabrizicola. The sequence continues at coordinate 626 of JBKBOF010000355.1, forward strand.
TCTGGTACCATTTGGCTGCGTTCGCATTGTCCTGCGGAATGAGTCGGCTCTGCCTATACTTTAAGCCAAGTTGGAATTGTATTTCAGCTAATCCTTGTTCTGCTGCGAGCGTATACCACTTCACGGCCTCAGCCACGTCTTGTGGCACTCCTCGGCCATCCTCGTAGAGAGTGCCGAGTTTAAGCTGCGCGT
>JBKBOF010000356.1:0-798 GCA_046294955.1 Paracoccaceae bacterium
CTGCGGTGAGGAAGATTGTCGCGCACAATAACGACCTATCTCAGGAAGACATCCTGCTGCTCCAAAACGTTGCCACCGTTGCTGGACCAAATGGCGTGATGGATCTAGTCGCAGGTAGAGCAAGGCATTGAGCATTGGTAATTCAATCGCAGATCCCGTGCCCTACGCATCAACGCCGCTCGGGCCTCGCTGTGAGTAGCCTACAGCGAACGTCCGCTCCGTCCCGGGGTAATTTGGTTCCCGTTCTTTGCCACTGGTTTGCGGCAGTTCCGTGCGACACGACGCCGACGTTGTGTATCCAAAATTATGGTAAGTCTTGGAGTTCACAAGACTTTTTCTGTGCAAGGCGTGACGCTCATAACCTGAAGGTCACAGGTTCAAATCCTGTCCCCGCAACCAAAAAACCGTTGGATAACAAAGACTTGGAATCTGACAAAAACACTGGTGTATAGGCGCTCGCGTTTTACCTCAACGCCACCTCAACGTTTGACGAGTCCCCCCTGAAAAGTGGGGGCTTCTTGCGTTTAAGACCAAGTCTGACAAGGATAAGCCCTCTGATCGGCGAGGCGCCCGAACTCCGCGTTGAGGAACTCCGAGACCCTGCGCTCGGCTCGCTTGCACGGTAATAGTGCGGGCGCATGGTGCCCTCTCGGACTTCCATCCACCTATTGAGTCTGATACCGCACCCCGCATTGGTGGTCCTACGTTTCGTGATCCATTCTTGCGGCTCATCGGTCCAGCCCTGCGAAACACCCCCTGGCCTGTGAGACCTGAGCGATTGACCCAGCTGACCGACTT
>JBKBOF010000357.1:0-797 GCA_046294955.1 Paracoccaceae bacterium
AGGGTGAAGTTGGTGATCTTGGTCCCACCCTGCATGGTGCGGACTTCCGGGGACTGACCGATGTTGCCGGCGAGGATGACGATGTTCTGCATTTGCAGCTCCTGTATCTGGCTGAAGGGACCATCCCTTCGACAAGACCCGAATGAAGCCTGTCGGTTGAGGCTTGCACGGTGGCGCTTCAGCCACCGGAAACCACCGAAGGGCCGGGGTGGTGCGGGCAGGGAGCGGTACGCGACCAACACGGCCCGGCCCTGAGCGGGGTTGCGAGCCAGAGGCCGAACAGGCTTAGGGGATTGTCAGTCGAAGGGAGGTGCCTGAGCCGGGATCACGGGAAGCGGCAGGGCAGAACCGCTCAAACGAGCAAACGGCAGTGTTAGGCCCAAGGAGAAAGAGCCCGGAAAGAGGAAGGGGCTATGTCAACGACAGCGCGCGACTTGCAACGCCTAGACGGTCGACGGGGCCAGCCCGAGACACGAGGCGAGTTGAAGCGACAAACCGAATGTGACGCCGGCCAACGTGGGTCGCTGGCCAGTCTCGCAATCTGCGATCATTGGGCATGACGGTGATGGTTCGTACCACCCTGAACGTGCCAGGCTGATGTCGCGGTGTGGTCACCGGGAAGATGCTAGGTATATCGCGGCAAGGTCGGTTTCGGGGGCAACCTCAATGGCTGTGACGTGCACAGACGAAACTGTCACTGCGCAAGGACTGTTCAACAGGATATGACCCGAAAGGCAGAGCTTGGCGTAAGCCGATGGTCAAAGTTGTTCCGCGCTCAGTCGAACAGGCCGGGTTGG
>JBKBOF010000358.1:0-793 GCA_046294955.1 Paracoccaceae bacterium
AGCAGACTGAACGGCGACAGCCATTCCCACCAACCCCCGGCATAGCTGCGCCCCTCGACCGTGATGCCCTGTAGCAGCGCGCCGAGCGCAATGCCTTGCGCGAAGGTGGCGACGACCGACCCTGTCGTGAACGCCTTGTCCCAGAAAGCACGGTGCGCCGGGTCGCGCCAGCGGAACTCGAATGCCACGCCGCGGAATACAAGGCCAAGCAGCATTGCGATCATCGGCGCGTAAAGCGGCAAACAGGCCGCCCACGCCCATAACCAGCCAGGTTTCGTTTCCGTCCCAGACCGGAGCGATGCTGTTCATCGCGGTGTCCCGATCCTGCCCGACCTTGAAGAACGGAAACAGGATGCCGATGCCGAGATCGAAGCCGTCCATCACGACATAAGCTATGATCGCAAAGCCGATGATGCAGGCCCAGATGACAGTGAGGTCGATCATGCCGAAGCTCCCTCGATGATGGCCGGCGCCGGGGTGATCCCCGCGCTGCGGATGGGCGCATCGCCCAGCGGGGTTTCATGCGCCTCGGGCGGCTTCTTCATCAGGTGAAGCAGGTACCAGATACCCATGCCGAACACGGTGAAATAGACGATAACGAATGCCAGCAGCGACGAGGCCACCGCCGGGGCATCGAGCGGCGAAGCGCTCTGCGTGGTCCTGAGCAACCCATAGATCGTAAAGGGTTGCCGCCCGACTTCCGTCACTATCCAGCCGGCCAGCACGGCAATCAGTCCCGACGGCCCCATAAGCACGGCGAAGCGATGCAGCAGCGACCAGTCGTAGAGCGCTT
>JBKBOF010000359.1:0-783 GCA_046294955.1 Paracoccaceae bacterium
TGATCCAGCGGAATGACAACCATCAGCAACGCCCGGATATGGGCGATCAGCTGGCCCTTTATCCTGTCCAATGTCACGGTGCCGATCCTTGGGGCTGTTGATACCGCTGTCGTCGGTCAACTTGGCGCCGCTGCACCGATCGGTGCGGTGGGGTTGGGTGCTGTGGTGCTGGCCTCGGTCTATTGGATGTTCAGCTTTCTGCGGATGGGTACCGGGGGTCTTGCCGCCCAAGCCCATGGTGCGCGCGACTGGGCAGAACGCGATGCCACGCTGTACCGCGCGCTGGTGATTGCCGCGGTTGCCGGAACGGTCATTGTGGCGGTGCAGACTGTGCTGATCTGGGCGGCATTCCGGCTTGCCCCTGCGTCTCCCGAAGTCGAGGGCATGGCGCGCAGCTATCTATCTATCCGTATCTGGGGTGCCCCGGCCACGATCGCGCTTTATGCTGTGAACGGCTGGCTAATTGCTGTCGAAAGGGCGCGGGCAGTTCTGATTCTGCAATTGTGGATCAACGGACTGAATGCCGTGCTGGATATCTGGTTCGTTCTTGGGCTTGGTTGGTCGGTCGAAGGCGTGGCCGCCGCGTCGCTGATCGCGGAATGGACCGGGCTGGTCTTTGGACTTTGGCTGTGCCGGGATGCCTTTGGTCGCGCGCTCAGGCCCGCGGTGGACCGGCTGCGGGACGGGGCAGCCTTGCGTCGGATGGTATCGGTGAACAGCGCTATTTTGCTGCGCACCGTGCTGTTGCAGGGCGCCTTCACCGGGTTCGTGTTTCTGTCTGCC
>JBKBOF010000360.1:0-782 GCA_046294955.1 Paracoccaceae bacterium
GTGATCAGTGTGGAGCCGCGCTCGTATCGTTGGGAGATCAGTTCAAACAGTAGCTCGGCCCCGGTTTTGCTCAGTGGCACAAAGCCCAGCTCGTCAATGATCAGCAGCTTGTAACCCACCATCTGCTTTTGAAGCCGTAGCAGTCTGCGTTCGTCTCTGGCCTCCATCAGCTCATGGACGAGTGCTGCGGCAGTGACAAATCCAACGGACAGGCCTTTCTGGCATGCTGACAGGCCAAGGCCCAAGGCGACATGTGTTTTGCCGGTGCCGGAAGGGCCGAGTGCGATGACATTCTCGCGCCGTTCAATCTGTCAGCCGGTAGGCGATGCTTGCATCGCCGTAAGGCCATTCGCAACGCGCCAACGCCAAGACCTGCATCTTGTTTAAGGCCGGGATCGCCTTGAAGTCAAAACTGTCCAGGCTTTTGACGGCTGGGAACTTGGCAGCCTTGATCCCGTTGCCCGGCAGGGCATTGCGTAGCAATGGCCCGAAAGGGGGCGGTCGATCATCCGCCGCTCACGGTCGATCATTTCCAATTCAACCAAGCGGGCGAGGAACTGGACATGATCCTGCCCCTCTGTGGCGCACTGGCGGGCCAGTTTGCCATATTCGCGCAGCACCGTTGGCAGGCGGAGAGATTTGAGCCGGTGATCCAGTAAGATTTGAGGGGCTTGTGTCATGCAGCCTCGCCCCGCTTCATCAGGGACATGTAGCTGGCCGCTGACGTCGTGCCCACATTAGCCTTGGGCAGATACGGATAGACATCCAGATCCAGCTTGGGC
>JBKBOF010000361.1:0-781 GCA_046294955.1 Paracoccaceae bacterium
CCAGCTCATCACGGCCCTTGCCGGCCCGATCGGCGATCTGCGCCAGATCGCCGGTACTGACCGCAGCACCAAGTGCCGCCATTGCAGCATCGGGGGAAAGGTTGAAATAGGGTGGCAGATCGGGGGAAGGGTCGCGGCTCGATTCGCGGGCCATGGTCGCCTCATGTGCGTTGTTTTTGGCAATATACACGAAAACGCCGCACATGAAAGGAAAGGTGATACCTGTCGAAAAAATTCCTATTTTCTAAAGCAATATCAATGTGTTGCCATGTCTGTCGCGCGGGTGCCGGATGGCGTGTTCCGGCAATCTGTTCCGGGGTCTTTGTTAGATATGTGTTATTTTATTAGTTACGTGTCGATGTCATTTTGTAAGCCTCTGACAGAAAAAGAAAAAAATGGGGTTCTGTCGGGATGGGCGACTCTGAAACCCCGATCGGGCGATTCCGGAACCCCGAAGCGCCGACTCCGAAACCCCGATCGTGGCAAGTTTCCGCTTGGTGCTTTGCCGGTCTGTGGATAAGTTGGGTGTTAATGAAACCACGAAGTTTCGACGGGCCCCGGAACAGGGGCGTCCGGCCGATAGATCGAATGATCACAAACGGTCGGGCAAGGCAGAGGGCAGAGCATGACGGCGATATCGGCAGGGCAGGGCGGTTTGCTGCCTTCAAGGGCAGGCATACGGCAGACGGATTTTTTTCTCTGCGATATTCTTGAGGCGCTGCCCAAGGATGATCTGGCCAGCATGGAACATCCGCTGTTCTCGCTCTCGACCCGGACCGAC
>JBKBOF010000362.1:0-453 GCA_046294955.1 Paracoccaceae bacterium
GCGGGTGTCGCCAAGAGTTGCGACAAGGGCGTCGAAGATATCACTGACCGCGTCGATGAGGCGTTCGGGCTCCGGCATCGGGCGCAGATCGATCTCGTCCTGGAAGGCACGGGTGCCATAGAGCTGAAGCTCCTGAAGCGCCCAGGCGGTCTGGGAAAGGGAGGGGCTGCGGTCGAAATCCTCGCTCTGGAATTGGGTCGTCATGGTCTTTTGCCTCCGGCTGCTCGGGCCCGCGCGACATCCCGCGCGGCCTTCATGGGCTGCGAAAGCTGTCACTGGGGACGCCCCTTCACCCCCTCTTTGGGGCCGGAACGCATGTGGAGGAGGACGGGGGGCGGCTGATTTGCTTCGCGATGCAAAGGCGGGGCGAGCCCCGCCGGCGGAAATCAGTTGCCCCCCGTCCTTGAAGGGGCGTCCCCTTTGACGGCCGCCTGCCCATCTCTTGAAGGACGT
>JBKBOF010000362.1:463-779 GCA_046294955.1 Paracoccaceae bacterium
CCCCGGTCTGTCCTGGGGCGCCCCGTTGGCCGGCCGCCGCCCAATCTCGGCCTGGACGGGGGGGCCGGGGGGGGGTCCCCCCGCGGGGTTTGGGCCAAAAAACGCGACCCGGTTCCTCAAGCGATGCTTGACCCCCGCCCCGCGTCCAGACTGCCTTTGCGCTTTTAGAGCTCAGATCGTCAGCCGATGCTGATCCTTAAGGTCGATCTGGCTAGCCAGATGCTGGCGCAGCGCCTCAGCGCCGTGGGCACGCAGATCATCGTTGAAATCCCCGAGACGCGGCTCGAGCACCCGTACGGCAATCCCGGCCTCGGTT
>JBKBOF010000363.1:0-770 GCA_046294955.1 Paracoccaceae bacterium
AGCCAACACGCCCGCCAGGTAGGGGCTCACGCAGCCTATCATCGACAACATCAGCCTCCGCTCGCGTATTTCAACCTGCAATATGGTCTGACTTCACACCGCGCCGAGCAGATCAAGACGCTTGAAACCGAAGATTGTGGTTCCGGGGGCCGCCTCGAGCTGCGCGCCGTGACCGGTCCCGACTATGGCCGGATCTACGACCATGAACTTGTCGAAGCCGTGCAGAAGATCGCCGGAAACGGCACGGGCGACACCCGCTGGAAGGTGCCTGGCGTGCTCGACTGGTCGACTGGCGTCCACAATCCGCGCGTCGACATTACCCGTGACACGACCACGCTCTATGCATCGGACCGCGATGTCTTCCTGTTCCTGGTCGACGATCTCAATTCGATCGAGGCCGGACGTCTGCCCGACGGCTCGCCCGATCTCTATTTCCGGGGCTTCTACTGCTGGAATTCCGAATTCGGGGCCAAGACGCTCGGCACGGCAAGCTTCTACCTGCGCGCAGTCTGCCAGAACCGGAATCTGTGGGGTGTGGAGGACTTCGAGGAAATCAGCATCCGCCACAGCAAGTATGCGGCGAACCGCTTCGCACATGAAGCCGCACCGGCGCTGGAGGGCTTCGCCAACTCCTCACCCCAGCCCTTCGTCAACGGCATCAAGGCGGCACGCGAGCGGATTGTCGCTCGCACCGATGAGGACCGCAGCGACTTCCTGCGGGCACGCGGGTTTTCGAAGGCCGAAACTGGCAAGATCATCGAGACGGTACT
>JBKBOF010000364.1:0-766 GCA_046294955.1 Paracoccaceae bacterium
GGATGGGTTGGGCGCGCCATGTACTGGAAGAGGAAAGCACGCATCCCTCAAGCCACAGTCCCGCGCGCGTTCGCCGCGCTCAGAACATCGTGGCCTCGCTCCAGAACGAACAACCCTGATGCCTCAGGGCATCAGTCGCCCACACCGTCCGCCAGGGATGCGTATGCCTCACCGCCAGACGTAAAGGTATGCGGCATTGAGGACGAAGCGCATTGGCACCCTTAGCTTGGGACGTGTGCATCACCTACCCGGGCCAAGGCAATTCAACGAAACTCTAACTGTGTCAATTCGAACCGGTGTCGGGCAGCTTTCCCTTGACCATGTCTGGCTTCATGACGTCGATCGGTTCATCCTTTGCCATCAACATGGCGCGGATACGGTCGATATGCACCTGCGCTTCCTTGGAGCGCTCCGTCATTGCCTTGGACGATTTTCCATCAGGCTGCGCACGCATCGTCGCCATCAGGTTCTGCCGCTCTTCGAACATGCGCAGCGCGGTCCACAGGGTTTCCTCGATTTTTGCCGATTGCACCGCCAACAACACTGCCGAGGTGAAGGCGTGACCAGTATGACAGCGATACCGCAAGAGGTCGCCGTCCTTGATCTGCCAAAGAACCCCGCCGCAATCGGGGCAGTTGTAGGGAACCTGATCGCCAAGCGTCTCGACCGAAGGTAGGTCGCTCAGCACCCGCTGGGCGATCCTTGCTTCGATCACCACGTCGTCCGGAGGGGGCTTGCGGGGACCCGTTTCAAGGCGTGCGAGCTT
>JBKBOF010000365.1:0-765 GCA_046294955.1 Paracoccaceae bacterium
ACCGGATTGTCTTGAGCGATGTAGTCACCGATCGCTTCGAGGTCAGCTTCTGCTGCGGTGGTAAATTCGACCATCATTCCGCAGGGCGACCCATAGCCTGATACTTGGCCTCAAGCCGCGCGAACACCTCTTCGGCTGGTTTAGTGCGCCCGGCTTCGGCATCTGCGATGCCTTTGGCAAGCGCCTGATCCAATACGGCGAGCCTTGCCTCGCGCTCCTGAATCAGTCGGATGCCTTCGCGCAGCACCTCACTCTTGGAGTTGTAGCGTCCGGTCTCGACCAGCTTCGTGACGAAGCCTTCAAGCTGCGATCCAAGGTCTGCGCTGATCATCAGGGCCTCCGAAATACTGAGCCTTGATGATGGCAGGCTTGATAATAGTTATTAACCCTGCTGCATGCGAACAGGCAGGGTTCGCCTCCGAAGGCTGGATCACCTCAACCAAGGGTGACCAGTTCCCCAACTTTTTACCGGCCTGCATCCATTCGAGACAGGACCTGGAACTGTCGGCGTCGAAGATCGTCATCGTCCCGCCCCGCACGGCAGAGCGTGCTCCTGCCCGATCCCCCTTTGCGGTTCATCACCAGCACAACACGTATTCCGCAACCCATACCACCTTCCTCACTTCTCGAATTGCATTTCTCACGATGCTGATCGCGTAAATCCTTTATCTTAATTCACATCGCTTAATCTGATCGCCGACTGCGGATGTCAGAAACAGGTTCGCGCAAATCTTATTGCGCAAGGCATATCGCTTTAACCATTTT
>JBKBOF010000366.1:0-294 GCA_046294955.1 Paracoccaceae bacterium
TGATGCCGGCGATATCGGTGGTGACGAAGGTTGCGAGTTCCGTCAGTGCGGAGTGCGCCTTGCCGTTGTTGGTCTCGGTCATGAATTCCCCTCTTGTCTCAAGATCTTCGGCGATGGCTCAGGCCTGGCGCAGGCCCTGAATGCGGCTGACGACAGTGTCGGTATCGGTGGTCCAGCAGTAGCCGGAATAGGCGCGAAGGGCGCCTTCGTGGCGCTCGGGGCTGTAGGTCGCACAAGCGTCGTTGACGACGGTGACGAGGTAGCCGCGATCGGCCGCATCACGCACCGCCATGT
>JBKBOF010000366.1:304-762 GCA_046294955.1 Paracoccaceae bacterium
GGTAGCGGGTGTTGAGATTGCGCAGGATGTAATCGATGTTGGTGGAGTTGAAGACGCCGGACGAGGTCTTCGGCAGCACGATCTCGTTGTCGATAGGCGCCAGCTCCGGAATGACCTGACCTTCGGGCGAGCCCTTCGGCACATGCATGTCGGACAGTTTATGGTCGAGCGAGCGGTCGCGACCGTCAAGCGTCAGGCTCTCGATGATGGTGTGCAGCACTTCGCAGCCCGCAGCGCGGGCGGCCTCCAAGATGCGGACCTGGTTGGGGATCACCGTCTGGCGCAGCCGCTTGTGATAATAGCTGTCGGCGTCCTGCGGGTGGGTCGGATCGAGATTGGGTTCGCACCAGATGCGCTGCATGTCGACGAACAGCACTGACGTGCGGCCGCGCTCGTAGTCGCTGTCGCGTCTCAGCATGTCGTCCCCGACCTTCACTGTAACGGCACTCATTCGGATT
>JBKBOF010000367.1:0-737 GCA_046294955.1 Paracoccaceae bacterium
CGGTCCTGGTCAGAAGGTATTGCAGGCCGGCTAGTACTGAGAGATGCGGCTTGGCATAGCGGTCATAGGTATGTGGCCCCGTGCATTCGGCGATCACGAAGAGATCGAGATGGTCCTGCAGATTGGAGCCAACGCCCGGCTGGTCGAACACGACGGGCACGCCGACGGAGGTCAGATGGTCCGCCGGCCCTATCCCTGATAGCATCAAAAGGCGCGGGCTGCCGATCGCACCGGATGAGAGCAGCACCTCCCGTTCGGCCCGCACCACGCCTTCGCCGGCAAGTTCGACGCCGACCGCGCGGCCGTTCTCGACCACGAGCCTCAGCACCTGCGCATCGGTACGGATGGTGAGGTTTGGACGCTTGCGCGCGGGGTTGAGGTAGGCAATCGACGCCGAAGAGCGGCGGACATTGCGCTGCGTCAGCTGGTAATATCCGACTCCATCCTGGGTCTCGCCGGTCATGTCGCCGTTGAAGGGAATGCCGAGTTCGGCCGCCGCCTTGAAATAGGCCTCGCAGATCGGCAGGGGTGCTGCAGGTTTGCTAACCCCGAGCGGACCGCCCTTGCCATGGTAGCGGTTGTCGAAGCTGTCATTGTCCTCGGCCTTGCGGAAATAGGGCAGAACATCCTCATAGGACCAGCCTTCGCAGCCCATCTGGCGCCAGTCATCATAGTCGAGCGCATTGCCGCGGGTGTAGATCTGCGCATTGATGCTGGACCCGCCGCCGATGACCTTT
>JBKBOF010000368.1:0-378 GCA_046294955.1 Paracoccaceae bacterium
CCCATTTACTGGGCCTAAGCTGAGGCTAGCCGAGCCGGGAAGGTGGCGCAATCGACATGCGTCGCAAATCAGAGCGTTGGAGCGTGACGCGCATTCGAGATGTCGGGAGTGGCGTCAGGACGTGGCGATCCGCTGGTCGGTCGTGGAGTGAATGACCTCTTGTTCGAACGCCTCGATGTCGCTGACGCGGTACACGACGCGTCCGCCGAGCTTCATGTATGCCGGGCCTTCACCAGCCCACCGCCACCGCTCCAGGGTGCGATGCGAGATAGTCCAGCGATCGGCGAGTTCCTTTTGAGTCATGCAATTCCGTTTCATGTCGTCCTCCATTCGAGCAACTCAGTTTGGTTGCGTTCGAACGAATGCGTGAAAGAAAAT
>JBKBOF010000368.1:388-708 GCA_046294955.1 Paracoccaceae bacterium
AGTTGCGCAGTTCCGCGCATTCCGTCTGGTTTAACGACGGCGCGGACCCATGCGGCGATCAGCACCCCCGTTTTGGGACGTTCCGACCGGACGTAACCGAGAGAAAGCGATCAATAATCGCTCGGAGACGAGCGTGCGCGTGCAGTTCTGCCAGCACATGACTGCGGGACTCTGAGCCGAGATTTTCGGTGACTCAGCCCCTCCGCCACTTTCCCTCGCGAAAGCGTTCTCCCGATCCGGCTGTGGCAAGATTTTCTCGTTGTTTTCTAGGTTTATACGGTAGGGGGTGAGCACCGGCGCCGGCGCCAGGAGGCCCGGAA
>JBKBOF010000369.1:0-708 GCA_046294955.1 Paracoccaceae bacterium
CCCGCAGGTCGGCCTCGGCGGCCAGAATTGCACTGTCCATGCCGACCACACGCGGGTTGTTCGCGGCCACGGCGGTCAGGTCACCAAGGGTCAATTCAGGCGCATCGGGCGGGGTGGGTAGGGCCGAGTGAGCAGCGCCGAACACCTCCGCAAACAGCACGCGCGGATCACGCGGCACCTTGACGAAACCCGAAATCAGGCGCGGCGGCTGGAGGTTGCGCTGCAGTCTTGCGACAGCGCCCCCTCGATGATCAAAGATGCCGTGCTCAGCGCGATGGGGCTTGGCCAATCCTCGGTGCAGGGGTTCAGCGATGATGCCGTGCTCAAGGCCGTGGTGGCGGACATGATGACCGAACATCTGGAAATCGCGACCTACCGCACGCTGCTGGTCATGGCCGATCTGGCGGGCCGGTCGGATCTGCGCCCGGCGCTGGAAACCTCGCTGCACGAGGAAGAGCAGATGGCGGACTGGTTCGATCAGCACCTTGAAAGCCTCACCCGCCAGTTCATCAAGGTGAAGGCCGCGACGGATCAAGCCGGCGCCGCCTGATCGCGCGCGCGCCAGCCTTTTGCCGGAGGCTGGCGCCAGGAGGGCGGCTGGCTCAGAACACAAGGCGCAGGATCAGCGACACCAGGGCCAGACCCGCCGCGATGCCCAGCCCGATTGCCAGACGCCGGTTCGACAGGGGTTTTCTGGCTGCCGGGCGG
>JBKBOF010000370.1:0-695 GCA_046294955.1 Paracoccaceae bacterium
ACCTGATGCTCGGCGGTGGACCCGGAAATCTCCACCGGCAGAAAGACGCAGCCGGCTTCGGGCGCATCTGACGTTTCGACCGTCGCAGGCGAAAAGCGAGGGTCCTTCAACCATTTGAAAATCAGGTTCGCGTTCATCGAATAGCGGCGCGCAACCTGCGCGACCGACACGCCCGGGGTAATCGCCTGCTCGCAGATCGACCGCTTCTCTTCGTCAGCCCAGAACCGTTTCTTCTGTCGGTTTTTGCCCGCGCTGGATGGCTGGATCGGGCGCTGTGGTTGGGGCGTTGCACAGCCTTTTCGGGCGCTTCCCGGTGTGGGCGGCGTGGGATGGGGCGCTGGGCCTTTGCCGCAGGGGGCATGTTGCAGGCCATCCGACCCGAGATATTCTTTGACACCCGTCGCAGCGGGCACTTGGGCAGGTCCACTTTGGGTTGGGCTCCGCTGCATTAGGCCCCGCTGGGTTGGGTTCCGCTGGGCAGAGCCTCGCTGGGTTGGGTTTCGCTGGGTTGGGCGCCGCTGGGTTTGGGTGGTGATCAGTCCGGGTCTGGCTGTCTGCCTGGGTTGATAGCCGGGCCGGGATTGGCGGGCACGCGGCTTGCGCGGGCGAACCGGGCCTGCGACAAGTTGTCAGATCGCCAGATGCCGATTGACGCATATGGACGTTGGATGTATCTGCGGATGAACGCATAAGCG
>JBKBOF010000371.1:0-695 GCA_046294955.1 Paracoccaceae bacterium
AAGGTGCGCTGTTCTACAGCCAGATCGCAGGCCATCTCGATCACGTCTATGCCATGCTCAAGTGCCAACAGCAGCAGGTCGACAAACTCGCGGTCGCCGCCGCATCCGCGCATGTGGTGATCCTTGATCTGCTCCATGGACTTGGGCAATTCCCAGCCGACAAAAGGGGCGCCATTGTGCGATGCTGTTGATCAGTATGGCGGCGTTCAGCCAGCCCCTCGCAGCGCAAAAGCAGCCAGTCATTCAGCGCCGCCAGATCGTCAAAGGCAAGCCTTGGGCAGAACAACTCGCCACGCAGAAACTGCACCTGGTTCTCGACCTGACCCCCTCGCCAGCGGTCTTGAACCGATGGCGACACGCTGGCTCGACCCAGCCAGAAGCAGGGGTGCAGGGCCGTTCATTGAGGCGCCATTGGTTCAAGCCCAATGGACGGCGGTTCGATGACATGATGGTTCATCAAGGCCAGAAAGCGGGGATGAAAGATCCGATCCTTCGATCGCGAGACATAGGTCACCATGGTTTTAGAGTTATCGATGATCACCCGGCGCGGGGCGCCGCCGAAGAACGCCAGCGCCCGCACAAAGGCGTCGAGAACCATTTCCTGTTTCTCGTTCATGTAGGCCACAACGAAGGGTTTGCGGCTGTGGCACAGGCGGAAATGGGCGACGTGAACCTTGTGTTGGACACCGCCCAAC
>JBKBOF010000372.1:0-691 GCA_046294955.1 Paracoccaceae bacterium
GGTGCGTCTCGTCGTTCGCCAGAGTTGCGGTGCGGCGATCGAGCGCAAAACGAGGGAGGCATTGTCATGACAGGGTGGGGTCTGATCGGCGCAAGCACGATCGCGCGCGAATGGGTGATCGGCGCAATCCGCGCGACGGGTGGCGAGGTTATCTCCGTGATGAGTACCAGCGCCGAGCGCGGTGCTCTCTATGCCACGGAAAACAGCATCGGTAAGTCGGTGACGTCGGTCGAGGACCTGGTTGGTGATCCCGATGTGAAGGCCGTCTATGTCTCGACTACCAACGAGCTGCACCGCGAGCAGACGCTGGCGGCCATCCGCGCAGGCAAGCATGTGCTGTGCGAAAAGCCCCTGGCGATGACGCTTGAGGATGCGCGCGACATGGTGGTCGCTGCTCGCGAAGCCAGCGTGGTGCTGGCCACCAATCATCACCTGCGCAACGCCGCCGCCCACCGGGCGATGCGGGATGCTATCGCCGAAGGCCGGATTGGCCGGCCGATTGCCGCAAGGGTCTTTCATGCCGTATATCTGCCGCCGCATCTGCAAGGCTGGCGGCTGGAGCGGCCCGAGGCCGGCGGCGGCGTCATCCTCGACATCACCGTGCACGATGCCGATACCCTGCGCTTCGTGCTCAACGACGATCCGGCCGAAGCCGTCGCCATCAGCCATTGTGCCGGCATGGGCAAGGCGG
>JBKBOF010000373.1:0-669 GCA_046294955.1 Paracoccaceae bacterium
AGAGGTCGGTGAGGAAAAGGTCATCGGCGGTTCCCGGTGGAGGACGCTGCGGTAAAGGCATCGGCAAAAGCATCTGCCGCCCCGGAGGACGGCTGGACAATTATGCGCACCATAGCCTGTTTTGGAAGGCCTTGCGAGAACCGACAGCGGCAGAATGCCTTGGAAACGCTTTGTTTACTGAAACCGCATCCCGCTCAGTCCCAGCGGCGCGACAGGCCGATGAAGACGGTGTTCGAGCTGGCCGAAGGGCTGGCGGTGGTGGTGCGGCTACGGCGGCTCAGCCCGGTGTTGAGCGACCAGTCCTCGGTCAGGGCGTGGGAATAGGTCAGCCCCAGCGCGCTGTTGGTGGTGCTGGTGGCGGTGGCGGGCTGGCGGCTTTCCGACCAGGTGGCGGTCAGGCCCAGCTTGCTGTTGGCGTTGATCTCGTGGCTGTAGCCGGCCGAGAGCAGGGTCACCAGACGGTTGGTGTCGTCGGAGCCGGTGGTGACCGCGCGGCTGACGGCCAGATTGATCGCCCCGCTGGGCAATTCGCGGCTGTAGCGCAGGGTGCCGGTCAGGCTGTTGTTGCCCGCCGTCCGGCTGGTGCCGAGGGTAAAGCCAAAGGTGCTGTCCGGCAATTCGTAGTTGCGGCCAAAGGACAGGCCGGTGATGCGGCTGGTATCGGGCCTG
>JBKBOF010000374.1:0-658 GCA_046294955.1 Paracoccaceae bacterium
GGGGTGCGGGGGTGTGAAACCCCCGCTCTGCCGAAGCCGGTTGCGCGCCCGTCGCGCGCAGAGGCGAGAGGAAAGGCTTGCGCCGCAAGGCGCGCATTCTGAAAACCGCCCCGGCCTGCGCGATGGCTGGCTTGCCGGGCGCGATCGTGGCAATATGTTCTATCTTTGTTCACGTTCCTCCCGAGTCGTTGCCCGCATGTCTTTCGTCGAACTGTCCGCGCTGACGAATTTCACCTTCCTCACCGGGGCCTCGCACCCCGAGGAGATGATGGAGCGTGCCGCGCGCATGGGCATGACCGCGCTGGCGGTGGCCGATGTGAACTCGGTCGCCGGGATCGTGCGGGCGCATACCCGCGCGCGGGAACTGGCGCGCGATGGCGGGCCGCGCATCCGGCTGATCCCGGCCACGCGGCTTGTGCTGGAGGATGGCTTCAGCGTCACCTGCCTGCCGCGCGACCGGGCGGCCTGGGGGCGGCTTTGCCGGATGCTCAGCCTTGGCCGGCTGCGCGCCGCCAAGGGGGAGTGCCGGCTTCACCTTGCCGACCTTCTGGACTGGGGCGCGGGGCTTGAGATGCTGATCCTGCCCCCCGGCCAGCGCCTGACCCTGGCCGAGGCGCCCCCCGACCCGATGCAGGATCCCTTGCGCTGGCAGTCCCAT
>JBKBOF010000375.1:0-657 GCA_046294955.1 Paracoccaceae bacterium
GCGACGCCCTTGCCGATGGTGAAGTCGACGACGCCGGAGGAATTGAGAATGCCGCCATCCGCCTTGGGGATCAGCACCTTGGCCATGTCGTCGCGATGGGTAGCCGGGCCGTGCATGCCCGGCACGTCGGGCAGGAGGCCGGTGGCATTGGCGATGGCGGTCATTTCGACGGCGGTTTTGCTGCCATCGACGAACTCGACCAGCATGCGCGGGTTCATGTTGCGGCGGGCGGCTTCCTCGCGATAGTCGTCGGGCACGGCATCATGCTTGAGCGGATTATTCTTGCCCTTGCCGGCGGCGACGATGTCGAGCCCGAGGGCCGAGACGAATTCGATCAGTTCCATGCAGGAGCTGGGCTCGTCGCCCGCGCCGACCGAATAGACGACGCCCAGCCGGTCGGCCTGGGCCTTCAAATAGGGGCCGATGGTGACGTCGGCTTCGACATTCATCATCACCAGATGCTTGCCGTGCTCCATGGCAATGAGATCATAGTCGGCGGCAACGCCGGGCTTGCCGGTGGCGTCGATGATCACGTCGATGCCCTCGGTGGTGACCAGCGTTTCGGCCGATGTGATGGCGATCTTGCCGGCCTCGATTGCGGCGCGCGCCTGGGCCGGGCTATCGGCCTCGCGGCCCATGGAATCGTCGCCATAGGCG
>JBKBOF010000376.1:0-655 GCA_046294955.1 Paracoccaceae bacterium
GGGCTATATAGGGGGTGCCGCCGCAGACCTCAACCCCCCTTTGCGCCTTTGGTGACGGTTTTTTGACAGGCGGGGAAAACGTGCCCGCATTGAAGTGGATATATCGGCAAATGCCGCTGAACCACTTCCATACAACGATGCACTGGTCTAGGGTCCGTCCGTCCTCCATTAAGCGTCAGACGGAATTTCTTATGCAGTTCAATACCCTTGGCCGTACGGACCTCAAGGTCACCGATATATGCCTTGGTACGATGACTTGGGGCAGCCAGAACACCGAGGCCGAGGGCCATGCCCAGATCGCCATGGCGCGTGATGCGGGAATCAACTTCATGGACACAGCGGAGGTCTATGCGGTGCCGGGCAGTCCCGAAACTAGCGGCCGCACCGAGACCATCATCGGAAACTGGTTCGCTGCACAGGGGGACCGCGACAAGTGGGTGCTGGCCACCAAGATCGTCGGGGGTGGCAATGCCCACATCCGCAACGGCGCCAAACCGGACAGCGCATCTGTGCGCGAGGCGCTCGAAGCTAGCCTCCGGCGTCTGCAAACCGACTATGTCGATCTCTACCAGATTCACTGGGCCAGCAGGGGGCACTATAATTTCGAGAATTATTGGAACTATGCCCCGCACAAGCAGAACACAGCGGAAGCGCT
>JBKBOF010000377.1:0-652 GCA_046294955.1 Paracoccaceae bacterium
CGCATCAACTCCACCTTGCGCAGCTGAGCGCCGCGGCGACCGAGCGCCTCCAGCGATATCTCGATTCCGGGCGCAATCGCGCCGCCGACGTACTGCCCCTGCTCGCTGATCACGTCGAAGGTGGTGGCCGTGCCGAAGTCGACCACGATCGCCGGGCCCCCGTGCAGCGTGGCCGCGGCCAGCGCGTTGATGATCCGGTCGGCGCCGACCTCGCGCGGGTTGTCCATCAGCACCGGTACGCCGGTGCGGACCCCGGGCTCCACCACCAGGCTCGGCACGTCCGCGAAGTGGGATGCGAGCATCTCGCGCCACTCGTGCAGGACCGCCGGCACCGTCGAGCACACCGAGACACCACTGACCGGTTCCGTCGGGCCGGCGTCGGCGAGCAGCCCCCGCAGCAGCACCGCCCATTCGTCGGCATGTGCGGACAGCCAGGCGTGGACCCCGCCCATCAACGGACCACCCGGCTCAAAAAGCGAAGAACTGAGCAGCACGAAGCGCCGTACGCCGCGCGCCATTGCCTGTTCCAGCATCGGCTGCATCACCGCAAGGTGGTCCGTGCGATCCGTCGGTGCGACAAGCCATGCGGCGGTGCAGCCATCGAAAGCTTCGGCGCAGGACAGGTCGCCCCAGTCAAAGCGCCGGTGCTGCG
>JBKBOF010000378.1:0-642 GCA_046294955.1 Paracoccaceae bacterium
CAATGCCCACGATCCCACGTCCGATCCGTCTTTCGAATATGACAGAAGTATGGCCAAAAGCCTAACAGTTCCGGGCGTTTATAACGTTCTGTGACCCAACACAGCGTTTCCTGAAGGGAAACCCGCCATTGCCCCCGCGACAGGCGAATGCAAAAAGGGCGACCCGAAGGCCGCCCCCTTGTATCACAACGAGAGTGAAGATCAGGCGCGCTTGCGGCGACGCATCGCGGCAAGGCCACCAAGTCCGGCCAGCATCAGCCAGCCAGCGGCTGGCAACGGAACCGGCGGCGGGGGCGGCGGGGGCGGCAGATCACCCGCAGGCCTGACGGAGAATTCCTCGAAGGTTCCATGCGATCCGAAACCATCTTCACATGTTTCCTTGCCGCGCTCCTTCACACATTTTTCTGCACCGAGTTGCGAGTAGAGAACCAAGTAGTCACCCGCCCCAGCTGCGCTAAAAAGCAATGCAGAGACAGAAATGAACAAGTCCTGACGACCATTTCCGGAGCCAATCAGGTTGTAGTCAAGATCGACACGGCGGTCTTCGTCTGCATCAAGGTCAAACCGCAAGACAACCGACGGATCGGTGAAGAGGCCGGTTCCCAAATCGAAACTCGCGCCATTCAAGTTGCTATCGCTTGC
>JBKBOF010000379.1:0-632 GCA_046294955.1 Paracoccaceae bacterium
CTTCCGCATCACTGGTCTCGGGAAAAAGCCACCCTCGCGCTCAACCCTCACGCACCCGGTCTCTGCCCTTCATCGCGGCAGCCACCGACGTCGGCCCTCTTTCCCCATAGATGGCCCCCGGCCCCCGCGGCTTCGTCCTTCCGAGGTTTGTCAACGTGGACCGCCACCCCTCGGCGGCTGGCGTCGCGCTGCGGTCCACGTCGAAAAACCTTCAGGGGAGCCGCCTGTCCGCGCTGCAGAATCGCTTTTGCAGCATCAT
The DNA here is from genome assembly GCA_046294955.1 of Paracoccaceae bacterium. Taxonomy (GTDB): domain Bacteria; phylum Pseudomonadota; class Alphaproteobacteria; order Rhodobacterales; family Rhodobacteraceae; genus Pseudotabrizicola. Next base: position 260 of record JBKBOF010000379.1, read on the forward strand.
GCGAAAGCAGCCAATCGACATGGCGTCCTTGACCGAAGGTTGTGCGCAAAGAGCGGATGGTACAAAGTTGCAAACCTGTGGTCGGCATTTGAAAGGTGAACGGCGCAAAGCAATGTTCCACCTCGCCGATCCGCTGCTGCTTGCTGCCATTTAAGCACTGCGATACGAATTCAGGGCTCATATTGCAATTTTGATGAAAAATCCGAACTGACGGGCGTCCACGGGCCATTGTTCAAATTGCTGTTTCCAGCGGACAGCCACAGGCATAGCCAACGTCATGCAATGACAGGCAGGCGCATGGTGCTATAGCCCAACGCAATCGTGCGGCCTATCATGGGATCATGCAAGAGCGCCCGGAACCGGTCTACTGGAC
>JBKBOF010000380.1:0-631 GCA_046294955.1 Paracoccaceae bacterium
GTGATGGTGAACGGCACACCGCGGACCTTCATCGAGGACGGGGACGAGGTCGGCCTCTTCGGTTATTCCCAAGGGCGCGGCTACCGCATCGGGTTTGGGCCCTGCACGGGGCGGATTCTTCCGGCGGCGTGATTTCACGTCCCCGAAAGACGCAGTCCTTGGAACTGCATCGCGTTCCGCGCGCTCATCCTGGGTCGGCGAACGCGGGGAATACATGCTTACAAGATGGAACTGGCTCCTGTCGCGCCTTGTGCGGCAGCTGTGGTTCAGGGCGACCCTGGTGGGGCTTCTGGGCGTGGCCGCCGCAGTCGTGGGGGTTCTGGCCGACCGATTCGTGCCGGAGGACTGGGATCTCGAGATGGGCACCGAGGCGGTCGACAACCTTCTGACCATCCTCGCCTCGTCCATGCTGGCGGTCACGACCTTTTCGCTGACGACGGTGACGACCGCCCTGGGGCAGGCGACGACCAACACCAGCCCCCGCGCGACGCGGCTGCTGATGCAGGACGGTGTCACGCAGAACGTGCTTTCCACCTTTGTCGGCGCGTTCCTGTTCAGCATCGTCGGGATCGTGGTCCTGCAGGCGCAGGCTTACGGCGAGAACGGCCGGGCGGTGATGTTCTTCGCCACG
>JBKBOF010000381.1:0-626 GCA_046294955.1 Paracoccaceae bacterium
TGACGAGGATGAGGGCGGCCTGTGGGTCCATGAAAAGACCGGCCAGTGGCTGGTCCAGGCCCGCGCCCCCGTCGATGCCGTCGAGGCCGAGACCGGCCTGCGTCTGGCGGGCGAGGATGATGAGGATGTCGACACGCTTGGCGGGTTGATCTTCATGCTGGCGGGGCGCGTGCCGCTGCGCGGCGAGGTCATCGCCCATCCCTCGGGTGCCGAATTCGAGGTGGTCGATGCCGATCCGCGCCGGCTCAAGCGCATCCGCCTGCGCATGCCCAGCATCGCGACGCCATCGGATCGCAAGAACGACGCCGCGTGACGGTCAGCTGGCGTCGAAACGCGCCAGCATCGCCTCGTAGAACCGCTCCCTCAGGGGGTCGGTCTCCATCAGGATCTCGTGGCGGGCGCCGGCGATCTCCAGCAGTTCCGATTGCGGCCAGCGGGCGGCGCGGTCGCGGATGGCCTGCGGCGAGACGACCTTTTCCTCGGACCCGAGCGAGACCAGCATCGGCACCTCAGGCGATGGGATGCGCGACAGGCGCGCGCATTCGTTCAGCGCGCGGCTGACCCAATCGAAGGTCGCGCCGCCGATGGTCAGGTCGGGCCAGGCCACGGCCTCGCGCACCAGGCGC
>JBKBOF010000382.1:0-603 GCA_046294955.1 Paracoccaceae bacterium
CTTTCCGCCGCACGCTGCCCCGCCGGATCGCGGTCGACGGCGATGTAGAGGCGCTGCAATCCATTCGGCAACAGGACGGCGCCGAGGTGACCCGACGAGAGTGCCGCCCAGACGGGCAAAGAAGGTGCCGCCTCTCGGACGGACAGCATGGTCTCGATGCCTTCGCCCAGCACGAGGGTTTGATCTGCGGGCACGATCCTGACGGCATTGCCGAGGAGGTGACCCATAGCCCGCCGCGGTGTGACGACAGCCGCCTTGTCCTGCCCGTCAGGTGCCAACCAAGTGCGATGCACGCCCTGCAAGGCCCCTGCCCCATCGGTGACCGCGGCGATCATCGCAGGTCTGGGCACAGGCTTGGTCTGGCCCTCATCCCGATGCCAGCACTTCGGGTGAAAGCGCAGGGTTGAACTCGGCACCGCTTGGGTGATGCCCCGGGTGTGCAAGTAGGCTTCTGCCAGAGAACCCGCCATAGGCAGCGAAGCCGCAAACAAGCGCGCCGCTGCTGCTGGCGTTCCGGAAGGGGATTTTCGGCTGCGCGGGGAATTGGCATCCGGGAGAACCGGCTGCGGACGGCCAAGATGCATCCGTGCCTCGGCCAGAAGA
>JBKBOF010000383.1:0-600 GCA_046294955.1 Paracoccaceae bacterium
CTCGCCATTGGGCTCGAACCAATGGCGCCTCAATGGCTCGACCTGGAAACCGGAAACGACAGCTTCCGCTTCAAGGCAAGCTCAGCAGCAGCCAAAACGAAAAGGGAGACCACGCATGTCTTGACCCAAGCATAACCCGCAGAACATAACCTTCAGGCGGGTCACTTCTCGATGAAAAACCCGGGTCACTTCTGGGTGGAAATCAACAGCCTACACCGTCACCTTGCCATCCAGCCCAGGCTTTCTGCGGTTGGACCTTTGGGCTTGTATTCCGCCCCCAAAGGAGCGGCCCAGCCTGCATCGGCGATTGCAGCAAAGATCATGGTGAAGTCCAGTTCGCCATGATCCGGCGGCCCTCGATCGGGAACGCTGGCGAATTGGATATGTCCGATTATCGGCAAAAGATCGATGAAACGGGTGGTGATGTCCCCTTCGGTCCGTCCAACATGGTAGCAGTCGAACATCAGTCTCAGGTTTGTCTCCCCGACCGTTATTATGATGTCGCGCGCCTGGTCGGTGGTCTGAAGGAAGTATCCCGGTGCGTCGTGGCGATTGAGCGGCTCGATCAGGATCGTGATGCCCAAAGCCGCAGCACGCTTC
>JBKBOF010000384.1:0-598 GCA_046294955.1 Paracoccaceae bacterium
AAGAGGCAGGACGGGCAAAGCCGCTGGCGGATGTCGTCGCGCGCCTCGAGCGGAAATATGACGGTGCGGGTCAGCCCACGGAATGAAGATCCAGATCACCGCCGAAGCAGAGGCGGACCTTGAAGCCATCGGCGACTACATCGCCCGAGACAACCCGTTGCGGGCGATCAGCTTTGTGCGCGAGCTCTACCAACTCTGCCTCGACATTGCCGACATGCCGCAAGCCTGGCCGGTGGTGCCCCGATATGAACATCACGGTGTCCGTCGCAGGGTTCATGGCCGATACCTGATCTTCTACCGCATCTTCCACGACCGGGTCACCATCCTTCACGTGCCATACGGGGCGATGGACGTCGAGGCGATCCTGTTTCCAAACGGCTGAAGGTTTCCCTGCCAGGGTCGGGAACCGATGAGACCCGGCGGCTTGCGCCACCGGGTCTGATCTGCGGGGTCTCAGCCCGCGAACTGATCCTCGCGGTCGACCAGTTCGGGGTCTTCGCCGTCACCAGCCTTCGGGCGGCTCAGGAAGTCGACCTTTTCCGCGATGATCTCGCAGCCGTAGCGGTCGACCCCGGCGGCATCGGTCCACTTGGTGTAG
>JBKBOF010000385.1:0-598 GCA_046294955.1 Paracoccaceae bacterium
AGCGTCGCCAGGAGACCTCCAAACACGTGCGAGGCGTCCACGCCCCTGTGGGCTCTCACCTCTTCGAACCAGATCGCGGCGATGGGCCCCGACAGCCGGTCGATCTCGGTCAGCCAGTTGGTGAAGCGCAGGTAGCGCATGCCGCCACCGTCGAAGCGGCCGGGGCGCAGCGAGACGGTGCCGCTGGTGATCAGACCGTCATGGCCGCGGATCGCCCAGCCGGTCGAGGTGCCGAGGTCGAGCGCCAGGATGCAGCGGAGCAGTCCGCCACCCTCCCGCATCGGAACCGGAGGGTTGGTGACGGGTGTGACGGATGTGACGGATAGTTCCCTATCCGCTCCACAGGCGCGCACATGCGCGCGCGTAACGGTCTTATAGGTATGATCCGTCACATCCGTCACACAGTCTGATTTCATTGGCATTTTCCTATTCTCCCGAGAAAAGGTCAGAGTTGCTGTCGTCGAGGGCGATGCCCCGGAATCCTTTGGCTGCGCGGGTGTTGTGACGCTCGAATCCCCGGACGATCAGGGCTTCCGAGAAGCGCTTTACCGAGCCTGCGAACTCGCCGTTCGCATCGGCCCACGACTTCCAGTCGGCG
>JBKBOF010000386.1:0-590 GCA_046294955.1 Paracoccaceae bacterium
GATGCGGATCGTTGCCGGGTCGGTGAAGTATGACTTCAAGAGCGGGCCGATCGATGTAACGACCGCCACGGAAGCCGAGATCGAAGCGGTGCGCTGGCGGCGGCTGAGCTACATCATGCAAGGCTCGATGAGCGTGCTCAATCCGGTGCGGCGGATCGGCAAGACGTTCGAGGATTTTGCCAAGCGGCCGCTGGGGCTGAGTGGTGAGGCCTATCGGGCGCGGGTGCTGAACCATCTGGAGCGGCTGAAGCTGCCGGCGGATGTATTGCGGGCCTATCCTCATGAATTGTCAGGCGGCATGCGGCAGCGCGTGACCATCGGGCTGGCGACGGTGTGCCATCCCGAATTCGTCATTGCCGACGAGCCGACGACGGCACTGGACGTGGTGGTGCAGAAGGAAGTGCTCGGGCTGATCCGGGAAATCCAGCAGGACATGGGTTCGTCCGTGGTGTTCGTCACCCATGACATGAGCGTGCATGCCAATATGGCCGATCGGGTCGGCATCATCTATGCGGGCCGGCTGGTGGAGGAAGGGCCGACGCGCCAGATATTTTTCGCGCCGAAGCACCCCTATACGGCGCATCTGGTGG
>JBKBOF010000387.1:0-589 GCA_046294955.1 Paracoccaceae bacterium
GCGCGCGCAGCAGAGAACGTGGAAGTGCTGCACTGGTGGACATCCGGTGGCGAAGCTGCCGCGCTCGACGTCCTGAAGAAGGACCTCGAAGGCAAGGGCATTTCCTGGACCGACATGCCGGTCGCCGGCGGCGGCGGTACGGAAGCGATGACCGTGCTTCGCGCTCGCGTCACCTCGGGTAACGCCCCGACCGCCGTGCAGATGCTCGGCTTCGACATTCTCGACTGGGCCAAGGAAGGCGCGCTCGGCAACCTGGACGAAACCGCATCCAAGGAAGGTTGGGACAAGGTCATCCCGACGGCCCTGCAGCAGTTCTCGAAGTATGACGGCCACTGGATCGCCGCTCCGGTCAACGTGCACTCGACCAACTGGGTGTGGATCAACAAGGCAGCTCTCGACAAGGCCGGCGGCAAGGAGCCGACCAACTGGGAAGAGCTCGTCGCGCTCCTCGACAACTTCAAGGCTCAGGGCATCACGCCGATCGCCCATGGCGGCCAACCGTGGCAGGACGCGACGATCTTCGACGCGGTCGTGCTGTCGCTCGGCAATGACTTCTACAAGCAGGCCTTCATCGACCTCGACCCGGCAG
>JBKBOF010000388.1:0-586 GCA_046294955.1 Paracoccaceae bacterium
AGGGCAGTTCGACCACCTCGATCGGGGTGCGCTGGCCATGATCGCGCAGCGAGGTCATCAGATGGCCCAACTCCTCCTCGTCGATCGTGATGCGGTCGCGGACCAGATGATCGGCGTCGATCTGGTCCAGCGCCAGCCGCAGCACCAGCCGGCCTTCGGCGCGGGCGCGGGTCATCGCGTCCGACAATTCGGTCAGGGCAGCCTGCGCCGAGGCATCGGCCACCACCCGCGCGATCGGGGCGGGCGCGCCAAGACCGGGGCGCAGAAAGGCCTTGGTCTCATAGGGCGCGTTTTCTGCCGTATCAGTGTCGATTTCTGCGGCCAGAAGGGGAGAAGAGATCAGGCGTCTGCGCTTTGCCATGGGCAACCTCCGGGATGTGATGCGCCAGTGTCGGCGGCGATCCTTGCCATTGTGTCAGGGCAGCGTGCGCGGGCGGGGCCCTGATGTTTCGCACGCGAAACAAGCGTCAACCGGCTTGCCCGCGAAACGGTCACTCTGCCGCCGCCCGGTCACGGGCCAGTTCGTCGCGCCGCCAGATGCCATAGAGCAGTTTCTTGAATTCGGCCCAGGTGGCGTCGAACGTCT
>JBKBOF010000389.1:0-574 GCA_046294955.1 Paracoccaceae bacterium
GGCATTGACCGCCGCCATCAGCTGGCTGATGCAATAGATCAGGATGTCCTTGTCAAAGAGCGTGGCCAGCCCGCGGACCGAGGGCACCACCGTCACATCGACCCCGTTGTGGCTGTAGCTCAGGATACGCCGGTCCGGCCGGGTGGAGAGCGAGAAGATCGGATGTTCCATGCTGGCCATGTCATCCTTGGGCAGCGCATCAAAGATGTCGCAGACGAAGAAATCGCCCCCCCTGCCCTGCAAGCGGTCCGGCAGCATGCCGCCGCCCGTCCCGATCATCATCGCCATGTCCTGCCCGCCTCATGCCCGAACCCCGGTTGCCGGGGCTGCCCCTCATTGCGGGGGCCTCTGTCGAAACTTCGTGGTTTCATTGACACCAAGTTATCCACAGACCGCCCCGAAGGCCAAGCCCGAAGTTTGCCGCCATCGGGGGATCGGAATCGGGGGATCGGGGGACCGGAGTCGCCATATCGGGGTTTCAGAGTCGCAAGCGATGCCTGAAAATGGATTATTTGCACAGAATATCAACAGGATGACAAAAACCATTCTGACCTGTAACTAATAAGATAACATG
>JBKBOF010000390.1:0-292 GCA_046294955.1 Paracoccaceae bacterium
TTCGACCAGACCCCCGGCGAAGATGCGGATCGTGGTCATGTCGTCATCGGTGAACGGGATAGGGTGGCCGCGCAGTTTGGCTTCGTTCAGCTTGCGGGCACTGAGGTTGATCGCGGCGCCTTCTGTCGCGACCTGCGCGCCCCAGGCTTGCAGGTGGTCGAGCACGACCTGATCCACCGGGCGCAGCAGGATGTCAGCGGCCCCCATCAGGCGACTCAGGGCGGCGGGTTGGTCGGTGATGCCGCGCCGTGCCAGCGCGGCCTGGAAGCCAGCCAGTTCGCGCGCGCTCAAG
>JBKBOF010000390.1:302-570 GCA_046294955.1 Paracoccaceae bacterium
TGTAGATCGTCCGGCGCGAGATCCGGAATTGGCGGGCAAGCGCTTTGACAGGCGTGCCTGCGGCGCGGGCCTCGATGATCTGACGGCGTTCGTCGTCGGTCAGTTTGCGGTGGTGGCGCATGTGAAGTTTACGTTCCTATTTCTTGCCAACTTCCTCCAAGCCCCCTGCCTCCCAGCGCAGCGGAGGTGGGGGGCTTGGAGTCATTTTCGAAGGGTCGAGCTGCGGGCGAGGTGCTGTCCGACGCCTGCGCCGGATGCTCGGAGGCGG
>JBKBOF010000391.1:0-569 GCA_046294955.1 Paracoccaceae bacterium
GTTCAGTGCCGTCTATGGCCTGCAGGGCCTGTCCTGCGCGCTGGGGTGGGGCAACACGCCGGTGGTTCTGGCATGGGCCGTCGCCATTGCCGTGCAGGCGAGTGTGCTGGCAGCCCTGCACGCCACGCGGTTGCGCATCCGCCACGGTGTGGCGCGATGGGCCGGTCTCGCCCTTGGCGCGATCGGCCTGATCGCGGTGATCTGGACCCTGTTCCCGGTCGTGCTGCTGCGGGCCTGTGTCTAGCCTTCGGAAGACAGGTTTCGAAAGGTCCGACGCCCAAACTCATTCCCCCTTCAGTTTTGCTGGCTCAAGGTCCGACCGGCGCTTTGATGAAAGATGCGACTCTTTTTTGGAACGGCGCGGCGCAGAGCAGGTTGGATCTGTATGGGTCGGGTTGGCAACACTTGCCCGCCCCTGGCCAGAGGAACCTCTGACCACACCGGCGACACGCGCGGCGGACGGGCGCAATTCTTGGCAACGCTCCCCGCCCGGCCCGTTGCTTTGTTCGCCACGCCAACCAGCCCGGAGCATCTTGCAGGACTGGATTTCCCCCCTTTTTACGGAGTCG
>JBKBOF010000392.1:0-565 GCA_046294955.1 Paracoccaceae bacterium
CGTCCGGCCGCAGGATTTCTCCGCGCAGCGTCAGGGTGTCCCCATCCAGATCCCCCAGTCCTGCGATCGGCGTCTGGCAGGACCCGTCAAGGCGCTTGAGGAACGCGCGCTCGGCCGCGATTCGCAGCCCCGTCGGACTGTCATGGATGGCCGACAGCAGCGCGGCGCAGTCGTGATCGTCGGCGCGCCGTTCCACCCCGATCGCGCCCTGAGCGACTGCGGGCAGCATGTCCTCTGGGGCAATCGCGCCCTGTGCCACATGGCGCATGTCCAGCCGCGACAGCCCGGCCATGGCAAGAAAGGTCGCAACAGCCACGCCATCGGCAAGCTTCTGCAGGCGTGTCTGAACGTTGCCGCGAAATTCGACCAGCTGCAGATCAGGACGCCGATGCGCCAGCTGGGCGCGCCGCCGCAGGCTGGACGAGCCGACCACGGCGCCCTGCGGCAGCTTGGCGATGGACGCGACATGCGGGCTGACAAAGGCGTCGCGCACATCCTCGCGCGGAAGAAGGCAGTCGATCACCAGGCCATTGGGCTGCAGCGTTGGCATGTCCTTCATCGAATG
>JBKBOF010000393.1:0-565 GCA_046294955.1 Paracoccaceae bacterium
CAGTCTATCTTGATCCCGAGGTTTTGGCACGCGCCGAGGCGGGGCAGGGAGAGGCGGTGGCCGGTGTGGAACATCGTGACAGCAATGGCGTGCTGCTGGCGGCGGGCGATACGGTGGTGCTGATCAAGGATCTGCCGGTGAAGGGATCTTCGATGGTGGCCAAGCGCGGGACGGCGGTACGCGGCATCCGGCTGGTCTTTGACAATGCCGACCAGATTGAGGGCAAGGTGAATGGTCAGACCATCGTGATCCTATGCCAGTTCGTCAAGAAATCGGTCTGATCTGCGCGGGTGAAGTTGGCCCTGTCAGATGTAGGCTACGGCCCCTTGCCACGTCAGGCGCTTTACCGTGCGTTGCCTGATACGCCCTGCATGGTGATGTCTCGGTCACCTACCGCGTTTGCTTTGCGATACCACCATTGGCCATGATGTCCGGATCGGGCAGGGCGCGCTGACTCTTCTTGGCGTGACGCTGGGCCATGACGTAATCGTCGGGGCTGGGGCAGTGGTTGCGCGCGACATGCCCGATTGCGCCATCGTGGCAGGAGATCCGGCCTGCATCTTCC
>JBKBOF010000394.1:0-557 GCA_046294955.1 Paracoccaceae bacterium
CCAAGGCCCGGCGTATCAGCCGTGCAAGCGCCCGCTGGCAGTCGCGCGACGTGTCCAGTGGAAGGCGAACGACCTTCTTTGCCGGAACACCCGTGTCGGCGGGCTTTCCCCACTGATTTAGCGGCTTTGCGGGCTGTTCAATGGACGACATTCGGCACCTTGGGATAGGGTTTGCGACAATCAATCGCCAAGAACTACACGATGGACCCGAAGTAGTGAAGACAAAATCCGCCGAAGCCGAATAAAACGCTTGAAGTCAATAGTTGAGCGTAATTCTTCTAAATGGTCCAACGACCTTGTTATTGTTTCAATGTAAGGTTCGCTGATTTTTACGATACCAAGTTCATCGAACATACTGCGAATTTCACTTGGTTGATGCGCCGCAACGCAACTGTGGACGGCGAACAGTGCGTCGCCATGTGTAAGCGAAAAGTCGGCGAACACTTCGTCGCGGCTCTTTTCCAGCTTTGCAGCAACGGCGTCGGCGACGACGGGATGACGCGCCAGCTTGTCGGCCAATTCAACGGCGATGCCTTCAAGGCAGTCCGGCGACCATT
>JBKBOF010000395.1:0-547 GCA_046294955.1 Paracoccaceae bacterium
GGCGGAAAGACCAGCGAGGCCTCGTAGCGCAGGCCCGGCGTGCGGTCGCGCGCCAGGAGCAGGGGGCCGTCGAGGTCGACGAAATCCGCGCCCTGCGCCGCCAGGATCGCCGGTGCCATGCCGAGCGAGGTTCCGACCATGCAGCCGACCATCACCTTCAGCCCCAACCGCCGCGCCTCGTCGCGGGCCCGCAGTGCCTCGGTCAGTCCGCCGGTCTTGTCGAGCTTCAGGTTCACCACGTCATACCTGCCGACCAGCCCGGGCAGCGAGGCCACGTCGTGCGCGCTTTCGTCGGCACAGACCGGCAGGGGCCGCGCGATCTCGGCCAGCATGTCGTCAGCCCCCTGCGGCAGGGGCTGTTCCACCATCTCGACCCCCAGCCGAAGCAGATGCGGGGCAAGGTCGGCATAGATCTCGGGCGTCCAGCCTTCGTTCGCATCGACAATCAGGCGGACTCTGGGGGCACCCGCGCGGACCGCCTCAATCCGGGGCATGTCGGAGGGCGTGCCGAGCTTGACCTTCAGCAACGCCCGATGCGCATTCCGGG
>JBKBOF010000396.1:0-542 GCA_046294955.1 Paracoccaceae bacterium
CGCCGGTTCTGAGCAGGCCGTCGATGGCTTCGGTGACGAGGCTCTCGCGGGAATTCATGAACTGTTTCATGGGGAACGGCCTTTCAGATGCGGGTGCCGGAGGCATCGAACCAGAGGGGGTTCATCGGGCGGATGTGCAGGGTCTGCCCGGGTTTCAGGGGGGTGTGCGGCTCGGTCAGGGTGATGAGGCTGTGGGGGCCGAGAGCGAGGTGCAGGCGGGTCTGGTCGCCGAGGTGTTCGACACGGGTGATCGTGGCCTCCTGCCCTTCGCCGACATGGATGTGTTCGGGGCGCAGGCCGATCTGCGCTGCGTTCGGGGGCGCGGCCCCGAAGGCATCGGCGGGCAGCAGGTTGATGTGCGGCTGGCCGAGGCGCGAGGCGACGTAAGCCGTGACGGGTTCCTCGTAGATCTGGCGGGGGGTGCCGAACTGGGCGAGGCGGCCCTGGTCGAGGACGCCGACATGGGTGGCCATGGTCATCGCCTCGATCTGGTCGTGGGTGACGTAGAGGAAGGTCGCGCCCATGTCGGCGTGGATGCGTTT
>JBKBOF010000397.1:0-541 GCA_046294955.1 Paracoccaceae bacterium
AGGCCCCGCCGCTCTATATTCAGGAAAAGGTCCACCCAAAGGCCATCATTGATGACCTGAAGCGCGCCAGCAAATCCCGCGCCGATGCCAAATCAGCGGCAGAAGCACCGCAGTTCGACATGTTCGCCGATTTCAACGGCCTGCCCGATGCCGAGGCCGCGACCGAGTTCTACCAGCACGATCAGCACTGGTCGAACCGGATGATCTCGGGCGACAGCCTGTCGGTGATGGCTTCGCTGGCCGAGCGGGAGGGGCTGCGCGGGCAGGTGCAGTGCATCTATTTCGACCCGCCCTATGGCATCAAGTTCAACTCCAACTTCCAGTGGTCCACCACCTCACGCGACGTCAAAGATGGCGACAAGGGCCACATCACCCGCGAACCCGAACAGGTCCGAGCCTTTCGCGACACCTGGCGCGATGGCATCCATTCTTACCTGACCTACCTGCGCGACCGGCTTACCGTGGCTCGGGATTTGCTGAGCGACAGCGGCAGCATCTTCGTCCAGATCGGTGATGAGAACGTCCACCGCGTGCGGGCGCT
>JBKBOF010000398.1:0-540 GCA_046294955.1 Paracoccaceae bacterium
GGAGCCCCGACAGCACGGTCGGCTCGTAGAAGTAGCCGCTCTCCCCCTGCCGATGGCCGCCCGCCTCGAGCCGGGCGTGGTCGGGCAACCGGTCGACCATGCCACTGACCCGGGCCAGCTGGTCGACGTTGTTCAACGCGCCGTAGAGCACGTCCTCGTCGTCGGGCATGCCGGTGCGCGTGGCGCGGGCCTGCTCGGTCAGCGCGGCCACGAAGTCGGCATGGATGCCCGGACCGGCCAGCACGCGGGTGGCGGCGGTGCAGTCCTGGCCGGCGTTGAAGTAGCCGGCCTCGGCGATCGCGGCGGCGGCCTTCTCCACATCGGCGTCGTCGAACACGATGACCGGCGCCTTGCCGCCCAGCTCGAGGTGGACCCGCTTGAGGTCCGTGGCGGCGGACCCCGCGACCTCCATGCCCGCGCGCACCGAGCCGGTGATCGCGACCATCTGCGGCGTCGGGTGCGCGACCAGCGCGCGCCCGGTGTCACGGTCGCCGCACACGACGTTGAGGACCCCCGGCGGCAGGAACTCCTGGGCCAGCT
>JBKBOF010000399.1:0-539 GCA_046294955.1 Paracoccaceae bacterium
TGACGGTGGGCTGCGATTTACTGGCAGTGCTTCTGGATGCTGTGCCAAGCGGCTGTCTGGCGCCCGCCTACTTTTCTCTGTCGCACCAAGGAGTGCGTCAAGAAATTTCGAGAATCACGGCCAAGAATATGATGGCGCTTCTATAGTCCTGAAAGCGTGTCCTTGAACATGTCGACAGGATTGCCGTGCGCACAAAGAGTCCGTGGCCAGTGCTGCATCTGGGGGGAAGGTCGGTGTCCACCGCACTCACCTTTGATCAGCTTGGCGCGCAGCCAGCCAGACAGCATGTCCATCGCCATGCCGCGATGCAGATCGAACGTCGCTCCGACAGCCTTGAAATCATCATTCGCCTTGCAAGGGCTTCCTTCGGCGCGGCATTGTCGAGCGTCGCTTCAGCGAGGAGCCGTTTCAGACGGGCGTCCTCGTCTTCCAGCCGCTTCAGCCCCGCCGCCCGTGTCGCTCGGACCAAGCCCGCAACACTCGCTACCCTCGCTGACATCCATGTCGCCATACCAGGCCTTCCACTTGCAGACGGTCGC
>JBKBOF010000400.1:0-290 GCA_046294955.1 Paracoccaceae bacterium
TGATCCTGTGCGATGGCCGCATCCTGTTTCTCGAACTGAAGGCTCTGAAAGGGCGGCTGCGGCCGGACCAGGAGGGGTTTCGCGATGCGGCGAAAGCGCAGGAGTTCGGTTGGGTGCGGGTACGCAGTCTCGATGACGCGCTGGGCACGCTGACCGCTCACGGCTTCACCACACGCATCGCCCCAGCGCCTTGCGCAGATGGATTTCCTTGAAGGACTTCAACCCTGAGTTTCCACGGCAGGATCGGCCGCGCTGGGGGCGCAAAGATCAAACGCGCGCAGTGCGTGCAG
>JBKBOF010000400.1:300-539 GCA_046294955.1 Paracoccaceae bacterium
CGTTCCAGATCGAACAAGCGCAACTGGAACTTTGACCTGTGCCGGTTTCGTTCTGGTCCGGTGCTGATGTTAGGCGGCCCACTGTTCGGAAGCCACGGGGCTTTTCCAGGTCAGGGCTGAGTGTTTGCGGCGCGGGTTGTAGAAGCCGTTGATGTATTCGAAGAGGGCGACCTCAACGTTGCGGCGGGTTTGACCGTGGCCCATGGCAACGCGGCCCCAGTGGTGCGACGTGGCACACG
>JBKBOF010000401.1:0-534 GCA_046294955.1 Paracoccaceae bacterium
TTACCGTTTGCGCTTTTGCCTTGCTTGCACCGGCGACGGCGGAAGCCGCCACCGTCGTGGCGCGCGTCAAGATATCCGAGCAGCAGATGACCGTGTCCTACAAAGGGCGCACGATGCACACGTGGGCCGTATCAACGGCCCGCCGTGGCAAGGTGACGCCGGTCGGAACCTGGAAGGCGAAGTGGCTGTCGCGAAACCACAAGTCGAGCATCTACGACAACGCGCCGATGCCCTACTCGATCTTCTACAACGGCAACTACGCCGTTCATGGCACGACCAGCGTCAAGAAGCTCGGCCAGCCGGCATCCGCGGGATGCGTTCGGCTCCATCCGGACAACGCGGCGATCCTGTTTGCCATGGCCAAGAAGGAAGGCCTCGACAACGTCATGATCGTCGTCGAGCCCTGAGAGCGCTCCGAACGCGGTCAGCCGGTCAGGTCTTCGAGTAGCCGTAGGTGTCGCCGCCGCGCTCGATGGCCCGCTGGTAGGCCGGGCGCGCGCGGATCGTTTCCATCCATCGGCGCGGCACCGACAC
>JBKBOF010000402.1:0-532 GCA_046294955.1 Paracoccaceae bacterium
GCTCGATCGGGTTGGTGCTGTGCAGCCTGGTGCGTTGCTGGCGGGGAAAGGACATGTAGGCCAGCACGTCGTGCTCGCTGGCGTCCATCAGATCGGCCAGCTTGGGCCAGCGCGGGCGCAACTGTTCAGCGACCTTGCGCCAGGTCTCGCCGGCGTGGGTGCGGTCGGGCTGGTCGAAGGCTTGCCGGATCGCGGCCGCGACGACGGTGTGCTGTCCGCGGGAGAGTGAGCCATTGAGGCGCCATTGGTTCGAGCCCAATGGCGAACGCGAGCGCGTTCCTGATCCAGTGAACGCGGCAGCGCTGCCATGTCGCCTCAAAGACCCGGGAGATGGCGGCCTTGAGGCCGGTGTGGGGTGAGGAGGGTCAGCAAACGGTCCGGGGGACCGTTTGCCCGACGAACGAGATCACCAGCCGGACACCGCCAGGGCCGCGGGCGCGCAGGGACCGCAGGAACTCGGTCCAGAACGTCTCTGCTTCCGAGGGGCCGATGCCGAGGCCGATGATTTCCCTGCGGCCCTCGGTGTTGGCGG
>JBKBOF010000403.1:0-268 GCA_046294955.1 Paracoccaceae bacterium
TTCAAAGACCGCGCCGTATGTCAGCGCCACCTTCCAGAAATTTCCACATTGTCTCGTCGTGGCGCCGACCCGGGCCGGTAAGGGTGTGGGCTACGTCATTCCGAACACGCTTCTGTTTAACGGCAGCATCGTGGTGCTCGATGTGAAGGGCGAAATCTTTGAGGCCACTTCCCGGCACCGTCAGGCGGAGGGCGATGCAGTCTATCGCTTCTCGCCCTTCGATTTTGAGCATCCAACCCATCGCTACAACCCGCTCGAGCGTGTTGCC
>JBKBOF010000403.1:278-530 GCA_046294955.1 Paracoccaceae bacterium
CGAACTGGCCAAGATCTCCGACTACTTCTTGACGGTTTCCGACAAAGGGACGGCTGGCGACTTCCTGACCGAGGGGCGTGAACTCTTCGTCGCCGCGGGGTTGCTTGCGATTGAAAGGTGCAAGCCGACCATCGGCGAGATCAGTCGAATCCTCTTTGGCCGGGGTGCCACGCAAGAAGTCTACGGCGAGCATGCCGAGGAGGTGAAACATCCCAATGCCGCCCAGACTTTCCGCAAGTTCGCAGGGTATTC
>JBKBOF010000404.1:0-522 GCA_046294955.1 Paracoccaceae bacterium
TCACCACCGGTCGAGATGATCTCGTTCACACCGAGGCCCGGAAGGCAGGTGTAGTCCTTGCCGGCAACCTGATTGGCGAGAGCGAATTCGCCCTGAGCCCAGTCACCCATGATCTGACCGCCGGCCTTGCCGGTGATCACAAGATTGGTGGCCTGGTTCCAGTCCTGCACATTGGTGCCCTTGGACATACGGCGGGCATCGTCGGCAGCCTTGAAGACCTTGGCGATCTCCGGACCGGCTGCGACGGCCTCATCCTTTTCCTTGAAGACCTTCTCGAAGGTCTCCTTGCCGGCAATGGCGACCATCAGCACGTCGAACGCACCGGCCGACTGCCACGGCTGACCACCAACGGCGAGCGGAATGATGCCCTTGGCTTCAAGTGCCGGTGCTGCTGCGACGAACTCGTCCCAGTTCTTCGGCACGGCAACGCCAGCCGATTCGAACGCGGCGTTCGACAGCCACAGCCACTGCCAGGAGTGGATGTTGACCGGGGCGCAATAGATCTTGCCGTCGATCGTGCAG
>JBKBOF010000405.1:0-520 GCA_046294955.1 Paracoccaceae bacterium
GCTACGCGTTCTTGTGGACGGTCGCGCCGAACTGGCCGCCGCCGGATTGGGCGGTTGCCGATCTGCGCATGGTGGGAATCGCCGCCTTTGGCGCGCTGGTTGGCCCGCTGGGCATCCGCCTTGCCACGGCGCGGCTGGACCGAGGCAAGGGTGCGGGTCCGGGGCTGGTGTTGGCCTTGCTTGGCGCGGCAGGATTGATGGTGGGGGCCCTGTCGGGTCCGCTGGCGCTGCCTGATCCTGCGCGCCACGCCTATGACGCCACGGTCTGGGTGATCGGGGGCTATGCCCTGTTCCACGCCGCCCTTGCCGCGCTGATGGCGGGCTTTGTGCTTGCCCGCTCGGCGGCGGGGTTCGTCTCGGCTCGGCGTCAGGGTGAGGTGCGGATTGTGCGGCTATGGATCGACTATGCCGCCGTGATCACGCTGGTTGGTCTTGCCGCGACATTCGCGCCCCCGGTGCTGCGATGACCGATCTTGTGCGCCTGTTCGGGCCGCTGATCCTGTGGCTGGCATCGTTCAGT
>JBKBOF010000406.1:0-518 GCA_046294955.1 Paracoccaceae bacterium
CTGGCGGGGGCAAATGACACCCCAAGGGAGGTTCCATGGATACCGCACATACCCCAATCGACACGCACCTTCTGATCGGTTCCGCGTTCGAGCCGGGACAGGAGGCCGCAGAGCGGATCCTCAATCCGCGCACGGGCGCCTTGATCCTTGAGGTGGCCGAGGCATCTGTGGGTCAGATCAACCGCGCCGTCGCCGCTGCGCGCAAGGCGTTCGAGACTTGGTCTCGGACCACCCCCGCCGAACGCGCCGCCGCCCTTTTGCGCATTGCCGACCGGATCGAGCGCGACGCGGCGGCCTTTGCGGCATTGGAGGCGCTGAACTGCGGCAAGCCGATCAATGCTGCGCTGAGCGATGAAATTCCGGCCATCGTCGATTGCTACCGGTTCTTTGCCGGCGCGCTGCGGACCCAGACGGGTGCGCTTGCGGGCGAATACCTCGCCGGTCATACATCTATGGTGCGCCGGGATCCGGTCGGGGTGATCGCCTCGATCGCCCCATGGAATTACCCGCTGATGATG
>JBKBOF010000407.1:0-517 GCA_046294955.1 Paracoccaceae bacterium
CGACTCGAACTCAGCCGTGGGGATGTTCTTGCGCGTGGCGTCATGGGTGAGGGTTTCGACCTCGATGGGTTTTTTGGCCATGGGGTCAGTCTTCCAGTCGTTCAGGTTTCGTCAGGGATTTGCGTTCGTCCGAGACAAGGCGGCGCTCCACCATCTTGATGTCTTCGTCGGGAGCAAGGGCTTCTGGACGGATGCCGCGGCTGAGCAGCGTTTTGCGCACAGCGTCGTTGTTGGTGACGTGCTCTGACGAGATTGCCCGCTCTGACTGCATGTTATGTTCGCGGGCGTTGAAAATCGTGATTTCCGTCGCAAAGTCCTTGGCTTTCAGGATGATCGTCGGCGCGAAATCCGCCAAGGGGCGATTGTCAGGCACCTTCCAGTGCGATTTCATCGCCGCTGTGGACTTGCCGAACAGGGCATGGTCGCCCTTGCTGCGGATCGTTGCGAAGTCCTGGTTGCCACCGGTTTGTTCATAGATGACGCCTGACAGTTCCTTTTCGGTCTCCGTCAGCTTCTT
>JBKBOF010000408.1:0-517 GCA_046294955.1 Paracoccaceae bacterium
CGGATCGGACGCACCGCCTCCCGTCGTGGCCGGTCGCTTCACTGCCTTATGGATCGGCTCCAGCACGCGGCGGAGGATGGCGAGGGTTTCCTCGACCTCGCCCGTGTCCAGCGGCTTTCCCATGTTGGCGCGCCGCGCCATGGCGTTGACCATGTGCCCGGCGCCGTTGATCGCCTCCAGGTGCTCCTCGATGAGGGGTGTCAGCTCGTGGCGGTCGGTCACCCGCTCGACCAGCTCGCCGCCGACATAGTGCGCCCATTGCGCGTAGGTCGCCTCGCCCGTGGCGTCCTCTAGCTGGGAGAGGTTCGTGGCGATGGACGACAGCTCGTAGAGCAGCGCCGCCATGACCCGGTCCTTGACCGGCTTCGGCTTCGGCCGCCGCCCTGTCAGGGTGGCGCGGGCATAGTCAGCGAGCGTCACGCCCGCCTCGGCCGCCCGGCGCCGCAGGTCGTACATCTCGGTGGGGGAGAGCCGAAGGTTCAGGACCTCGGAGCGCTTGCGCTGGGGATCGAGGGTT
>JBKBOF010000409.1:0-516 GCA_046294955.1 Paracoccaceae bacterium
ACAGAGCCGTCCCGACATCCTGAAGCGCCGTCAGGACTGGTTCGACGACCAGCCGGATCTCGATCCCGCGCGTCTGGTCTTCATCGACGAAACCTGGGCCTCGACGAACATGGCGCGCCGTAACGGGCGGTGCCCGCGCGGCGAACGGCTCCGGGTGGGCGTGCCGCACGGCCACTGGAAAACGACGACCTTCGTCGGAGCGCTCACCCTGCGCGGCTTCATCGCGCCGATGGTGCTGGACGGCCCGATCAACCGCATCGCATTCGAGTCATACGTCGCCGAGGTCCTCGTGCCCGAGTTGCGCCCCGGCGACGTTGTGGTGATGGACAACCTCTCCAGTCACAAGGGTCCCCGGGTGCGCGAGATGATCGAGGCCGCCGGCGCCGAGCTTCGCTACCTGCCGCCCTACAGCCCCGACTTCAACCCGATCGAGAACGCATTCTCCAAGCTCAAGGCACTGCTGCGCAAGGCCGCAGAGAGAACCCGCGATGGCCTGTGGTCCACCATCGGACGCGC
>JBKBOF010000410.1:0-514 GCA_046294955.1 Paracoccaceae bacterium
ATGCCGAGCAGAACCGAGATATTGGCGACAAAGCCGCGGCCAAACTTGGCGATCAGCAGGATCGACACCAGCACGATGGACGAGACAAGGATGTTGCCCAGCGGGGCATAGGCGGGGTTATTCATCTTTGCGGCAAGGCCAAGGCCCGCAGGCATCTCGGGCAGGCCGGCGATGGTGCCAGAGGCCGCTCCTTCGGTCACGGCCTTCAGCCATTCGGCATGGGCGGGGTCGATCACCTGCGGCGCGGTCGGGCCGACGGGGTTGCCGAAGATCCAGTTGATCCCGATGCGCATCAGGGACACGCCGATCACCAGAATGATGGTGCCAGTGACCACGGGCGGAAAGAACCGCAACATGCGACTGACCACCGGAGCGATCAGGATCGAGATGATTCCGGCCGCCATGATCGCGCCAAAGATGGCACGCGCGCCTTCCGCGCCGCCCTGCGCATTGGCCATGGCAACCATCGGGCCGACGGCGGCAAAGGTCACGCCCATCATCACCGGCAGTTTGA
>JBKBOF010000411.1:0-514 GCA_046294955.1 Paracoccaceae bacterium
GTCGGTGCCATGATCAGGTATTTCATGGATGACTGCTGCTCGCAGAACGATACCGTTCGCGCTTGCTGCATTGGACCGGCTCCTACCGATGTTGTCTTGCATCGAATGGATGATCCAAGCGACGTGAACGGTCGGGAATAAGCACCCGCAACATCGGCACGATGCTGGTTTAACTTTATGGCATACAAACGAAGTTGGGGATGCCGGATGGTTTCCGGATGGTCCAGTCGTTCATTAATGCCCTTTATAAAAATTACTTTTTGCAAAGAAGGTTGTCTTTCAGGCCCATCCCCTCCGCCACTTGCTCCCGCGAAAGCGTTCTCCCGATCTGGCTGAGGCCGGAATTTCTTGTTGGTTTCGGGGGTTATGCGGGACGGGCTGAGCACTGGCCTCTACGCCAGGTGGCCCGGAAGCGGTGTCTCAGGGCCGATATTCTCCGGACCTGTTGACTGGACGCGCAAAGGTTCAGTTTACGCAACCTGTTGGAATCGAGCTATAGCTGAAAGTTGGTGAC
>JBKBOF010000412.1:0-514 GCA_046294955.1 Paracoccaceae bacterium
TTGCGACCTGGGAGCACGGTGAGCGAAGTCGCGCTGCGGCATGGTCTGAAGTCCAATCATGTCTCCGCGTGGCGGACGATGGCCAGGAACGGGAAGTTGGTGCTGCCTGCCCCAGAGGATCCGGTGGAGTTCGCGACGTTGATGGTCGCTCCAATGGTTGAGGATGTGACGGCGGCGGAGCCGGCGGCATCGGCTGGGCCGGAGATTATGATGGGATCGGTGATCATCCGGCTCGAGCCTGGCGCCTCGGCGATCCGGATTGCCTCGGTCGTGCGCGCGCTGACGGCGATCACATGATCTTCCCCTCGAACCGGGTGCGGATCATGGTGGCGACCAAGCCGATAGACTTCCGCAAAGGCCACGACAGCCTGGCTGCGCTGGTCAAGAACGCGTTGCAGGAGGACCCGTTCACCGGCACGGTCTTCGTGTTCCGGGCCAAGAAGACCGATCGGCTGAAGCTGCTCTACTGGGATGGCACCGGTCTGGTCCTTGCCTACAAGCGATTGGAAGAGCA
>JBKBOF010000413.1:0-512 GCA_046294955.1 Paracoccaceae bacterium
GAGTTCACGCTTGCCTGGTCGCATTCGTCGTCGATCACCAGAACCCGGAGCTGCTGCAACACGGCCGGCAATGTCTCCCGGATGGCCTTGCGCAATTCCCCGAGGGGCGAGACGTTCTTCTTGATGACGGCCAGCTGCGCCTTGTCGGAATGGGAGAGGAAACCGCCCTGAGGCGGTGCCCGGAAATCCCTGTCCACTTCGTTCGACGTGAGCACCTGCCAATTAAGCGGATTGCGCCGCACGAGGTCGGAATACAACCTGAGCTGGGTCTGATGGCGCAGCTTGTTCGTCAGACCGGCGAGGACGATCACGGTGTCGTAGCCTGAATCGAGTGCCTTGGCGATGACGGCCGTCATGTTCGCAGTCTTGCCCGACTGGACGTGGCCGACGACCAGTCCGCGGCAGGAGAACTGGCTCCTCGCCGGATCCCGCGGGTTCTCGAGAAGTGAGACCACCTCGTTCGAGGCGTCATCGATGCCGCGCACGTCGTCCTCGTGCCACTTCTTCTCGTT
>JBKBOF010000414.1:0-509 GCA_046294955.1 Paracoccaceae bacterium
GAGCCTCGGTCCGCCATTGGTCCGAAGACAAATGCGAGGTGTCGAAGCGCATCGGCCGGGAATAGATCGTGTTCCGGTTCCTAGGCTGTTCAGCGAACTGAATGCCCCTCGCCATTGTCTCTCGGACCAGTGGCGTTCCAATGGCTCGATCGGTGAGAATGGTGTGGACCTGGTAAGGCACGGCTTCGAGCATGTGCTGCAGGAACTCCCAAGCCGTCTTTCTGTCAGCAGTTGCAACGAGTTGAGCGACGGCGAACTTAGATGTGCGGTCGATGCCGACGAACAGGTAAAGCTTGCCTTCAGCCGTCTGCACCTCGGCAATGTCGATGTGGATCGAGCCAGCGTGGTCGCCACCGGTTCGAGAATCGCTGGCGAGGGCCGATGGGGTAGCGCTTGAACTTCTGACGCCTGGGCTTGTCGCCCTCGACATCCGGCAGCCGCGAGATGCCATGTCGCTGCAGGCAACGGTGGAGCGCTGACCGCGTCAGGTGCGGTATCGACGACTGCAG
>JBKBOF010000415.1:0-508 GCA_046294955.1 Paracoccaceae bacterium
ATTTCCAGCGGGTATTTTCGGCATGGGTCGGGGTCAGCCCAAAGCGATACCAACAGTATCTTGCGCTTGACCACGCCAAAATGCTGTTGGCCAACAGCCACACCATGCTTGAGGCCGCTGATGGCGCGGGGTTGTCGGGCGGCGGACGTCTGCATGACCTGTTTCTGACGTGGGAGGCAATGACCCCCGGCGACTACGCACGGGCAGGTGACGGGCTGACCATCCGCTATGGCTGGTTCGACAGCCCTTTCGGCCGTGCCATTGCAATGGGCACAGAACGCGGGATCTGTGGCATGGGATTCGCAGCCGAAATGGGCGAGGATGAGGCGTTCGAGGATCTGCGCCGCCGCTGGCCCAAGGCATCATATGTCGAGGATTGCGATTTTTTGCGTCCGTGGGTGTTGCAGGCCTTTGGCGCTCAGGCGGGTCAGAATTCGGATACTCCCCTTTTCCTGATCGGAGCCCCTTTCCAGATCAAGGTGTGGGAGGCATTGTTGCGAATTCCGTC
>JBKBOF010000416.1:0-508 GCA_046294955.1 Paracoccaceae bacterium
GTCGGCCCGCTTGGCCCGAAACACAAACACCGTGCCAGTGAAGGGGTCCTCCTTCAGCGCCGACTGCACCAACGCCGCCAGCCCGTCGTGGCCTTTGCGAAGCGAGCCATTGAGGCGCCATTGGTTCAAGCCCAATGGCGAGCGACCGGCTGGGTCGCCACCAGGATGCGCACCCTGTGCGATGGCATGATCATGCCGGGGATCCCACGGCCCGGACGATCTCGCCGATCCGGGCCGCCGGAGTGCCCGCGTCCAGGCGGATCAGTACCTCGCCAATCGCGATCTCGATCACGGGCGAAGCTGCGGCCGACTCAGGCGCTGAGGCAGAATACCGGTCATCGCAAAGCACCAGCGGCGCGAACCCGGGTTGCTCATCGGCCGCCGGCAGAACCAGCTTGCCGTCCTTTGCAAGACGCCGCCACTCCGAAAGACGGTTCGGGCGCATCCCGTAACGCTCGGCAACATCGCGAACCGTCCCCCCGGGCTCCAGGGTCTCAGCTACAATCCG
>JBKBOF010000417.1:0-507 GCA_046294955.1 Paracoccaceae bacterium
CGTCCGCGCGGGCTTCGTCGCGGGTGCGATAGACCTTGCGGTTGGTCCGTTCGATTTTCAGCGAAGAAAAGAAGCTCTCCATGGCCGACCTCGCCATGGTCTCTCGGACCAGTGGCGTTCCCGGATGATCGACAGGTCCAGGGAAAGACACATGTTGGATCGATCAGAGTGAGGGTCAGATCACACCGGAAAGCCCTGCAGCACCAACCCAGCGAATGGTCGACCGGTGTTTGAGTCAAACCACCCGAGAACTGGCATCAATCGTATGACTGTCCGAGTGATGCAGCCATTGGTCCGAGGACAACGGCGAGGATGCCAGACCCGGCCGGCACCATAGGTCCGGTCGCGGACCTTGAAGCTCGTGTCGATGGCCGTGACGAGCTTCGCATCAAAGATCGCCCGGTCGCTGAGAGGACGCGTCAGCCACGCATGGAAGCCCGGGCGTGAGACGTCCAGAACCTCGCACATCCAGCTGACCGGCCAGATGTGCCGGTGCTTCGCCCCTCT
>JBKBOF010000418.1:0-501 GCA_046294955.1 Paracoccaceae bacterium
TGCCCGGCTTCAGGCCGAGCTTCATCGGCGGCTTGGCGGCGGCCGCCTTCGACACCTTGATCTTGCTGTCCCAGCTGATATCGCCGCGCCGGAGCGCTTCGAAGGTGAGGTAGAGCGTCATCATCTTGGTCAGCGACGCCGGATGGTTCAGCGTATCGGCATTTTCCGCCGACAGAACCTTGCCCGTGCGCGCATCGAGCACCAGGGAAGCGCTGCCGGCAAAAGCCGTTGCAGACCCCAAGGCGAGAGTGCACATCGCCAGCAGCAGGCGGCGGATAGTTTTCATGTCGGTCCCCATCGAAAAGCGCCGTCGGGCAGGCGCGCAGCTGTGTCGTTTTGCGACAAGGCCGTGTCTTTGCTGCAACTTTGAGGCAGAATGCGATTTTTTCCTGCGACTTTCGTCGGGGTGGTAAACCAGAAATGAACGCCACCGTCCTTCAGCAAGGTTTAACGCTCGCGCCGTTAACCTCCATGGTGGTGCGTCTGACAGGGCGCATGAAG
>JBKBOF010000419.1:0-500 GCA_046294955.1 Paracoccaceae bacterium
CCACGGCCACGACGGTCAATCGGTGCATCGCCCTCGTGCAGGCGACATAGAGAAGGTTTCGATCCATTTCGGTACGGTAATTCGCCGCGCTGGCGTCGGGGATGATGACCCGGTCAAATTCAAGACCCTTGGCGAGATGCGCCGTGCAGACAATGGCGCCCGTCGACAATCCGGTGGATGTCGCGTCAAGCAGCCGTGTCTCAAACCCACGAGCGACCAGATCGTCATGGAGTTTCGCGGCGTCCTTCTGGGTCCGCGCAATGATCGCAAGGCTCTTGTGATCCGACGCCTCGAAAGCGGTGACTTCGCCGGCAATGGTATCCAGCGCATCTGAGCGCCTCCCCAAAAATCGGACAGTGACGGAAGCTACGATCTGACGTCTGCTGATCTCCAATGACGAGGAGATCAGAACATGAAGAAGCGCAGGAATCATGACGCGGGCTTCAAGGCTCGCGTGGCGCTGGAGGCCGTGAAGGGCGAGCGCACTGTGTCGGAGTTGG